>JAJNBA010000057.1 GCA_021155985.1 Actinomycetes bacterium
ACCTCGATGTCGGCTCGTCTCATCCTGGGGCTGGAGCAGGTCCCAAGGGTCGGGCTGTTCGCCCGTTAAAGAGGCACGCGAGCTGGGTTTAGAACGTCGCGAGACAGTTCGGTCCCTATCCGCTGTGGGCGCAGGAGATTTGAGAGGAGCTACCCCTAGTACGAGAGGACCGGGGTGGACGAACCTCTGGTGTGCCAGTTGTCGCGCCAGCGGCATGGCTGGTTGGCCACGTTCGGAAGGGATAAGCGCTGAAAGCATCTAAGTGCGAAGCCCGCCTCGAGATGAGATCTCCCACTGGCTCGACCAGGTAAGGCCCCTCGCAGACCACGAGGTTGATAGGCGGGAAGTGGAAGCACGGCAACGTGTGGAGCTGACCCGTACTAATAGGCCGAGGACTTGACTCTCGCTCGCGCTCGCTATCGTGTTCCGAGCTCTGCTCGGGGCGCATCCTCGCTTCCGTCTCGACCGCGCGACGACCCTCCCGAGGGGCGATCCGGCGGGCGGGACAGGCTGTTTCGGTGGCCATGGCGGAGGGGGAACACCCGGTCCCATCTCGAACCCGGAAGTTAAGCCCTCCAGCGCCGATGGTACTGCTCTGGAGACGGAGTGGGAGAGTAGGTCGCTGCCGAGACTTCGTGCGAACGGGCCGCCCGAGAGGGCGGCCCGTTCGCGTTTCCGTAGGCTGGCGGCATGTCCGGCGCGTTCCATCAGAAGGGGCGTGGGGGCCAGCGGGCCGCCACGCCGATCACCGCGCTCCCGCGCCCGATCCAGGACGAGGTCCGCCGGACCGCGCCGCCGGGCAAGGATCGCGAGGCGATGTCTCGCCTGGGACGGGCGATCGAGCTGCTCGATCGAGACGATCCGAAGGGCGCGGCCGCCGAGGCCGAGAAGGCGAAAGCCCTCGCACCCCGCTCCGGCGCGGTCCGGGAGGTGCTCGGGCTCGCGATGTACGGCCTCGGGAGGTGGCAGGAGGCGCTCACGGAGCTGAAGGCGTACAAGCGGATCAGCGGCCGTACCGATCAGAACCATCTGATCGCCGACAGTCTCCGAGGGCTCGGCCGGCCGAAAGAGGCCGTGCCCCTCGCGGAGGAGGTCCTCAGGGTCAAGGGCGTCCCCAACGAGGCCAAGGCCGAGGCCGTGATCGTCGCCGCGTCGGCCCTGGCCGATCAAGGCCGGTTCGCCGAGGCGCTCGCGTTCCTGGGCCGGGCGAAGACCCGGGACGACCGATCCGAGGGATACACGCTGCGTCTGTGGTACGTGAAGGGCGACATCCTCGCGCGGGCCGGCAGGAAGCAGGAGGCCGCGGAGGAGTTCCGCCGGATAATGCAGCACGACCCGAGCGCGTACGACGCGGCGGAGCGCCTGGCCGAGGTCAGTTAGCTGTCGCCTGGATCGGATCCCTGCGCACCTCGGTCGCGGCGCTTCTCCCAGTAGCGAGCGAGGCCCTGTGCGTTCATCCGGATGCTGGAGAGCAGTCGGAGCCGATCCTCGAGCTTCTCCAGGTCGAGGGCAGCTTCGGCTCCCGTCTCGATGTCGGCCAGGGCGGCGGACTCGAGGCGAGCGACCAGCTCGTCGGGATCGTTCCCTTCCCGCACGCCTTCCTGCACGACGCCCGCCCAGTCGCGCACCCGGCGGATCGCGAGGTCGCACGTCGCGCCCACCTCGTGGAGGGGCCCGAAGTGCGCGAACAGGAGGACCGAGCGGGCCGCCCGACGGATCCGCTCGATCGAGTCCACGTATCGGTCGAGGTCGAACTCCGGAGGTGGTGTGGCCGGCCGGAGGACGGGAAGGTCGGGCACATGGATCCCGAGGGCATCGCCCGTGAAGACCGACCCGGTGCGCGAGTCGACGAGCGCCACGTGGTGCGACGCATGCCCGGGTGTCTCCAGGACGAGGAGCTCGCGGTCGCCGAGGACGATCGTGTCCGTGTCCTCCAGAGGGCGAACGCGACCGCTCGCGACGGGCTCGGTCGGTCCGAACAGCTCCCGCATCTCGGTGTCTCCCCAGACGCGCGCGGTGCTCGCCACGAGGCGCGCCGGGTCGACGAGATGGGGTGCGCCACGCCGGTGCACCCACACCGTGGCGCGCGGGAAGCGCTCGGCGAGCCGCCCGACCCCACCCGCGTGATCGAGGTGGATGTGCGTGAGCACGATGTGCGCGAGCTCGTCCGGGGCCATGCCCAACGAGTGGAGCGCCTCGGTGACCGGTTCGACGGACGTGCCCGGTCCGGTTTCGACCAGCGCCGTTTCCGTGGCCTCGAGGAGGTAGGCGGCCGTGTACCGCGCGCGCCCGCCCATGAACGTGTCGATCGCGGTGATCCCGTCGGCGACGGGGAACACGATCGGCGAGGGATGCTCCATCCGATCAGTGTCGCAGGGCCGTGTCGGTGGCGCGGGATACCGTCACCTTCCCCCGGAAGGAGGCACGATGTGGGGGCAGACATGGTGACGGTGAACGTCGTCGTCCTCGCCGGCACCGTCGCCGCGGATCCGGTGCAGCGGCGGATGCCGTCGGGAGACGAGGTCACGGAGCTCCGGCTGTCCGTCCCGGAGGCGGGACGACGCCTCCTCCCCCTCCCGGTCGCGGCGTGGCACGCCACGGTCGGTGCGCGCACCGTCGACGGGATCGCCAAGGGAGACGCCGTGCTCGTGCACGGGCAGCTCGTTCGACGGTTCTACCGGAGCGGCGCAGGAGCGCGGAGCCTGACGGAGGTGGTGGCCACGGGGATCAAGAAGCTCGAGCAGCCCGCCGCCTGACGTCGCGATCGTCCTGTCCAGCCACGTTGCGGCTTCCCGCTGCTAACGTCGAGCGGACACGACGGGGACTCCCGCCGCGTTCGATCGGGACCGAAGGACGGGTAACGGTGCACGTGGACAACGAGCAACGCTCGGCGTACGACCTGTACGCACGCGGTCGGTCGATGCTCGCAGGCGGCCACCCCCATCAAGCCGTGATGCTGTTGTCGCAGGCGAAGCTGCTGGAGCCGGAGAAGGCGTCGATCCGCGAGGCGCTCGGACGCGCGCTCTACGCGTGTGGTCGAGCGTCGCGCGCTCGCCGCGAGTTCGCGAAAGCGGTCCAGCTCGACCCGTCCGACGACTACGCCCACTTCGCGCTCGCGCTGGCGTGCGAGCGCACCGGCCAGCGCTCCCGGGCGCGAGGGCACGCGAAGCTGGCGGTCGTCCTTCGGCCCGACATGCCCGACTACGTCCGGGTGCTCGAGCGGCTGTCGGCTTGACCGTGCTCGCCGATCCGTACGACGCGATCCTGCTCGATCTCGACGGCGTCCTGTACCGATGGCCAGACGCGATCCCGGGCGCGGCGGCGACCGTCGCCGCATTGCGCGAGGCCGGCAAGCGCCTCGCGTTCGTCACGAACAACTCCAGCCGGACTCCCGCGCAGGTGGTGGAACGGCTGGAGTCGGTGGGGGTGGAAGCCACGCCCGCGGAGGTCGTGACCTCCGCGATCGCGACGGCGTCGATCCTCACCGAACGCGATGTCCGATCGGCGTTCGTGGTGGGGGAGGAGGGACTCCTGGACGCGCTCGCCGGGGTCGGGATCCGAGCGGTGTCGCCATCCGACCCTCTCCCCGACGCCGTGGTCGTGGGGTTCGATCGCAAGGCCGACTACGCGAAGCTGAAGGATGCGGCAGTGCTGGTGGAGCGAGGCGTGGCGCTCTTCGCCTCGAACGCCGACCCTTCCTTCCCGGTTCCCGGAGGGGAATCGTGGCCGGGCGCCGGCGCGCTCCTGGCAGCGATCGAGACGACGACCGGCGTGCGAGCCGAGGTGTTCGGCAAGCCGGAGCCAGCCCTGTTCCAGCGGGCCCTCGTCTCCTCGGGCGGGGAGCATCCCCTCGTGGTCGGCGATCGCCTGGACACGGACATCTCGGGCGCAGGGCGGCTGGGCTGGGATTCGGTGCTCGTGCTCACGGGTGCCGCTCGTCGAGCGGACGTCGACGAGGTCTCGTGGAAGCCGACGTTCATCGTGGACGACGTCGGCGGCCTGCTGACGGAACCGGCGCACGAGGGCGGGGGTATCCTGCCGGAGGAGGTCCCCAACCACACTGGAGGGTTCGCACGATGGTGATCGACGACATCCGGAAGACGTTCGAAGCCGTGATCGGTCAGCTCAGCCCGTCGAAGGCGCAAGAGCTCGCCAAGCGGTACCTCGAGCCCGGCGCGGCCAAGGAGCAGGTCGCGAAGACCGCGGGGGAGCTGATGGATCTGTCGCAGCGTCTCCGCGACACGGTCCGCAAGGAGGTCTCGCAGCAGCTCCGCTCGATGGGTGGGGCTACCCAGGATGAGCTCGACGCCCTCCGCAAGCGCGTCCGCGATCTGGAGCGGGCCGCGGGGATGACGGCGTCCGGCCGCTCGTCCGCGGGTCGGAAGACGGCCGCTCGCTCGTCGACCCCTCGCCGAGGGCGAACGGAGAAGAAGACGGCTCGGACGACGACCGCGCGGACGACCACGGGCGCCCGCCGGAAGCCGTCGAGCGCTTCCTGAACGGAGCTCCCGCGTGGGCCGTCGCCGCCTCGATCTCGAGCTCGTCCGTCGAGGGCTGGCCGGGAGCAGGGCGGAAGCGCAGGAAGCGGTCTTGGCGGGTCACGTGACGGTGCAGGGCGCGCCGGCGACCAAGAGCACCGCACTCGTGAGCGCCGACCAGGCACTCGCCGTGATGGATGCGGGGCGGCCGTTCGTCTCTCGGGGTGGGTCGAAGCTGGCCGCGGCCCTCGACGCGTTCGCGATCGACCCCACGGGGCGTGACTGCCTCGATGCGGGCGCATCGACGGGAGGCTTCACGGATTGCCTGCTCCAGCGCGGTGCGCGACACGTCGTCGCCGTCGACGTCGGCTACGGCCAACTCGCCTGGGAGCTCAGGACGGATCCGCGTGTGACCGTGCTCGATCGGACGAACGTTCGAGAGCTCGACGCGGATGTGCTCCCGTACCTCGCCTCGCTCGTGACGGCCGACCTCGCGTTCACCTCGCTCCGCACCGTGGTGCGGCGGCTGGTCGATGTGGCGGACCCGGGGGCGGACCTCGTCCTCTTGGTCAAGCCGCAGTTCGAGGCGCCCCGAGCGGAGGTGGGAGCCGGTGGAGTGGTCACGGATCCCGACGTCTGGCGTCGCGCGATCGGCGGCGTGGCCGATGCGACCGCGGAGGCCGGGGCCCCGGCGGCAGGGGTGATCCCGTCGCCGATCACGGGCCCGGCCGGCAACGTGGAGTTCCTCATGCGCGCCACGATCGGCGGCGCGCGGGCCGAGCTCGGCGTGGACGCCGCGATCGGCGCTGCCCGGGAGCTGACGAACGCGTGAGCGTCGTCGCCTTCGTCGTCCACGAGGGTCGCGCTCCGGCGGTCGAGACCGCTGAGTTGCTCCGCCGTGACCTGCAGGCGGAGTCCGTGGAGACCCGGATCGCCCGGCGGCCCGACGACGTGCGCGAAGAGCGACCGGACCTGGTCGTTTCCGTAGGAGGTGACGGGACGTTCCTCCGGGCCGCGCGGGTCGCGGCAGAGGCGGATTGCCCGGTCCTGGGCGTCAAGGTGGGTCGGCTCGGCTTCCTGACGGAGATCGAGCCGGGGCCCGACGCGATGGCGCTGATCCAGGCCGCACTCGACGGGCGCGCCCGAGTGGAGGAGCGGCTCGCGGTGATGGCCGAGCCCGCGGACGGGAACCCGTTCCCGACCCAGTGGGCGATGAACGAGATCATGGTCGAGAAGTGGACGCGCCATCGTCTCGTACGGCTCGCGGTGCACGTGGGCGACGAGTACGTCACCACGTTCTCGGCCGACGGGGTGATCGTCGCGACCCCCACGGGCTCGACCGCGTACTCGTTCTCGGCCCGCGGGCCGATCGTCAGCCCCGGCGTGCCCTGCCTGGTGGTGACACCGATCGCCGCGCACATGGTGTTCGATCGATCGTTCGTACTCGGCGCCGGACAGGTGGTGGTCCTGGAGGTGGTGGGGGACGAACCCGGCGTCCTGTCCGCCGACGGACGAGAGGGGATCGAGCTCCCGGTCGGATCGAGGATCCGGATCTTGGCTGCGCCGAGCCCTGCACGCCTCGTGTCGAAGGACGCCGCTCCGGGGTTCCTGACCCGAGTCCGGGACAAGTTCGACCTCCCGGGCGATCCGCCCGGAACGAGGCCCGATGTCGGGGGAGGCCGTTAGCATCCCGACCGTGCTGCGCGAGCTCCACATCAGCGGCCTCGGGGTGATCGCCGACCTCGAGCTCGAGCTCGCGCCCGGACTGAACGTCCTCACCGGCGAGACGGGGACCGGCAAGACGATGGTGACGGTGGGCCTGCTGCTGGCCTTGGGCGAGCGGGGCTCGGCCGCGCTGGTCCGGGAGGATGCAGCGGCTGCCCGGGTCCAGGCGCGGTTCGACGCGATCGACGGTGCCGGCGATTGGGCGGAGGACGGTGAGGTGATACTGGCGCGGTCGATCGCTCGGGACGGCAGATCGACCGCCCGGATCGGAGGTCAGCTCGCGACGGCGTCGGCGCTCGCCGAGCTCGGCGTCGGGCTCGTCGAGCACCACGGGCAGGGTCAAACGCAGCGCCTGCTGGCGCCTGCCGTCCAGACCGGCTTCCTGGACCGGTACGCGGGAGACGCGCACGTGGTCGCGCTCGGAACCTATCGTGAGGCGTACGAGAGGTTGCGGAGCGTCGCCACCGAGCTCGGCGCGCTGCGTGAGGCGGCGCGGGACCGTGAGCGTGAGCTCGATCTCCTGGCCTATCAGGTGCACGAGATCGAGACCGTCGGCCCTCGGGACGGCGAGACGGAGGAGCTCACCGCCGAGGAGGGGCGCCTCGCGCACGTCGAGCGCCTGATGGAACACGCGTCCGCGGCGGAGCACGCCCTGACCGGTGAGGATGGGATCGCGGACGCCGCCGCGTCCCTGGCGTCGCAGTTGGAGGGCGCGGCGGACGTCGACCCCTCGGCGCGCGACGCGGCCGACCGGGCTCGGGGGATCGCCGCCGAGATCGCGGAGCTCGCCCGAGACGTGCGCGCGTACAGGGACGTCCTCCTGCCCGACCCCGAGCGGCTGGAGGCCGTGCGGGAGCGTGTCGCGGCGCTCAAGCAGCTGCAGCGGAAGTACGGACCCACCGATGCAGACGTCGTCGCGTTCCTGGCCGAGTCCGCGGAGCAACTGCGGACCCTCGCCGGCGCCGACGATCGGATCGCGGAACTGGAGCGGGAGCTGGAGGCCGCGACCGCGACCGCCCGGGATCGTGCGGCTATCGTGACGGCGGGGCGCACCCGTGCCGCGCCTGCCCTGGCTGACGCCGTCCGGTCGGAGCTCGAGGAGCTCGGGATGCCGGGCGTCGTCTTCGAGGCCCGTCTGCTCCCCCTCGACGAACCCGGTCCCGTCGGGGCGGAACGCGCCGAGCTGTGGCTCTCGGCATCGCCGGGTCAACCCGCACGCCCGCTCGCCAGGGCTGCATCGGGCGGCGAGCTCTCCCGGGTGCTGCTGGCCTGCCGGAGCGTGCTCGCCGATCTCGACGAGGTCGGCACGCTGGTCTTCGACGAGGTCGACGCCGGGATCGGGGGGCAAGCCGGCCTCGCTGTCGG
The DNA here is from genome assembly GCA_021155985.1 of Actinomycetes bacterium. Classification (GTDB taxonomy): domain Bacteria; phylum Actinomycetota; class UBA4738; order UBA4738; family HRBIN12; genus JAJNBA01. The sequence continues at coordinate 7,569 of JAJNBA010000057.1, forward strand.
CCGCCGACTGGCACGTCTCGCGGCAGGTCGCCAGGTGCTCGTGGTGACCCACCTGCCCCAGATCGCGTGCTTCGCGGACCGTCATGTGCGCGTCACCAAGGGGCGCGGCACGGCATCGGTCGAGCTGCTCGTCGGATCGAGCCGACTCGAGGAGCTCTCGCGGATGCTCGCCGGACTAGCCGGTAGCGAGAGTGCCGTGACCCACGCGGAAGAGCTCCTGGCCGAGGCCGAACGCCTCCGCGAGGGGTCCGCGACCCTCGGCAGGGCGGGCGCCGTCACCTGAGGCTCGGTCTCGGCTACCCTCGAACCCATCCGAGGACGGCCGGGGATGGTCCCGGCCGGGGAAGGGACCACTGGCGTCCAAGCTGCTTCGGCGTCGCGCGGCCCGCACCCGCGCTCTCGCGGGGGGAAGGGCGAGGATCGATCGTCGAACGAAGGAGCTCGTCACCCGGATCGAGCCGGGGGATGTGGCCGTGATCGATCACGAGGACCTCGACCGCGTGGCGGCGGAGGCGCTCGTCCGGGTCGGCGTGGCCGCCGTGGTCAACGCCGCGCCGTCGATCAGCGGCCGGTATCCCAACCTCGGGCCGATGATCCTTGAGGACGCCGGCGTGCCACTCGTCGATCGTGTCGGCACGCTGGTGCTCCAGAAGATCCGCGAGGGTGATCCGGTGCGCCTCGAACACGATCGCGTCTTCTCCGGGGATCGACTCGTCGGGGTCGGGATCAGGCAGGACCGTGGCTCGATCCTGGAGGCGATGGAGTCGGCTCGGGAGGCCCTCGACGAGCGGTTCGAGGGATTCGCGAACAACACCTTGGAATACATGCGCGAGGAGCGCGATCTGCTGTTCGGTGGCGCGGGTCTGCCGGAGCTCAGTCACTCACTCTCCGGCCGACACGTCCTCGTCGTGGTCCGCGGTACCAGCTACCGGGAGGACCTGGCGGCGCTCCGGTCCTACATCCGGGACGTCCGGCCCGTCCTCGTCGGTGTGGACGGCGGGGCCGATGCGCTGCTGGAGGCCGGATACGTGCCCGACATCGTGATCGGCGACATGGACAGCATCTCGGATCGGGCGCTCGATCTGATCCGCCGCCGCCGGCGCGTCTCCACCGAGATCGTGCTGCACGCCTACCCGGACGGTCGCGCGCCGGGCCGCGCGCGTCTGGAGCGCCTCTCGATCCCGTACGTCGAAGTGCGGTCGGCCGGGACGAGCGAGGACGTGGCGTTCCTCCTCGCCCACGAGCGTCGCGCGGAGCTGATCGTGGCCGTCGGGACCCACGGGAACCTCCGGGAGTTCCTCGACAAAGGCCGGCCGGGGATGTCGTCCACGTTCCTCGTCCGACTCCGGGTGGGGGAGATCCTGATGGATGCGAAGGGCGTCGCCCGGATCTACCCGGGACGGGCGCGCGCCCGCGACATCGTGCTGCTCGTCGGCGCGGTCTTGATCGCCTTCGGACTCATGCTGGCCGCGTCCCCCGCGCTGCGTCTCTACCTCGATCAGACGCTCAACGGGATCGTCGACTGGATCCGATCCCTCCCGTGATCTCCTGGCGCTACCACGTCGTGTCCCTCGTCGCCGTCGTCCTCGCATTCGGTCTGGGCGTCCTCGCGGGCACGCTCGTGGTCGGAGACGATCTGGTCAGCCAACTCCGCAGGAACACAGAGGAAGCCCAGCGGGATCGAGACGTCGCCGAGGAGCTCGCCGAGCGCTACGTGGCGTTCGCCGAAGGGCTCCGGCCGACCCTCCGGGACGACACGCTCCTCGGTGAGGAGGCGGTCGTCGTCGCGATGGACGGCGTGAGCGGGCCAGCGCAACGGACCGTCCAGGAGCTGGGCGATGCGGGGGTCGAGGTCCTCGCCACCCTCGAGCTCACCCGGGCCCTCGCGGAGCCCGAGGTGGAGGAGAACGCCGCGGTGCTCGAGACGATCTTCGATCTCCCCGGCGCCGACGTCGAAGAGCTGCGCCAGGGGATCGCGGGGGCGCTGGCGATCCGGTTGGCGGCGGGCGTGCTGCCCGAGGAGGAGGACGTGCTCGGTCAACTGCTGGAGGAGGGATTCGTCACGGCCGATCGCGATCTTGAACCCGGGGCGCTGCTCGCGATCGGAGGACCCGGGCAGCTGGTCGTGGTCGTCGCGGGTGGCGCGGCTCCGGCCGGCTTCCCGGCTCCCGAAGCGCTCCTCGTGCCTCTCGCCGAACGACTCGAAGGGCTCGACGTGCCGACCACCGCGGTGGGGCCGATCGAGGATGAATACGGGTTCGTCGCCGCGGTGCGCGAGGCTGCCGACATCCCGGACTGCTCGGTGGTGACCGTCGACGACCTGGATCTCGAGGGGATCGGTGGCATCACGATGGTGCTCGGCATCGAGCGGTTCCTCACCGCCGACGATCCTACGTTCCGTCCCGGCGGGGACTACGGGTTCGGAAGCGACGCGATGATGGTCGCTCCCGGCGCCGACGAGCCGCCGCAGTCCTGTCGATCCTGATGGAGCGTCTGGTCGTGGCGCTCGTGGCCGCGCACGAGGAAGCGGAGCGCGTCGCCAGCACCGTCTCCGCGCTGCACGCGCTGGTCGACGAAGTCATCGTGGTGGACGATGGCTCACGCGACGCGACGAGCTCGGCCGCGCTCCTCGCCGGCGCCACGGTGCTGCGGGCGTCCCGTCGCCTCGGGAAGGGCCGTGCGATCGAAGACGCACTGGGTCGTCTCCCGGGATCGGCCGTGTGGCTGCTCGCCGACGCCGATCTGGCCGAGAGCGCGTCGCTTCTGGGACCGCTGCTCGGTGCGGTCCGGGAGGGCCGGGCCGACATCGCGATCGCCGCGTTCCCGAAGCTCGCCGGGGGAGGGTTCGGGATCGTGAAGCGGTTCGCCGCCCGGTCGATCCGAACCCTCTGCGGGTGGGAGTCTCGCGAGCCCTTGTCCGGGCAGCGCGCGCTCACCGCCTACGCCCTGGCCGCCGTACGCCCGCTCGCCCCCGGGTTCGGTCTCGAGGTGGGGATGACGATCGACGCGGTCCGCTCCGGCCTGCGGGTGGTCGAGATCCCCGTGGAAGGACTGGCCCACCGTCCGACCGGGCGCGGCCCCCGCGGGTTCGCGCACCGTGCGCGCCAGGGGGTCGACATCGTCGGAGCGGTCGTCTCGCGAGCCATGCCCGGGCTTCCGCGGCGTCGGAGGCCCTGATCGAGCCGGCGGAGGTGGTCGCGTGGTTCGCCGGGGGCCTGACGCTCGCCTGGATCGGTTGGCTGGGAGCCCGGAAAGCGGGCGCACGCTGGTGGAAGGAGAACCGCCGGGGCCGCGCGATCCCCGCCACGCTGGGGTGGGCGGTCGCGATTGGGGCAGCGGGGGTCGCGCTCGTGGTCGTCCGGCAGATCGACGCCGAAGGGGTGCGGGATTCCCAGGCCGGCGAGGTCCTCGGGGCGGCGATCGTGTTCCTGGCCGGGGTGGTGGACGACGGGTTCGGGGGAGCGGAGCGTGGCCTCCGCGGGCACCTGCGCGCCGTCCTCGCCGGGCGACTCACCACCGGGAGCGTGAAGCTCGCGGCCGCCGTCCTCGCCGCGGCGATCACGATCGCGTGGACCCCGCGAGAGCACCTGTGGGCGAACCTCCTCGCGCTGATCGCGATCGCCGGCTGCACGAACGTGTGGAACGGTCTCGACGTGGCCCCCGGTCGGGCGCTCAAAGGGTTCCTCGTCGTGGCGCTCGTGCTCCTCGTCGTCGACCTGAAGGCGTTCCTCCTCGTGTGCACGGGCGCTGCGTGCGCGACCCTGGCTCCCGACCTGCGTGAGCGCGGGATGCTCGGCGACTCGGGCGCGAACCTCCTCGGCTTCCTCGCCGGAGCGGAGATCGTGCGACGGCTCCCCGAGATCTGGCTGCTGCCGGCCGCTCTGGTCGTCATCGGGCTCAACGTCCTCGCCGAGACGGTCACGTTCACGAGGACGGTCGACGCGATCCCCCCGCTCCGATGGTTCGATCGCCTCGGACGGCTGCCGGACGCAACTTCGTGAGCGGAACGGGCGGTCTCGTCGGTCGGGTCTGTTAGAGTCGCTTCCCGTGGTCGATGAGACGAGGTTCATCTTCGTCACGGGCGGAGTCGCTTCCGGACTCGGCAAGGGCATCACCACCGCCTCCCTCGGCCGCCTCTTCAAGGCTCGTGGTCAGAAGGTGCTCGTCCAGAAGCTGGACCCGTACATCAACGTCGATCCGGGCACGATGAACCCGTTCGAGCACGGCGAGGTGTTCGTGCTCGACGACGGTGCCGAGACCGACCTCGACCTCGGGCACTACGAACGGTTCCTAGATCAGGACCTCCATCGAGGGTCGAACTTCACGACCGGGGCCGTGTATTCGAGCGTCCTGGCCAAGGAGCGACGCGGCGACTACCTCGGGAAGACGGTCCAGGTGATCCCGCACATCACCGACGAGATCAAGGAGCGCATCCGCGCCCTCGCGGAGACCGAGCAGGCCGACATCCAGATCGTCGAGATCGGCGGGACGGTGGGTGACATCGAATCCCTCCCCTTCCTGGAGGCGGTCCGCCAGCTCCGCAACGAGATCGGTCGCGACCGGTGCGCGTTCGTGCACGTCTCGCTGATGCCGTACATCGGACCGTCGGGCGAGATCAAGACCAAGCCCACCCAGCACTCCGTCAAGGAGCTACGGTCCCTCGGTCTCCAGCCCGACGCGATCGTCTGCCGGAGCGATCGACCGATCGGGCGCAACCTGAAGGAGAAGATCTCGCTCCTCTGTGACGTGCCGATCAGCGGAGTGATCAGCGCGCCGGACGCGAGATCGATCTACGAGGTCCCGCTCACCCTGCATCAGGAAGGCCTTGACGAGGAGCTCGCCAAGCATCTCGGGATCGACGGCGAGCCCGATCTCTCCGAGTGGCAGGACCTCGTCGCGAAGGTCCGAGCGGCGACCGATCCCGTTCGGATCGCCGTCGTCGGCAAGTACGTGAACCTCCGCGATGCCTATCTGTCGGTGATGGAGGCCCTGAACCACGGCGGGATCCATCACGGCGTGGACGTGCGCATCGAGTGGATCGCGTCCGACGACCTGGGAGGTGATGCCACCGAGCAAGCGCTCGACGGCGTCGACGGCGTCCTCATCCCCGGCGGCTTCGGGATCCGTGGCGTGGAGGGGAAGGTCGACGCCGTCCGGTTCGCTCGGGAGCGCGGTGTCCCGTTCCTCGGGATCTGCCTCGGGCTCCAGTGCGCGGTGATCGAGTTCGCGCGTCACGTCTGCGGGCTCGCGGACGCCAACTCGTCGGAATTCGCGCCCGGCACGCCGGATCCCGTGATCGATCTGCTGCCGGAGCAGAAGAACGTCACCGACCTCGGGGCATCGATGCGGCTGGGCGCCCAGCCCTGCTACCTCGAGCCCGACACCCTCGCCGCTCGCTGCTACGGCCAAGAGGTCGTGGAGGAGCGGCACCGTCACCGGTGGGAGGTGAACCCCGCCTACCTCGACGTCCTCCGCGAGCACGGGATGGTGATCAGCGGGACGTCGCAGAAGGGCCGTCTGGCCGAGATCGTCGAGCTGCCGGACCACCCGTTCTTCATCGCCGGACAGTTCCACCCGGAGCTCCGATCGAGGCCGACGCGCCCTCACCCGATGTTCCGCGAGTTCGTCGGTGCGGCGAAGGCCCGGGCGGTGGAGCGATCCGGGCAGCGCCGGATCGCCGTCGGCTAGCGCGTGCTCGAGCCCGTCCGGTCGTCCGTCCTCTTCCGCGGACGATGGGTCCAGGTGGACGAGGAGGAATGGCCCGACGCGGGCACCTGGGAGGTGTTCAAACCCAAGGACGCGGCGGCGGTCCTCCCGGTCACACCGGACGGAGACGTCCTCTTGATCCGTCAGTTCCGCGCCGGTGCCCGGAGCCTGATCGAGGAGATCCCGGCCGGGCTGCTCGATGTGGAGGGTGAAGACCCGCCCAGTTGCGCTGCGCGGGAGCTGCTCGAAGAGACCGGGTTCCGCCACACGTCGCTCGAGCCGCTCGTGGCGTTGCACCTGTCCCCGGGATCCTCGAGCGAGCTGGTGCATCTGTTCGTTGCCCGGACCGAACCCCATCCCGAACGCGAACCGGAAGAGGGCATCGAGGTGATCCGGCGGTCGTTCGACGGTGCGGTGGCCGATGCTCGCGCCGGTCGGATCGACGACGCGAAGAGCGTGCTCGCGCTGCTCCTCGCCGACGCCCGGATGGCCGCGGGGTAGGCTCTGACCGAGTCGGAAGGGGCAGGCGTTGATCGTCGGCATCCCCAAAGAGGTGAAGGACAACGAGTACCGCATCGCGGCGACCCCCGAGGGGGTCCGCGAGCTGGTGGACGCCGGACAGACGGTCCTGATCGAGGAGGGGGCGGGGCTCGGCTCGAGCCTCTCCGAGGAGCGCTACAAGCGATCGGGGGCGCAGTTCGTGTCCTCCGCCGAGGACGTGTGGCGCGGCGCCGACATGATCCTGAAGGTCAAGGAACCGATCGCCTCCGAGTACGCGCTGATGCGGGAAGGGCAGACCCTCTTCACCTACCTCCACCTCGCAGCGAACCCCGAACTGACCCAGGAGCTGATCCGGAGGAAGGTGGATGCCGTCGCCTACGAGACGGTCCAGCTCGGCGACGGGCGCCTCCCGCTGCTCGCGCCGATGAGCGAGGTGGCGGGGAGGATGGCGCCGCACGTGGCGGCTCGGTTCCTCGAGAAGGAGGCCGGCGGGCGCGGCGTCCTGATGGGCGGGGTGTCGGGCGTGCGGCCCGCCCGCGTGCTCGTCCTGGGTGCCGGGATGGCCGGTGCGAACGCCGCGGGGATCGCGGCGGGGATGGAGGCCGAGGTGATCGTCGTCGACAAGAACCTGGACAAGCTGCGGTTCGTCGACCAGATCTACCGCGGCAGGATCGTCACGCTGATGTCGGACCGGCTCACGCTCGA
>JAJNBA010000122.1 GCA_021155985.1 Actinomycetes bacterium
GAGCTCCTTGGATTCATCGGACTCCTCGACCCACCCCGACACGACGTCGCGGAGTCCATCGCCTCGTGCCGCAAGGCGGGCGTGCGGATCGCGATGGTGACGGGCGATCATCCGGCGACGGCGGCAGCGATCGCCCGGGCGGTGGGACTCACGCCGGAGGACGGCCCCGTCCTGACCGGCGACGACCTGCCCGAGGACGATCGGGTCCTCGCCGCCACGATCGACCGCGACGGCATCGTGCTCGCCAGGATCTCGCCGGAGCAGAAGGTCCGCATCGCCAGAGCGCTCCGATCGCGAGGACATGTCGTCGCCATGACGGGCGATGGGGTGAACGACGGCCCGGCGCTTCAGGCGGCCGATATCGGCATCGCGATGGGTCGGTCGGGGACCGATGTGGCCCGCGAGGCCTCCGATCTCGTGCTCCTCGACGATCACTTCGGCACGATCGTGACGGCGATCGAGCACGGCCGCGTCACGTTCAACAACGTGCAGAAGTTCCTCACCTATCACCTGACCGACAACGTGGCCGAGCTCACGCCGTTCGCCGTGTGGGCCTTGTCGGGCGGGACGATCCCGCTCGCACTCTCGGTGATGCAGATCCTGGTGCTCGATCTCGCGACCGACACCTTCTCGGCGGTCGCGCTCGGCGCGGAACCGCCGCCCCCGGGCACCCTGGCCTCGACCACGCCGGTACGGGGCCGATTGTTGGACCGGCTCGTCGCGATCCGGGCGTTCGCCGTGGCGGGTCCCACCGAAGCGGTGTTCGAGATGGCGGCGTTCTTCGCCTCGCTGTTCGCGTTCGGATGGCGGCCGGGGGCGCCGTTCCCTTCGGGAGCCGCCCTCGCCGCCTCCTCAGGTGCAGCCTTCGCGGTGGTGGTCCTCGCGCAGACGGCGAACGCCTTCGCGTGCCGGAGCTCCACCCTGCCACCGTGGAGGATCGGATGGTTCTCGAATCGGATGTTGGTGCTCGGCTCCGCGATCGAACTGGTGCTCGCGGGGGCGTTCCTGCTGTGGCCCGTCCTCGGTGAACCGCTCGAACATCGCCCACCTCCCGGCGTCGGCTGGGCCCTCGCGGTCGCGTCCATGCCGGCGCTGCTGTTGATCGACACCTCGTTCAAGCGCCTCTCCCGTGGGCGCGAAACCCCCGCCGAACAGGTCCGGATCCGGTGACCGACGCGGATCTTCCGGTTGCGAGCAGCGTCGAGGACAGCGGTCGAAAGCGTACCGACGAGGGCCTCACAGCCCATGACGCGAAGGCCCGGTTCGACCGTTTCGGGCCGAACGAGATCCCGGTCGGTCGTCGCGCCTCATGGCAGCGGCGTTTCGCGAACCAGCTCCTGGAGCCGATGTCTCTCCTGCTCATCGTGGCGTCCGGGGTGGAAGGGTTCGGGTTGGGGGAGCGTCTCGAGGCCTTCGCGATCCTCGCGATCGTGATCCTGAACGCGGTGATCGGGACGATCCAAGAAGGGCGTGCCCAACACGCCCTCGATGCGCTCCGCTCGATGGAGCCTCGCTTCGCCACGGTGATCCGGGACGGACATCGGCAGCGGATCGAACTCGCCGGTGTCGTTCCTGGCGATGTCGTCGTGCTCGTCGCTGGAGACCGCGTGCCCGCGGACGCGAAGCTGTTGGCGGCGAACGGGCTCCAGATCGACGAGTCGGTTCTGACGGGGGAATCCCTGGCCGTCGAGAAGCGCGTGCCTGCCGCCGTCGATGATGCCGACAGCGGGCGCGCCTTCGCGGGAACAGTGGTGACGAACGGAGACGGTCTGGGGGCCGTCGTCGCGACCGGTGCATCCAGCTCGCTGGGCAGGATCGCAGCCGAGCTCGGTGAAGCGCGTGCCCCCACACCCCTTCAGCGTCGGCTCCGCCGACTCACGAAGACCCTCGGTCTGGCGGCGGTGGCGATCGCCGGCGGCGTCTTCGTGCTCACCCTCGTTCGGTTGGGGACCGGAGAGGACCAGGTCAGGCAGGCTTTCCTATCCGCGGTCGCGTTGGCGGTTGCGGCCGTCCCGGAAGGGCTGCCGGCGGTGGTGACCGTCGTGCTCGCCCTCGGCGTCCGACGTATGGCCGAGCGAGGCGCGATCGTCCGGCGTCTGCCCGCAGTCGAGACCCTGGGCTCGTCGACGGTGATCTTGACGGACAAGACCGGGACCCTGACCGAGAACAGGATGCAGGTGGATCGCATCGTCGTGACGGGGGAGGCTCCGATGCGGGCGATCGCGGGGTCCGTGCCCGAACGCATCGCGACCGCGATCGCCCTCGGATCCGACGCGACGCTCGACCCTCCCACCGGCGACCCACTCGAGGTCGCGCTCCTGGAGTCGGTGGGGGAGGCGGAGGTTCGCCGCATCCGAGACCGGCACCGGCGTCTCGGCTCACTCCCGTTCGATGCGAGTCGGCGCCGAACGGTGACGGTGAGCGAAGGGATCGGCACAACGATCACCGTCCTCAAGGGCGCTCCCGAGGTCGTCCTGGACGCATCGGTGGACGCGGTCGACCTCGAGGGCGGCCGAGGTCCGCTGGCGGGAGACGCTGTCCTTCGGTCTGCGGAGGAGCTCGCTACCTCAGGAAGCCGTGTGATCGCCTTCGCCGTCCGGGAAGGACCGGACGTCGACCCGGATCGCCCGCCGGAGGAGGGGTTCACGTTCGTCGGCTTGGTGGGTCTCCGCGATCCCGTACGCGCGGAGGCCGCGCCAGCGATCGCCGACGCGGCCTCCGCCGGCATCCGGATCGTGATGGTCACAGGCGATCACGCCGGCACGGCGGCGTCGGTCTCGCGTGAGGTTGGCCTTCTCACGCCCGACGGTCACATCCTCGAAGGCGACCAGCTCGGCAGGTCGGATCCGGCAGAGGTCAGCGTGTTCGCGCGCGTGAAGCCGGAGGACAAGCTCGAGATCGTTCGCGCGCTCCAGGACCGGGGAGAGGTCGTCGCAGTGACCGGCGACGGCGTGAACGACGCTCCCGCGCTGCGGCAGGCGGACATCGGTGTGGCGATGGGGAGGACGGGCAGCGACGTCGCCAGGGAAGCCGCCGACATGGTGCTCACCGACGACGACCTCGGCACGATCGTCCATGCCGTCGAAGAGGGACGCCGTCTCGTCCGGAACATCCGCAACGTGATCGACTATCTCGTCGCCGGGAACCTGTCCGAGGTCGCCGTCGTGGTGACGGTGCTGCTCTTGTTCCCCGACGCAGGTGCCACGCTCACGCCCCTCCAGATCCTCTGGATCAACCTCCTCACCGATGGTCTTCCGGCGGTAGCCCTCGGGGTCGAGTCGGGGTCCGGGGCGCGGACGGAGCGGGTGGACACCTCGAGCCTGCTGTCGTGGCGGCGAGCACGGATGCTCGGCGTGCGTGGGATGTCCATCGCGTTCACGTCCGTGGGCACCTTCGTGATCGTCCGGTTCGGATTCGATCAGTCGTTCGAGTCCGCACGGACGACGATGTTCACGGTCCTGGTGTTGTCTCATCTGCTCTACGCATTCGCCGTGTACCTCGATCGACCTGGCCGAACGCCGGTACCGCTCCGTGCCCTGCTGGCTGCACGAGGGCTGTTGATCGCGGCGGGCATCGGTATCGTTCTGCAGATCGCGGTCGTCGCCGTATCGCTCCTCCACGACGTCTTCGACACCACCTCGCTCACCGGGGCCGAATGGCTGCTGTGTCTCAGCGCGGGGCTACTCGCGCCTGTCGGGATCTGGGCGGCCCGTCGGGTCGGCTCGCGGAGCACGGCATGAAGCTGGAGGTGCATCCCGATCCTCAGTGCCGTTTCCGGAGAAGCTAGGGGATGAACTGCTCCTCGATCGCCACGATCGTGCCGTTCTCCACCGTGATCCAGTAGGGGGACATCGGCAGAAGCCGTCCCTCGTAGGAGGTGAACAGCGCGCCGAACTCGCGGAGCGTGATCGTGGTGGGCTGCGACGGATCGGCGAACGGATA
>JAJNBA010000058.1 GCA_021155985.1 Actinomycetes bacterium
CCGTCGCCACCGACCGGACTCAGCTATGGATCGGAACGGCGCAGGGGGTTTTGCGCCGGGTGGACCGGACGGGCGCGGTGACCGCAGAGCGGACGGTCACCGACGGTATCCAGCTCGTCACCGCGAGCGAGGACGGCGTCTGGGTGGTGGACCAGCTGGCGGGGGTCGTCGTCCGCATCGACCCGGTGTCGCTGCGGCGGGCTGCCGCTCCGATCTCGCTCCCTGGGACGATCGATGCGATCGACGCGGTGGGCGATCACGTCTGGGCGCTCGACTTCGGCACCGGTCTGCTCACGCGGATCTCCGTCCTCTCGAACCGGCAGGTCGGGCTGGTGACCGTGCCCGCGGACGCGACCTCGCTCGACGCCGGACTCGGGGGCGTCTGGGTCGGCCATGCGGACGGCACGGTCACGAAGGTGGATCCGGTCACCACGACGGCGTCGACCTTCTCGCAGGTCGAGGGAACGATCCGGGCGCTCGCGGTCGACGCGGCGAGGGGGAGCATCTGGGTCGACGTGCGGGGCACGTAGTGCCGAGGCCCGGCTTCGATGACCGAGGATGGAGATGGCGTTGAGCGATGCCACACGACGGAGCGGCCTGACCGCGCGGCTCGTCCAGCTGATCGCCGGCCTCGTGCTGTTCGGCGCCAGCCTCGCGCTCCTCGTCCGGAGCGAGCTCGGTCTGGACCCGTGGGACGTCTTCCACCAGGGCCTCTCGGTCGCGACCGGCCTGTCGATCGGGACGTGCACGATCGTCGCGGGCGTCGTCGTCCTGCTGCTGTGGATCCCGCTGCGACAGCGTCCCGGGATCGGGACCATCGCCAACGTCCTGCTGGTCGGGCTCTCGCTCGACGCCGTCCTGCTCCTGATCCCTCCGACCGACGACCTCGTGCTCCGATGGACCTACCTCGTGGTGGGGATCGTCCTGAACGGGATCGCGACCGGGGCCTACATCGGGGCGGGCCTCGGCCCGGGTCCTCGGGACGGGCTGATGGTCGGCTTCGCGCGGAGCGGCCGTTCGCTCCGCGTCGTGCGGACGGCGATCGAGGTATCGGTGCTCGTCGTCGGGTGGCTCCTGGGAGGGACGGTCGGCATCGGGACCGTGCTGTTCGCGTTGACGATCGGGCCGATCGTCCACCGGACCGTGCCCGCGTTCTCTCGGGACCCCGTGGGGGACAGAAGCCGGAACGTGCCGTGACGGGCCCCTGCTGGGCCTGAACGGTGGAGCGAACCGGCGCCGAGCGGACCCCGCGGCGCCTCACTAGACTCGTTCGCACGCGATGACCTCGAACGGGCATCTGATCGAGATCGAGAACGTCAGCAAGAGCTTCGGCTCCCATCTGGTCCTCGACGGCATCGACCTCGCGATCTCCACCGGGGAGGCGGTCGTGATCGCGGGACCGTCGGGATCCGGGAAGTCCACGCTCCTGCGCTGCATCAACGGCCTCGAGACGATCGACGAGGGTGACATCCGGTTCGATGGCCACTCCGTCCCCGGGGCCGGCAAGGACGTCTTCCGGCTGCGCGCCGAGATCGGGATGGTGTTCCAGTCGTTCAACCTGTTCGCCCACAAGTCGGTCCTTCAGAACATCACGCTCGGCCCGATCAAGGTGAAGGGCCTGTCCGAATCGGACGCGAACGGCTTGGCGCGCGACCTCCTGGAGCGCGTCGGCATCCCGGAGAAGGCCGACGACTTCCCGGCCGACCTCTCGGGCGGCCAGCAGCAGCGGGTCGCGATCGCTCGTGCCCTCGCGATGGAGCCGAAGCTGATCCTCTTCGACGAGCCGACGTCGGCCCTCGACCCGGAGATGATCCGCGAGGTGCTCGACGTGATGCGGGATCTGGCGCACGACGGCATGACGATGATCGTCGTGACACACGAGATGGGGTTCGCCCGCGAGGTATGCGACCGGATCGCGTTCGTCGACGAGGGGAGGATCGTGGAGGAGGGCGAGCCCAAGGCGTTCTTCGAGGGAGCGAAGAGCCAGCGGGCCAAGGACTTCGTGGACAAGATCCTCCGGCACTGAGGAACCAGTACTACAGAGCGGTCCGCGGAGTGCGGGCCCGAAGGGAGGAAGCGATGGCACACGTCAGGTGGAGCCGCCGGTGGCCGGTGGTGCTCGTCTCGGTCTTCGCGCTCGTCGCGGCCGCGTGCGGCGAGGACGAGCCCGAACCGCCGGCCGATGACGGCCAGATGCAGGAGTTCCCGGCCGGATCGACGATGGCCGAGCTGCAGGAAGCGGGCGAGATCACGATCGGCGTGAAGTACGACGTTCCGCCGTTCGGGTTCAGGAACCCGCAGACCGACGCGATCGAGGGCTTCGACGTCGATCTCGGTCAGGCGATCGCCGACGAGCTCGGCGTGGAGCCGAACTTCATCGAAGCGATCTCGGACAACCGGATCCCCTTCCTCGTGGACGGCACGGCCGACCTGATCCTCTCGACGATGACGATCACCACGGACCGGGACGCGGAGATCGACTTCTCGATCCCCTACTACATCGCCGAGGGCCGGGTGCTCGCACCGGTGGACTCCGACATCACCGGGGTCGAGGACCTCGCCGGGAAGACGGTGTGCACGGCCACCGGCTCGACGTACGAGGAGAACCTCAAGGAGAACGCGCCGGAGGCGAAGCTGCGCCTCGTGGACACGTACTCCGAGTGCTTCGAGCTGGTCCAGACCGGCGCCGTGGACGCCGTGTCCACGGACGACGTGATCCTCACCGGGATGATCATCCAGGACGACACCTTGGAGCTGAAGGGTGAGGGGTACACGGTCGAGCCGTACGGCGCCGGGATCGCCGAGGGCGATACGGACTTCAAGGAGTTCGTCGACGGCGTGATCCAGGCCTTCATCGACGACGGCCGGTGGGACGCCACGTACCAGAAGTGGATCGGGCAGTACACCGGCGAGACCGATCCCGCTCCGACGATGACCCTCGAGGAGGCGCTCGAGCTGCGCCCGTGCGAGGAGACCTGCTGATCGAGGCGATCGCGATCCGATGAGCGAGCTCTGGGAGGTGCTGGTCCGGCACTTCCCGGAGTTCCGCTCGGGCTTCCTGGTCACGCTGCAGCTCGTGGCGGTGTCGTTCGCGATCGCGATCGGCGTCGGGTTGTTCGTGGGCGCCCTCCGGGTGGCGCCCGTCCGCTGGATCCGATGGCTCGGCGGCCTGTACGTGGAGTTCTTCCGCAACGTCCCCTTGCTCGTGCTGCTGTCGATCGCCTACCTGGGGCTCCGGCGTGCCGGGATCCCGATCGGGCCGTGGGTGGCAGCGACGGCGAGTCTGGGCCTCTACACCGCGGCCTACGTAGCCGAGACGGTCCGGTCGGGCGTCTTCGCGGTGGGGAAGGGGCAGATCGACGCCGGCCTGGCGCTCGGCTTCACCTACGGGCGGGTGCTGTCACAGATCGTGATCCCCCAGGCCGTGCGGAGCGTGATCCCTCCGCTGGGGAGCCTGATCATCGCGATGATCAAGAACTCCGCGATCATCGGCGCGGTGTTCGCGCTCGCCGACGACCTCTTGAAGGAAGCGCGTCTGATCGGCTCCGCGACGTTCCAGTACAACGAGGTGTTCTTCTGGGCGGCCATCGGCTACCTGCTGTTGACGGTGAGCGTCACGTTCGCGATCAGGGCCATCGAGCGACGGCTCGTGGTCAGGCGGTAGGACGGTGAGCCGCTGAGATGGGATATCTCTTCGACCCGGACAACTGGCGCTGGCTCTTCTCGGGGAACAACTTCCTGTTCCTCCTCCGCGGATTCTGGATCAACGTCCAGATCGCGCTGGTCGCGATGGTGCTGTCGCTCACGATCGGCCTCGTGCTCGCGCTGCTGCGGGTCTCCACACGCAGGCTCGTGAGCAAGGTCGCGGGCCTCTGGGTGGATGTGTGGCGCAACCTGCCGCTGATCTTCATCATCCTGTACCTCTTCCTGGTGATGCCGGAGTCCTGGCGCGACGCCTACGAGCGCTGGGTGCCGGGGTGGTTCCCGACCGCGTTCCAGACTCCTTTCTTCCTGGCCGCGGTGATCGGTCTCACGCTCTACAACTCGGCGGTGATCGCCGAGATCATGCGGGCGGGCATCGTGTCGCTGGAGCGAGGACAGGGGGAGGCGGCCGCCGCGATCGGGCTCCGCCACTGGCAGGCGATGCGGCTCGTGATCCTCCCGCAAGGGCTCCGGCGGATGGTGCCGGCCACGGTGTCGCAGCTGATCACGCTGAACAAGGACACCACGCTCGTCAGCATCATCGGGATCCAGGAGGTGATGCGACACGCCCGGATCGTGTCGGCGACCAGCGGGAGTCCCTTCGTGGGCACGGGCGTGGAGGCGCCGCTCCTCCAGGTGTTCTTGGCGGTGGGGATCATGTTCGTGATCGTGAACCTCACGCTCTCTCGGCTGTCCCGGCGGCTGGAGCTGCGTGAGCGGCGCCGGACCGGTGTGCAGGTCGAGAAGGTCGAAGGGCTCGAGGACCAGCTCGCCCTCCAGACCTCACTCTCGGACGAGCGGTAGCGCCGCCGCTCCGTCAGCTCGGGCGGACGCGGAACTCGCGCAGGTGCTCCAGCTTCTCCGGGTTGCTGACGGCGTGGAGCGTCTGGATCTGGCCGTCCGCGATGTCCAACGACACGGCGGCCACGGTGACGCCGTCGGGGTCGAGGAACAGCGCGCCCGTCTGACCGTTGATCTCGGCGAGGCGCATCTCGACGACGCCGAGGCGCTGGCCCTGGGCGGCGCCCGCCTGCAGGAGCCGGGCAACCTTCTCCCGGCCGTGGACCGGCCGAGGGAAGGCGAACCCCTTGCCACCGCCATCCGCGTACGCGACGACATCGGCCGCGAGCATGCTCACGAGGCCCTGGACGTTCCCCTCCGCGGCCGCCGCGAAGAAGCGCCGGGCGAGCTTGTCACGCTCGGCTTTCGACGCCTCGAACCTCGGCTTGCCGGAGTGCACGTGTCGTCGGGCACGGACCGCGATCTGACGACAGTTCTCCTCGTTCTTGCCGACCACCGATGCGATCTCTTCGTAGTCGTACTCGAAGACCTCGCGCAACAGGAACACGGCGCGCTCGACCGGCGTGAGGCTCTCGAGCAGCACGAGGAACCCCATCGAGAGCGAATCCGCCGTCTCCGCGTGACGCTCGACGTCCGAGGTCTCCTCCGTGAGCAGCGGCTCCGGGAGCCACGTCCCCACGTAGGACTCGCGGCGCACCCGCGCGGACCGCAGGTGGTCGATGCACAAGCGCGTGGTCACTGCCGACAGGTACGACTTCGGTGACTCGACCTCGGTGCCGGCCCCGGTCTCGCGGTGGAACCGCAGGAAGGCCTCCTGGACGATGTCCTCGGCGTCGCTGGCGCTGCCGAGCATCCGGTAGGCGATCGAGAACAGTAGCGGCCGCAGCTCAGCGACGGGGTCGTCCATGCGTGCCTCCTGCGCGGATCGTCTCTCCATCCTCCCACGAGACGAGAGAGGCCCTCGTCCCGTGACATCGCCGCGACTCTTCTTCGGATCGGTTTCGTGTCACGGGGATGGCGGGTCTCTCGTCTCGTGGAGTGAGAGGAGTGATGCGAGATGCAGGCGAAGCGAGAGACGGATCAGGAGTGGGTGGGGCCGGATCTCCCGAGCCTCAGCGGCGTCGTGTTCGGCTCGATCCTGTTCATGACCGGCGGGATGCTGATGCTGACCGTGATCGGGGCACCACTCGGGATCCTGCTGTTCGCGGCCGGGCTCGGCTGGATGCTGACCCCGAAGGACCGCTCGCGGTGACGATCACGGCCGCGGCGGCGCGGCGTATCCTGCGGCGGCAAGGGATGCCTTCGCGGGAGATCCGCGCCGTCCTGGAGGCGAGCGACCCCCTCGTCGCACATCGGCTCCTGGAGCTCCATAGGGAACGGCTGGAGGAGTGGCTCGAGGAGCAGCAGAGGTTGCTGGCGAACATCGATGGGAGGCGGTCGGATGGACATCGGCGAGCAGCGTCGGACGATCTACGTCGAGCCGATCGAGGAGCCGCTCGATAAGCCCTCCGGGGAACCGGTTCATGGCTTACTGTCGGGCAGCCGCCGAACCGACCCACTCTGCCCGGATGAAGGTTGCTCGTGCGGGTTCTACGCGATGGATTCCGCCGACCCCGTCGCCACGTTCATCGCGGGAAACCGATCCCGAAACCAGCGCCGACCACGCTGATGAGTCGTACGGCGTGGTGTTCGGTCGCGTCGAGCTCGCCGGGAAGGTGATCGAGCACGAGACCGGCTACCGGGCGGAGCGAGCGCACATCGCCGAACTGATCCCGACGACGACCGACGGCGGGGTGACCCGCTCGCTCGCCCGGCGTCTCGAGCTTCCGCTGGGCCTACTTGGGACACATCTGCGCTCGTCCGCGAGATGCAGGAGATGGAGGCAGGAGGACAGAACAGACTCCCGCACCCCGGACTCCGCGATCGCCTGCGTCTGAGGCTCCACCGGCGGCGCTTCCATGTGATCCAGGGAGCTCTGGACTGAAGTTCTGACCTCCTCGATGCCGATAGATACCCCGTGCTGACCGAGGAGGAGCTCGTCGAGACCGCCCTGTTGCGATACGCGCAGCAGCGGGCGGCGAAGTGGGGCGCGGATCGCTTCCGGGCCGAGTTCCACCGGCGGGACCTCGAGGAACGGTGGCTGGTGGCCGCTCGAACGGGCACCACGCCGTACTCGGCCCTGACCGAGGCGACGACCGTGACCGAGACGGGATTGTCCGGTCCCGTAGAAGCCGGCGCGCAGGAGAACGCTCTCGGCTTCGATCGGATCGAAGCGCGGATGGTGCGGCCGGCCTATGCACGACACTCGTCGGTTCCGAGGCCCCCGGCGGAAGAGCCTGTCTCCGGTGGGAAGCGTCCGCGTCGCCGCAAGCGCGACCGACCGAAGGACGATCCCGCATGGTTGATCACGCCCGCGGAAGCGGCGCGGATGTCCGCCGCCAGCCGCCGGCTCTACGGACTCGACGATCCGTCGGATCCCGATCGCTGAGTCAAGCTCGTCGCCACCAGCCTCGGGAGCACCTCGCCGATCGGGTCGCGGAGGACAACGTCGGCGCGGTCGTCGAGCGAGGTCTCGCCCTGATTCACGATCACGAGTCGAGCGCCTCGGCGATGCGCCTCCGCTGCGAGCGACGCGGCCGGCTGCACGCTGAGGGACGTACCGATCGCGAGGAACAGGTCGCAGGCGCTCGAGGCGACCACGGCCGTCTCGAGCACCAGCGGGTCGAGCTGCTCGCCGAACGAGATCGTCGCCGACTTCTGGATGCCGCCGCACTCCGTGCACGCGGGGTCGGGATCGCCGGCCCTCACGCGCTCGAGCTGCTCCTGCATCCGCGTGCGGCGATCGCATGAGAGGCACTTCGCGAGCCAGATCGTGCCGTGGAGCTCGAGCACCTTCTCGGAGCCGGCGGCCTGGTGGAGCCCGTCGATGTTCTGCGTCATCAGCGCGAGTACCGAGCCGCGGCGTTCGAGCTCCCCGAGGGCGAGGTGGCCGGCGTTCGGCTGCGCGATCCAGGCGGGATGGTCCAGGCGCTCCTGCCACGCCCGAACCCGCACCTGCGGATCGCGCACGTAGTCCTCGATGTGCACGAGCCTCATCGTCTCGGGCTTCGTGGTCCACACGCCGTTCGGCCCGCGGAAGTCGGGGATGCCGGACTCGGTGCTGATCCCGGCACCGGTGAGCACCGCGATATTCTCGGCGGCGGCGACGTACGCCGTGACCCGCTCGAGCTCGTCGTCGCCCACGGAGTCAGCGTACGCGCTCGCAGGATGCGGCCCGTTTCGCGGAGGGGATCGAGGGTAGGAGGGGATCGGGAGGTGATCGTGATGGGACGAGCGGTGGAACCGCATACGACTCCCAAGGCTCCTGAGGATCGATCGTGGAACTGGCATGGGTCGGCGGAAGCGGACAAGGCCGACGAGATCATCGAGCGCGGCGGGTGGGACGCGTTCGCGAACGTCCACGCCTGGTACGACCCGAGGGAGGATCCGGAACACGACCCGCCGCAGGAGAAGCAGGCGTACAAGCTCCCGCATCACGAAGTCGTGAACGGACGTGTCAGGGTGGTCTGGGCAGGCGTCCGGTCGGCGATGCAGGTGCTGGCCGGAGCTCGAGGTGGGGTCGACCTGCCGGAGTCCGACCGGAAGGGCGTCTACCGACATCTGGCGGAGCATTACAGCGAGTTCGGGAAGGAACCGCCCTCGTTCGATGAGGTCGCTTCCTAGCGACGTCGACCGCCTGAAGCGGATGCTCGAGGTCTAGCCGTTCCAGGTGTCGCCGAGGGGCCGGGTGGTCGGAGTGCTGATCACCCTGGACTGGGGACGGCTGACCCGCTCGCTCTCCGGCAGATGGAGGAGGCTCTGCACCCTCCGGATGCCGGGCACCGAGCCGGTGAGATCGACGACCTCATCGAACTGCTGACGGTCGTGCAGCTCGCCTCGGAGGTACGCCACGCCGCGCACCACATCGATCACGAGGCCGCCGGTCCCGAGGTCGGAGCGCTCCTCGAGCCGCGTCCGGATCTTCTGCGCGATCGCCGCGTCGCTCTCGTCCGCGGGGAGCGCCTCGGCCTCGGCGGGACGCACCCCGGGTGTCTTCTCGACGGATGGCGGTTCGGGCCTGGCGACGGGCGCCACGTCCTCCGGGAGCGCGCCGACCTCGGCGGGACGCGCCTCCGGTGCCTTCTCAACCATCGGCGGCTCGGGCATCGACACGGGCGCCACGTTCTCGGGGAGCGGCGCCCGGTCGCTTCGGCGTATCGCCCTGCCGGTGAGCGTCTGGAGCTGCCCGCGCAGCCGGCTCCGTCTCGCGCTCCCCCTGACCGGGTCGAAGTAGTAGGCGACGGCAGCCGCCGCCAAGCCGGTGAGCGCCAGGTTCCGGATCCGCATGATGCCTCCTCGAGGGGGGAAGGGTCCCTCCATCCTTGGGGGCCGCGGCCGTGAGCGCAACCGCCCAGGTCGGCCTACTGCTGCATCGGTAGGGACGGAGAGCCAAGGCCGCGGTCAGCGGCGGACCAGGGGCGGATCCACGGCCTCGGCCGCGGCGACGTCGAACGGGATCGCCTCGCCGAGCGCGGCGACGTCGACGATCGGCAAGCTGAACGAGAACGCCGTGCCCACGCCCAGCTCCGACTCGACCCAGATGTGTCCCGACATCGCCTCGACCAGGGTCCGCGCGATGTAGAGGCCGAGCCCGCTGCCGGGGAGACGCTGCCCAGATCCGTCCTTCACCCGGTAGAAGCGGTCGAAGACCCGATCGAGGTGCTCGGGTGCGATGCCCGGTCCCTTGTCCCACACGGAGATCGTGACGTAGCGGCCGTTCCTGACGGCGCCGACCGTGATGGGAAGTTCCGGATCCGTGTATTTGTCCGCGTTCGAGAGCAGGTTCAACAGCACCTGCTCCACGCGGAACGGGTCGGCGAGGACGATCGACGGCCGCCCGATCTCACCGGCGGTGACGCGACGGCCGGGGTGCTGCTCCTGGAACTCCTTCACGAGGCGCCCCAGCACGTGGTCCAGGGGCACGGGCTGGAGATCGATGACCAGACCGCCGGCCTCGATCTGCGAGGCGTCGAGCATGTCGCTCACGGTCCGTTCCAGGCGCTGTGCCTGGCGGAGCATGATCCGGTAGTACTCCTCCCTGCGCTCGGGGGAGTCCTCGACCGTGCCCTCGACGAGACTCATGAGGAACCCTTTCAGCGGCGTCAGCGGCGTCCGCAGCTCGTGCGACACCATCGAGACGAAGTCGCGCTTGATCTGCTCGGCGCGTGTCTCCTCGCTCGCGTCGCGCACGACGACGATCCGCGCGGGCGGCGCCTCCTCGTCGTCGCGGATCACGCTCGTCCGCAGGCGCACGTCCCTCTTCGTCCCGTCGTTCGTCCAGATCTCGGTGTCCCGCGCCTCGCCGTCCCCGGCGGCTCCGTCGGAGAAGACCGTGTCGCGATCGAGCCCCAGGAGGTCGTGGCACCGTCGTCCGAGTGCCTCGTCCTCCGTGTAGCCGGTGAGGGCCCTCATCGCCGGGTTCCAGGTGGTGACCCGTCCGAGGGTGTCGACGGTGAACACCCCATCGGATGTGTGCGACACGATCTCCGACAGGCGTGCACGCTCGAGCGTCTTGCCGAACACGCGGTGGTCCTGCAGCCGGGCGGCGATCTGGTTGGCCAGTCCGTCGAGGAGGAGTCGCTCCGATGCGGACAGCACCTGCGGTCGATAGACAGCGAGCACGCCTCGCACGTCGCCCTCGTCGCCCACGAGGGCGATCTGCGGCGCGACGCCGGAGTGGACGGCGACGAACGCCTCGAGAGGCGAGGTCTCCGCCTCATCCACCGTGAGGTAGCGCACACCCGCGGAGGCGTGGACCGCGACGCTGCTCCCGTCGACCACCACGAGCTCTACGCGGTCGGCTGCCAGGAGCTTCTCGAGGAGACCGAGGAACCCCCCGAAGTCCTCTGAGGATGCGAGCGGCGAGGAGAGGGCACGGCCCGCCTCGTAGAGGTCACGCATCTGGTCGCGCTCGTGGATGCTCTCGACCCACCGCCGATAGGTCGTGAACGTGAGCGCGACCGGCGCGATCATCAGCACGAGCGCGACGGGCTCCGCCGTCCACAGGATCGCGCCCAGGATGCCCAGGGCCATGTTGCCGAGCCAATGCACCACGTTGAGTGAGAGCGGGAGACGGAAGAGGTCGAGGAATCGCGACCCCTCGACCATGGAGACCACGAGCATGATCGCGGTGGCGTTCACCGCGAACGTGATGTACATCGCACCGAGGACGCCGGCCCAGAGGGTGGGGTCGGTGGGCCCGTCCCCCCAAGAGCGGAGGATCGTGAACGCGAACTCTGCGAGGGTGATCCCCACCAGGAACTGCGCGACGTTGTACGCGATCTTGTACGGCTTCCAGCGGTTCAGCGCCTGGCCCACGCCGACCCCGAGCAAGACCGCCACGGTGAGGACCGACGGCGAGACGAGGAGGAGGGAGCCCGCCCAAACGCCGTCGGTGAGCGCGAAGTTCACGGTCTCCGATCCGCGGCGCAAGGGGATCGAGCACCGTTCGGTGACGATCGTGAGCCCCGCGATCACGACGACGGCGATCACGTCCGCGATGTCCCACCGGGCGATGCTCGGCACCCGGATCGCGACACACGTGATACCGAGCATGGTCGCCGTTCCGATCAGGATCTTCACGGCGCGGGGAAGTGTCTGCATCGTCGGGTTCCCTCTCAGCTCCAGGCGACCGAGCTCCAGCTGTTCGAGCTCCAGGACGTGGAGCTCCAGGACGTGCCGCTCCAGCTCGTCGAGCTCCACGAGGTGCTGGACCAGCCGGCGTTCTCCGCGATCAACGACGACCACGAGGTCGAGCTCCAGGAGGTCGAGCTCCACGACGTGGACGACCACGAGGTCGAGTCCCAGGGATCGCCGAGGACGTCGATCTCCCCTTCGACGAGATCGGCCACGCCGTCGCCGTCGAGATCCGTCTCCACGTGGAAGCGGCCGCGACTCCCCTCCAGGGTGCCCAGGCCGGTTGACCGCACGAGGCCGACGTTCGGGTTCGCGACGTCGCTCGTGGCGGCGAGCACGGCTCCGGTGGCGTCGACGAGTCCGTCGCCACCCCCCACGCGGTACGCGGCGGTCTTGAACGCGGTCCCCATCAGGATGCCCTTCACGCGCTTCGGCGTGAGGTTCGGGTTGGCCTCGTACATCAGTGCGGCGATGCCGGAGACGACCGCGCCGCTCTGCGAGGTGCCCGTTCCCTTGAAGTAGTGCTCGTCGACGACGGCATCGGGATGGAGATCGTCGACGGCGCTCCCGGCGTCGCGGGTTGCGACGATCGTCGTGCCGGGTGCGACCACGTCCGGCTTCTCGAAGCCGTCCTGGGTGGGGCCTCGGCTCGAGAACGGGGCGACCTCGTCATCCCAACGATCCGGCGTCTGGTTCAGGTCGGCCGCGCCGACCGTGATCACGTGGGGATCGTCGCCAGGCTTGGCGATCGTCCCGATGCCCGGCCCGCCGTTGCCCGCGGAGACCACGACCGTGATGCCCGCCGCCCAGGCGCGCTCGACCGCGGCGTTGAGCGGATCGATCGCGTACGGCTGGATCGAATCGGTTCCGAACGAGAGGTTCAGCACCCGGATCCCGTACTCGGCGCGGTGCGTGACGACCCACTGGATGGCCGCGATCACGACCGAGACGTCGGTGGATCCATCGGCGCCCGCCACCTTGACCGAGACGAGCTCCGCCTTGGGGGCGACGCCGCGCCACTTGCCCCCCGAGGCACCGCCGTCGCCCGCGATCACTCCCGCGAGGTGCGTGCCGTGTCCGTACTGATCGTCGCCGACGCCACCGGGCGTGAAGTCCACACGCGCGGCGACGCGGCCGGCCAAGTCCTCGTGATGGGCGACGCCCGTGTCGATCATCGCCACCGTGACGCCGCTGCCGTCGATCCCGCTCGGGAGCTGACCCAGCCGGATCGCCTTCCGCCACGCGAGGTTGGGGTCGAACACGTCGTAGACATCCGTGCCGGACGACGCCATGTCGATGCGGACGTCGACGGAGAGCCCGGCGATCGCGGGGTCCCAAGCGAGCATCGGGAGCCCGTCGTCCGGCACGGACGCCGCGAACCCGCCGATCAAGGGGAGCGGACGCGTGATGTGGCCACCCACCGCGAGGACCCGATCCTCGGCGGCACGGGAAGAGGGGTTCGCTTCGTGGATCAAGACCGAGCGATCGACGCCGGACGACGGAGCGTCCGGTGAGGGGACGAGGGACGCGCCGAACACGGCGCAGAGGACGGAGAGGGCGACGGCCGTGCGGCGACCCGGAGCGTCGCCGAGCGGCGACGTCCGGATCGTGCGCTCGGTCAACCCCCATCCCCTTCCTGGTCCCGCTGGGCCGAGAGCGGCCCTGGGCGAAAGTTCACTCTGACCGACCGAACCGGTGGAGCGGTATCGCGCTGAGGGCGGAATGTCGCGGTCTCGACCGTCCCACAGCACCTGTGGTGCGCGAGGGGGATGCAGGCGGATCCACGGGGGAGGGTCCCGTTGGCCCGAAGGCTACGGTCGTGTCGTCGACAGTGGATCCTCCGTGCGTGAGGATTGCGGCGACCACGAGCCGAATCGTCCCCGATCACCGGAGGATCCGATGGCGACGAGATCAGAGGAGCTTCGGCGGAGCCTGCCCGCGTTGGTCGCCGGCCTCACCGTCACGATCGTCTTCCTTGCGGTCCTCAGCATCATCCTGACCGCGGCCGGTCCCCGAGGGCTCGGCCTCTCGGATCGGCAGACGAGCGGCTGGATCGCGCTCGTGTACGGGCTCCCGATGATCCCGAGCCTCGTCCTCACGCTCCGGTACCGGATGCCGCTCCTGCTCACCGGGAACGTCTTCGCGCTCATCTTCTTCGTCACGGTCGGGGACCGGGTGACGTTCGCCGAGCTCGTCGGCGCGTCGATGCTCGCCGGGACGACCCTGCTCCTCACGACGATCCTCGGCCTCACGGGCACGCTGGCTCGATGGATCCCCGCGCCGATCGTGCACGGTCTGATCGCGGGCGCGGTCATGCCGTTCGTGGTCGACGTCTTCTCGGCCCTCCGCACCTCGGATGGTGAGTGGCGTGTCGCGATCATGGTGGGGGCCGCGGTGGTGGGCTACCTCGTCGGACAGCGCGTGCTCGGCACGCTGCTGCCGCCGATCCTGCCGGCGTTCCTGGCCGGGTGTCTCGCGGCGCTCCTGACGGGACAGCTGGGGGAGTTCCCGTCGGGGTTCTCGCTCCCGGCCTTCGACGTCGTCCGTCCGGCGTTCTCGCTCGCGGCGATCGCGACCGTCGCCCCGGTGCTCCTCGCCCTGATGACGGTCCAGTCGAACGTGCCATCCGTGATCTACCTGCGGAGCCAGGGCTACCGCCCGCCGGAGCGGATCATCAACCTGGTCAGCGGGGTCGGGACCCTGCTCGGTTCGCTGTTCGGGCCCGTCGCGGTCTCGCTGGCCCTTCCGCCCGTCCTCGTGACGGCCGGGCCGTCGGCCGGCGACCGGTCCCTCCGCTACCGGGCGACCTTCCTGCCGGTCGCTGCGGGACTGGTGATCGCGCTGTTCGCAGCCCTGGCCGCGGACCTCGCGCTGCTGATCCCTCCCGTGCTGCTGCTCGCGATCGCCGGACTCGCCCTGGTGCCCGCCCTCATGGCCGCGATCCGGGAGATCAGCGCAGGGCCGCTCGTGCTCGGGCCCCTCTTCGCGTTCGCGATCGCGCTCTCGGACATGAAGATCGCCGGCCTCGGCTCCTTCTTCTGGTCGCTCGTCCTCGGCACCGCGATCTCTCTCTTCCTCGAGCGAGAGGGGTGGCACGAGCTCCGGGC
>JAJNBA010000059.1 GCA_021155985.1 Actinomycetes bacterium
CTGATGATCCTGATGCTGGGAGCGTTCCTCTACGAGTGGCGGACGGCCGTGATCAGCGTGACGGCGATCCCGTTGTCTCTGATCGGCGCGGGACTCGTGCTCGCGTGGATGGACGTGACGGTCAACACGATGGTTCTGGCCGGCCTGGTGATCGCCCTCGGCGACATCGTCGACGACGCGATCATCGATATCGAGAACGTGGTGCGTCGGCTCCGGGAACATCGAGCGGAGGGAGGCTCCAAGTCCACGGCGCGGGTGATCCTCGAGGCGTCACTCGAGGTGCGCAGCGCGATCGTCTACGCCACCCTGATCGAAGTGGTCGCGATCGTGCCGATCTTCGCGCTGGAGGGTCTCTCCGGTGCCTTCTTCCGGCCGCTCGCGGGCGCCTACGCGCTGGCCCTCCTCGTGTCGATGGTGATCGCCCTCACCGTGACACCGGCGATGAGCTTGATCTTCTTCCGGAGCGGCAAGTCCCTGCAGCATCGCGTCTCGCCGCTCGTCCCGCCGCTCCAGCGCGCGTACGAGTTCCTCCTCGCGAAGATCATCTATCGGCCACGCCGCTCGTACGTCGCGGTGGGTGTGACGGCGATGCTGGGCATCGGGCTCCTGCCCCTGCTCGGGCAGGATCTGCTGCCCTCGTTCAAAGAGCGGGACTTCCTGATGCACTGGCTCGGCAAGCCCGGCGTGTCGCGTCCGGAGGAGGTGCGCACGACGATGCTGGTCAACCGGGAACTGCTCGAGATCCCGGGGGTGCGCAACGCCGGATCGCACATCGGCCAGGCGCTCAACTCCGACGAGCCGTACGGCATCTACTTCGGCGAGAACTGGGTGAGCGTGGATCCGTCCGTCGACTACGACGCGACCCTGAAGAAGATCCAGGACACGGTCGCGGCCTACCCGGGCATCTTCCGAGACGTGCAGACGTATCTGAAGGAGCGGATCCGCGAGGTCCTCACGGGATCGAGCGACGCGATCGTGATCCGGATCTTCGGAGAAGATCTCGCGGTGCTTCAGGAGAAGGCACACGAGATCGAAGAGATCCTCGGAGGGATCCCGGGCGTGGTCGATCCCTTCGTGGACACCGTCGAAGACATCCCGCAGATCCAGATCGAGGTCGATCTGAAGACCGCGCGTCGGCACGGGTTGAAGCCCGGCGACGTCCGGCGCTCCGCTTCGACCCTGATCATGGGTGAGGAGGTCGGCGACCTGTTCCGCAACGGACAAACGTACGACGTGAACGTGTGGAGCACTCCGGAGACGCGGGAGAACCTCACGGACCTCGAGAACCTGCTGATCGACACGCCGAGCGGAGACTACGTCCGCCTCAAGGACGTCGCGGAGATCACGATCATCCCGACGCCGAACGACATCCACCACGAGGGGCTCTTCCGGAGCATCGACGTGAGCGCGAACGTGCGCGACCGAGACCTCGGCTCCGTCGTCGGCGACCTCGAACGCCGTCTCGAAGACGTCGAGTGGCCGCTCGGCTACCACTCGGAATTGCTCGGCGAGTATGCGGAGCGTCAGGCGGCGTCGGGGCGCATGCGGCTGTTCGCGATCATCGCCGCTCTCGGGGTCTTCCTGCTCCTGCAGGCCTCCTTCGCGAGCTGGCGGCTCGCGACCCTCTCCTTCGTGACGCTCCCCGTGGCCCTGATCGGAGGCGTGATCGCCGCCTACCTCGGCGGAGGCATCATCTCCCTGGGCTCGCTGGTGGGCTTCTTCACGGTCCTCGGGATCGTCGCGAGGAACGGGATCATGCTGATCAGCCACTACCAGCACCTCGAGCGGTTCGAGGGTATGGCTTTCGGACCCGAGCTCATCATCCGGGGCGCGCGGGAGCGGGTGGTTCCGATCCTGATGACCGTGCTCACGACCGGGCTCGTGCTCGTGCCGCTGATCCTGGCGGGACAGATCCCCGGTAACGAGATCGAGCACCCGATGGCGGTGGTGATCTTCGGCGGGCTCATCACCGCGACGCTGCTGAACCTGTTCGTCGTGCCGGCGCTGTACCTCCGCTTCGGGAAGCGCTCCGAGGGAGCGGTCCCGATGCCAGTGGCTCCATGATCGTCGACAGACCAAGAGTGAGGATGTACGTCCTCGCATTGGTCGGGGCCTTGCTCACCTCGATGACCGGGTGTGAGGGCACAAACTCATCTGAGAACGACGGGACCGGCAGCACTGCGACCACGCCGTCACTTGAGCCAGACAACTTGCTGCCTGCTGGGGGTCCTCCGTACGCCATCGACGGGAACGGCTTCGACCCCGCGAACTTCGGGCCTGATTCCGCCGATGTCGACAACATCTACTTCCCGCTGGTTCCCGGAAGCCAGTTCGTCTACGAAGGCTCATCGATCGGGGACGAAGGCGAGCGTCTTGAACACAGCGTCGTATTCACGGTCACCGGGCTGACCAAGGAGATCGCGGGAGTCCGTGCGGTGGTGGGATGGGACCGGGACTTCGAGGAAGGCGCCCTCGTCGAGAAGGAGCTCATCTTCTTCGCGCAGGATCTGGACGGCAACGTGTGGCATCTCGGCCAGTACGCAGAACTGTACGACGGTAAGCAGTTCGAGGGTGCCGCCCCATGGCTCGTGGGGTACGTGGACGGCGCATCCGCCGGCATCGCGATGCAGGCGGAGCATCAAGAAGGCGATGCAGAGTACTCACAGGGTTATGCGCCACCCCCGTATTATTGGGACGACTACGGTCGGGTCTTCAAGACGGGTCAGCGCACATGCGTGCCCGCTGGGTGCTATGACGATGTACTCGTGACCGAGGAATTCGAGCCCTTGAAGCCGGGGGCGTACCAATTGAAGTTCTATGCCCCCGGTGTTGGCTACGTCCGTGTCGGTTGGCGAGGAGCGAAGGAACGGGAACGCGAGGTTCTGGTCCTCAGCGAGGTTCGACAGCTCGATGCTGACGATATGGAAAAGGTGCACATTGAAGCCTTCGCGATGCAGGATCGTGGGAACGTCTACGGCATGACGGCTCCACTCGAAGTCCGGACCTAGGCGGCACCGATTTCAGCCGCCGTTCAGCGTCGAGTGGCTAGGGTCAGGGGATGAGCTCGCGAACACGCGCATGCGTGATCGCTCTGTGTATCGCCCTCGTGCCGGTGGGAGGGTGCGGACGCTTTTCGGGCTTCGAGAGCCTGGCAAGCACGGCCGCGTGTGACCCGGGATCAGGCAATTTCTCTCTCGATATCGACAATCCGTTCTTCCCCCTCCCCGTCGGCCACCAGGTGGTCCTCGAGGGTGAGGAAGGATCGACCCACCTCCTGGTTCGGATCACCTCGCTGGACGAAACCGAGACGGTCGCCGGTGTCGAGACCCGGGTGGTGGAGGAATTCGAATCCAAGGATGGCACGGTCGTCGAGATCTCTCGCAACTTCTTCGCTCAGGCAACGGATGGGACCGTCTGTTACTTCGGCGAAGACGTGGACATCTTCGACAGGGGAGGCGACGTCACGTCACACTCCGGCGAGTGGAGGGCGGGCGAGGGCGAGAATCAGCCTGGGATCTTCATGCCACCCTCACTCGAGGTTGGGATCGCCTTCCAGCAGGAGATCGCGCCCGGCGTCGCTGAAGATCAATCGATGGTGGTCGCGCTCGGCGAATCGACGGATGTCCCGGCCGGGACGTTCGATGACACCGTGACGATGGAGGATGGTAGTCCCTTGGACGGCGGCACGGGGACGAAGATCTACGCGCGAGGGATCGGCTTGATCGTCGATGGACCGGCGCGGATGACGAGCTACTCGTCTTCCTCCTGAAAGGAACTCCCGGACATCTGTCTTCGGGTCTGACTACGCGCTGGCTACCATACGGTCGGACGAGCCGGAGCCGGCGTCGACGAGCCTCGAGAGCAGTTGCACGAGAAGGAGACGATCGCCGCTGGTCCTTGGTCCGTCGGCATGTCTCGGGAGCGAAGCGATGGGGCCTCGCTCCACCCGCTCGCGGACCCGCCTGCAGTGCCAGTCGACCCTCCCCTCCGTATCTACCCCGTCCGAAGCATCGCCCGTGAGCGCTCGGATCGTGTGCGTGAGATGCGAGGCGGTCTTGTAGGAGATCCCGAGCGTTCGTTCGAGCCGATACGACGTGATGTCGTCCGCCGAGGCCATCAGGTAGACCGCCAGGAGCCACTTCCAGAGCGGGAGGTGGGAGGCATGCAGGATCGTACCGGCCCGAACGCTGAACTGGTACCCACAGCTGCCGCACTCGAATTGGGCTCTCTCCTCGATCCGGCAGATCCTCCGGCTGTCATCGCAGCGCGGGCAGCGAACGCCGTGCGGCCAGCGGAGTCGCTCGAGGAACAGCCTGCAGCGGAGCTCGGTCTCGGACGGAACCGCGAAGGCGATCGGGGAGGTGCCCCGGAAGGAGGACGTCGCCCGCTGCGCCGCCTCGGCCATCGGTTCCGAGAAGAGCAACCTGATGATCTGCTGCGAGGTCAGCCGGGCGATCGCCTCGGGGAACGTCTGTCGAGGACTCGGGGTCGTCACGTCCGACATGAGCTGTCCCATATCTATCGAGGCTATCCGCCCTCTCCTGAACGCTCGCTGAACGTGCGCGAATCAGTCGGGCTGCGCGGGCAGATCGACCTCGAATCGAGTACCTCCGAGGTCGTTGTCGAGGATCCGAACCGAACCGCCGTGGAAGGTCGCGACCTCTCGGACGATCGCCAATCCGAGTCCGCTCCCCCCGGAGTCTCGATCTCGCGCGTCATCGAGACGGACGAACCGTTGGAAGATGTGCTCTCGCTCGGCCGGATCGACGCCGATCCCGTCGTCGTCGACGCAGAGGATCGTGCGCCCGTCGACCTCCCGGAGCGAGAGGCGGACCATGCCTCGGGCGTGCCGGGAGGCGTTGTCGGTGAGGTTCCGGATGAGCCGCTCGAGTTGCTCGGCGTCTCCGATGACCCGTCCTGCGGAGACGGAGCGAACGTCGATCTTCAGGTCGGTGGACGCGCGGAGCCGGGCAGCGTCCTCCAGGAGCAGATCGTCGAGGTCGACGGCTCCCGTCGGGTGGGGGATCGTTCCCTCGTCGATCCTCGTGAGCAAGAGGAGGTCCTCGACGAGACGCTGGAGACGCGCATCCTCCTCGAGCACCACCTCCGCCAATTCGCCGACGGCCGTCCGCTCCGGATGGGCTAACGCGACTTCCGCGAACTGACGGATCGCGGCGACCGGCGAGCGGAGCTCATGGGATGCGTCCGAGACGAAACGACGCGCCCGGTGCTGGCCGGCCTCCAGCCGCTCGAGCATCCGGTTCATCGTGCCCGCGAGCCGGGAGATCTCATCATCGCCCGGAGGATCGGGAACCCTCCGATGGAGGTCGCGAGTCGAGATCGCGTCCACCTCGGCCCTGATCGCATCCACCGGGGACAGGGCCCTCGCCGTCACGAGCCAGGTGACCAATCCGACGACGAGCAACAGGAGCGGCATGATGATGACGAGCTCGATCGTGAGCGTGGAGCGGCCTTCCTCGACGGTCTCGAGGTTCCGTCCCACGATCACCCTGTCGATGCCCCCCGCTCCCCCCACGTCACTAGCGACGAGGAGGAACGGGTCATCCAATGGCTCCACGTCCGGCGGGCTCCGAGCGTCGACGATCCGCGTGGTCCCCGGACGGATCAGTTCGATCGGTCCCCAGCCCGAAACGTTGGGGGATGACCCCAGAACGACGCCCCCCGCGTTCACGATCTGCACGAATTCCTCGTCATCGTTCGGATCGCCCAGCACGAGGTCCTCCAAGAGGATCCCCGACTCCAGCTCCTGGGCGAGCGAGTCGGCCTTGGACAACGCGGTGGCGGTGACCTGGCCTCGGAGAGACCGCATGAGGCCCGTGACCATGGCGACCGAAGCCAACGACAACGCCACGCCGACGACGATCACGGCGGCCACGGTCGTCCGAACCCGGATCGACCCGAGCCCGCCTCTCATCCCAGGCGATCCCACTCCGGGCTCGCTACCCGCCATCAGCCGCCAACCGATATCCGGACCCGCGAACCGTCTCGAGCGCGTTCCGCCCGAAGGGGCGATCCAACTTGTTCCTGAGATGCCGGACGTAGACCTCGACGATGTTCGGGTCGCCCTCGAAATCGTAGTCCCACACCTGGTGAAGGATCTCGGTCTTCGACACGACCTCTCCCTTCCGCCGGAGCAGGAACTCCAGGAGCGCCATCTCCCGGGCGGTGAGGTCGACGTCGGCTCCGGATCGCCATGCCCGTTTCGATCCGGGATCGAAGCCGAGGTCGCCGGCCTCCAGGACGGCGGGCCGCTCGCCGGCTCCCCGCCTGATCAGGGCCCGGAGACGTGCGACGAGGACGACGTAGGAGAAGGGTTTCGTCACATAGTCATCCGCCCCGGTGTCGAGCGCTTCCGCTTCGTCGAACTCTCCGTCCTTCGCCGTGAGCATCATGATCGGGGTCCAGATCTCCTCTTCACGGAGCGCGGCACAGACCTGGTAGCCGTTCATCCCGGGGAGCATGATGTCGAGCACGATCGCTGCGTAGGGATTCTCGCGTGCCATCCAGAGCCCGTCGGTGCCGTTGAGCGCAACGTCGGTCGCGAAGCCTTCGGCCTCCAGGCCCCTCTTGATCCCCGCGGCGAGCCGCTTCTCGTCTTCCACCACGAGAACGCGCATCCCACTCTCCTCTCCCGATGCTCCTATCCTGGTCATGCCATCCTGAGCACCGGCTGAATCGAGAAGCGCTCCTTTCGCTGAAGGGAAACACCAGCTCGACCACGTTCAGTTTCCCTTCAGGAACGGTTTCCGACACTCACGACCGGGGTAGCACCGGAGCGCGGAGGGGTCCGGACCGAACCGGGAGGGTCGCGATGACCGAGAACGTGTCCGTGCTCGTTCGAGCGGACATGAGTGCATTGGAGTTCCATGAGGCGGCGTGGGAAGCACGGGCGACCGAGACACGGCCACCTTCCCCCTTGACGCTTTCGGACCGAGCACTCTCGATCGTGATGGCGTACGAGGAGGCCGACCTCCCCTCCGAGACGAAGGGGATGCTCGAGTACGAGCGCCGACGCCGCGGCATGGCGCCAACCATGATCGAACGTCTGATCGGGCTGGGGTTGCTGGCGCTCATCCCCATCACCGCATTCGTGTTCGGATGGATGCTCTTCGCTTGAGAGCGCCAGCCCCATCAGTCCCGTCGCCCCGCCATGCGGATCCCGAGCGAGAGCCGCTCCCCTTCCATGGGGCCGTGCACGAGATGCAACGGCCGACCGTCGCGGTGGCCGGCGAGGCCCGGCGCGCGCATCAGCACGAGGTCACCGGGACCTGAGATCCATCGCTCGACGACGTCGTCGGGGTCGCGGGATCCGCAGATCGCGAACCCTGCTCGACCGTAGACGGTGGCCACGACCACGAGCCGTCGGAACCACTTCCCATCCATGTGCGGCGTGATGCCGATCGAGCCCGGCACGTAGTGGGCGATCCCGACCTCGTTCGGGGTCCACGTCGCCGTTCCCCGGATCCCGCGGCCATCCGCTCGGACTCGTGCTCGGATCCCCCCGCACAGGGTCGTGAGCAGCGGGAAGGCCGGGGCCGGGATCTCGACGTCGTAGCCGTCGATCTGCTGCCGGACCGGCCCGAAGGACTCCTCGAACGGCCGGAAGGGGCCGGCGTCGACCTCCTCTTGGAGCACGTCGAGGAACGCGCCGGTGACGCTCGCCGGCACCCGCGCGTACCCGAGCCGGGCGCACGTACCGAGCGCCGGTCGGAGATCGAGACCGGGAGCGAGGCCGTACCCCTCCGCCATGACCCCCGATGATGCCGCGCGCGCTAGAGGTCCGTCATCGCGGGCAGCATCCGCCGGCGCCGGAACGCGAGCACCGCGATGGCGAGGGTCACGAGCAGGATCGCGCCCACCACCCACGGATCGAACGGCGTCCGTCCCGTCTCCGCTTCGCGCGAACGAGCGGAGGCAAGCTGCGTCTCGAGCCGGTCGATCTCGGCGGCCAGCTCGATCCGCTCCTCGCTCCCGAACGCGAGTTGGGCCTCGAGCTCGCCCTCCGCCTCCGCCAGGCGCCGCTCGGCTCGCCGAGCTTCACGGCGGGCGCCGAACAGATGACTGCGGAGCCGTCCGTTCGTGGTCAGGAGCTGGGCCTCCCGACGCGTCTCGACGATCGAGAACGACCCGCCGAGAGACTCGCGGAACCCTGAGATCGTGCACGGATCGTTGCACACGCCGATCTCGTACCAGCCTGGATCGAGATCGGGCACGATGAAGTCCGTCTCGAACTCGTAGGACTCATCCTCCTCGGTCACGACCACGGCCCCGAGGCGGATCGCGGCGGGCGGGATCGGATGACCCTCGCGCAGCGAAACCCCGCGCGGCAGCAAGAAGACGTGGAAGGGACCCTCGTCCAGGAGGTGCTCCTTGCCCGCGGGAAGCGACAGGTACGTGCCGCCGTGTCCCTCATCGCCCGCCACGTAGTACGTGCGATCGAACTCCAGGTACGCGCCGCCGTTCGCGGCCGCACCGGATGGCGAGATCAGCACCGTCGCGCCGATCATCGTCGTCAGCAGCAGCATCCGGATCCCGCGCATCGTGTGCCTCCTCCGTTCGAACGTCCACGCGAGAGACCGGATCGGATCTCCGAAGGTTCCGCGTCGTCCGGGGGAACTTCGGGCCGACGCCCGGGGTACATGGGATGAGTCGTCCGACCCGAGACCATGTGCATCGGGCGGCCCGGAAGGAGGTGGCGCGATGCGCGCCCGCACGATCCTCGTTACGGTGACCCTGCTCGCCGCCGTCGCGTGCACGACCCCGGACGAACGACGAAACACCGCGGACGGACGGCCAGGTCCCGTGATCGAGGACGTCCTCGTCCTCGGGGCCGAGGACGGAACCGTCACCGTGGGTTCGTCCTCCGGGGTCGTGCTGTCCGCCGGTCGGCGCCAGCTGGCCGCGCCGGACGGTTCCCGGTTGTATTCGACCGTCCTGAGCGAAGGATCGACGACGCTCGAAGCGCGGGACTCGACCACCGGCGACGTCGTCTCCACCACGAAGGTCCGAGGCCGACTCGACGTTCGGGTCGCCTCGGTGACGGGTCGCGCCGTCGCCCTGATGGCCCCGCTCCCGCTGGGTGTCGATACCACGTACGCGCTCCCACGGGCGCGCACCTCGATCGTCGTAGCCGATCCGGCCGGCGATGGCGTCGCGCGCCGCTACCGGCTCATCGGGAACTTCGAACCGGAGGCGTTCTCGGTCGACGACACGCGCTTGTTCCTCATCCAGTACCTCCCGGCCGAGGCGCCGACCGCCTACCGGGTGACCTTCCTCGACCTCGGGAGCGGCCGTGTCCGCTCGGTGTTCGGCCGGTTCAAGACGCCGCCGGAGCGCATGCCCGGCATCCGCCTCGCGCAGGTGTTCGACCCGGCCACCGAGCAGCTCTACACGCTGTACACGAATCGCGCCGCCGAGTACACGCAGGGCTCCTGGTCGGATGCGTCGTACGGCGAGCGTGAGGTGAGTTTCGTTCACGTCCTGAACCTCCGGAAGGGATGGGCGTACTGCGCCGGTCTCCCACGGGCGCTGTGGGGGCAGCCGGCGCGTGCGCAGGCCCTGGCACCGTCTCCGGACGGTCGCGTCCTCTACATCGTCGACTCGATGCGAGGACGGATCGCGGTGATGGACACCGAGAGCCTCGAGATCACGCGATCCGAACGGATCGATCTGGGACCCCTCGAGGGTGGGCGTACGTCGGCCCGGGTGAGCGCCGACGGGAGCACCCTGTTCGTCGGCGATGGGGGGCCGTCTCTCGCACGCATCGACACCGGGACGCTCGAGATGACCGGTCGCTGGACCCTGCCCGACGACGTGAGCGGGCTCGGGTTGTCGGAGGACGGGGCTCGCCTCTACGCCGCCCTCGGAGGCCGGGTCACGGTCGTGGACACCCACAACGGTGCCGCGACCACGACGCTGGCGTTCGGCGGGATCGAATCGATCGTGCACGTCACGACGCCGTAAGCCCGATGGAACCCGTGGGTGGTGGCGCCGGTCTCCTTGCCGATGGGCGGACGAGGGCGCATCGTGAGCGCCGGACCCCCGACCCGGCGCGTGGGGCGCCGCCGGCGCCCTCGCTGCCGTGTCGGGACGAGTTGAGAGGAAGCGGGTGCGGGATCCGGATCCGCGAACGGTGCAGCGTGCGCGCCGCGGCGACCTCCTCGCATTCGAGGATCTCGTCCGCGAGTTCCAGGCGGATGCCTTCCGTTTCGCCTGGCACCTCACGCGCGACCGCCAGCTGGCGGAAGACGTCACCCAGGAGGCCTTCCTCCGTGCCTTCCGGTTCCTCGGGGGCTTCCGGGGGGACAGGAAGTTCGGGTCGTGGCTGTTCAGCATCGTGCGGAACTGCGCGATGGACGCGCTCCGCGCCAGCCGGAGGTCCGACACGCCGTGGGAGGACCAGATGGCCCCGAGGAGCGTCGCCGACCCCACGGCTCGCGCCGAGCTCGAGGCCGCCCTCAGATCGGTCTCGACCGATCACCGGGAGGCCTTCCTCCTCGTCGAGGTGTTCGGCCTGTCGTACCAGGAGACGGCCGACGTCCTCGGCGTCGCCGTGGGCACGGTGAAGAGCAGGATGTTCCGGGCGCGGCAGGCACTGTGCCTCGCGATCGCGGACGAGGAGGAGGCGACGTGAACTGCGACGCGGCGCAGCTCGTCCTGTCCGCCCGGATGGACGGTGATCGCGTGGCCGCGCGACAGGCGGCCGCCGCCAAGGCGCACGCCGAGACGTGCACCCGGTGCCGGACCTTCGGCGAACGGTCTGCGCGGATCCGCAGCGCGGTACGGATCCGCGCCGCCGAGCCGGTGCCCGACCTGGTGGAACCGATCATGGCCGCCGTCGCACGGGAGCGGGTTCGTCCGACGGTCCCCCTCCTGGACGAGCGACGGATCCGACCCCGGCGCACCCGACGACCGCGCCACCGCCG
Organism: Actinomycetes bacterium; assembly: GCA_021155985.1. Lineage (GTDB taxonomy): Bacteria > Actinomycetota > UBA4738 > UBA4738 > HRBIN12 > JAJNBA01. The sequence goes on from JAJNBA010000059.1 coordinate 10,947, forward strand.
CCGTGCCACCTCCCTCGCGCCCGCCGCCGCCGCGGCGGTCGCCGGCCTGGTCCTCGGCAGTGTGCTGGTGGGAGGACCGTGGCAGAACGCCGAGGATCGACCGATCGCGGCGGCGGCCGTCGTGCGGAACGTGCGAACCGTAGCGCCGACGCTCGACGCCTTCCACGGCACTTACACGATCCACGAGTTCGGTCTGTCGCGCGAGGTGCCGGAACGTCTCTTCGACATGAAGGTGGCCTTCCGTTCCCCGCAACGGTTCCGCCTCGACGTCCGGGACCGGACGATCTACCCGTCCCGTTCCTGGACCCCGACCCACCTCCGCTTCATCCAGGACGTGACGGCGACGTTCACGTCGGGGCCCTCCGGGTGCCCCGGCGACCTCCCCGCCCGCGTGTGCCCTCGGACGCGCGCTGCGGTGACGCACCTCTCCGAGTTCTCCGCCGCGGCCCCCTTGCCGGCAGACCTCGTGCTCCCGGTCACCACGTTCGGATCCACGACAGGGTTCGAGGTGCTCGGGTCGGACCGGATCGGCGACCGGAACGCGATCCGCGTCCGGCTCTCCTTCGAGCGGGCAGCTCCGATGTTCCCGTTCCTGCGGATGGGCGGGACGTGGAGGCCCTTCTTCGATCGTGACCCCGTCCTGTTGTGGCTCGACGCCCGCTCCTCGCTGCCACTCCGGATGCTCGTGCAGCCATCGCGGAGCCCGGAACGCACCGCGTGGGAGCTCCGCCACGGCCTCGGGGTGGAGTCGCCCGATGAGCCGATCCTCGACGTGCAGCTCGTCTCCGTCTCGGCCGAGCCTCCGAGCTTCGAGCTCTTCCGGATCCCCGGCGTCTCCGCGGAACCGACGGCGCCGCGTCGGCTGGAAGACCTGCCGGACCGCATCGGGTACCTCCCGGCGACCCCGGAGGATCGTGGTGACCTGGAGCTCGTCTCGATCGTCCTCCCCCCACGGTCCGCGCCCGCGGCGCCCAGCTCGATGCTCGTGTACGCGGAGGGACTCGACTATCTGAAGATCGGCGAGCGACGGGATCGGACCGGCCCCGAGCCGTTCGGACCTCTAGACCCGGGCGCGCAGCAGATCCTCCTCGACGGCGGCGGGGTCGCGTACTACGAACCCGCGGGCGAGGGCTTCGGCCGCCGGCTCGCGATCCATGCCGAGCACGCCGACGTCTTCCTCGAGACGAACCTCCCTCGCGGGCGGTTGCTCGAGATCGCGTCCTCCCTCCCTCTCGTCGGGCGTCCGCTCCCTCCGGACCGGCGAGGGTCAGCCGGCATCGACGTCGAGCGGATCGACGTGGCCGAGGGGCTCACCGCCGCGGGCCTCCCCGCATCCCTGGCCCGAAGCCTCCCGGGCGGCTACATCGTCGCGAGCGCCGAGCGCTCCACCGTCGGGTCCGCGCTGGAGGGCGTCACGCTTCACCTCCGCCAGATCGACACCGATACGGCGGGCGAACCGTTGACCTTGCATGTCGAGCGCGACACCGGGCTGCCGCTACCCTCGTCGTCGGAACAGGGACTGATCTCGTTCGCGGGTCTCGAAGGCCGATGGACGCCGAGCCGCTCGGAGCTCGAATGGGTCGACCGTGGCGTCTATCACTCGCTCCAGGGAGTGATGGATCTCCGATCGTTGATCGAGATCGCCGGCACGATCGTCGCGGCGGAGACGGAGGCCGGATGAGACGCTCGCTGCGGTACGCCGGCGGTGGCCTCGCCGGCGTCGCACTCGGCATCGTGCTCACCCTCGCGATCCAGGCGCGGTCGCTTCCCTCCGCGTCCGTCGTGCAGACGGGCCCGCCGTTGCTCCTCACGCGACCGGCGCCACCGGAGACGTTCCTGGCGTGGGTGCCACGCGGTCTTCCCGACCGCTTCGCCGCGCGAGTGGCTCGCCAACCGCAGATCGGAAGGCTCACCGTCGTCTCCGAGGACAACGTGTGGCTCGTCCGCTCGTGGAGCGCGGCGGGTGAGCTCGTCGACCGCCCCGTGCGTCCGTACCGGATCCCGCTCGACGTCGCCGCCGTCGACCCGGTGACATTCGCGCCGTTCCTCCCCCCGGCGGATCAGGCGACGCTCGCAGCGATCGAGAAGGGCGAGGGGATCCTCGGATCGACCTCCGCCTCCGTCCGACGCCTCGGGCCCGGCGCGGTGCTGGAACTCGGCGGAGGGAGACGGATCCGGATCGCGGCCGTCCTGCCGGACGAGCTGGTCGGGGCTTCGGAGCTCCTCGTGTCGAAGGAGACGGGCCTCCGGATCGGGGTCACGCGCGAGCGCTACCTCCTGGTCCGCCCGCTCGCCGCGGGTTCGATGACATCCGCATCACTCCGGCGAGCGATCCAGCCGCTCCTTCCCCGGGACCTCGGCGTCTTCCGGCGCGTCCAAGCCCGGGCACCCGGGGAAACGCCGTACTTCCGGGCAGGCGACGCCGTCCTGCCTCCGGTCCTGCTGAAGGCGCTCTTCGGCGAGTTCACGGCGCGTCCGGCGCCGGGACAGACGGGCTCCCTCGAGGTCGACCCAGCATGGATGGGAACGCACCTCGTCACGACCCGGATCCCGGTCCTCGGAGAGGTGCTGTGCCACAGAGGGATCGTTCCCCAACTCCGCGGCGCGATGCGGGAGCTGCGGGATGCGGGCCTGGATCATCTGATCCGATCCTTCCACGGCTGCTTCGTTCCCAGGTTCATCAGCCGCGACCCCACGGCTCTCCTCTCCCATCACTCCTGGGGCGTGGCCTTCGACGTGAACCTCGTCGGCAACTACTACGGTCAGCGACCCCACCAGGACGAGCGGCTCGTCTGCACGCTGGCGCGCTGGGGGTTCCTGTGGGGTGGAACGTTCGTGGTGCCGGACGGCAACCACTTCGAGTACCGGCGGTTGCCGAAGGAGGCCGACCCCGGGATCAGCCTGCGAGAAGCGTGCTGAGGCGATCGGTGGGCGACAGGACGTCGGGATCCACCCGGCAGTCGATCACGGCCGGCCGGCCGCACCCGCGGGCTTCGGTGAGGGCCCCGGTGAGCTCTTCGGCGCTCGAGACGGACCAGGCCTCGGCGCCGTACCCCCGAGCTACCGCGGCGATGTCGACATCGCCGATGTCGACCCCCACCGTGCGTCCGTAGGCGCGCACCTGGTGCAACGCGATCGTGCCGTAGAGGCCGTTCCGGAACACGACGGTGGTGAACGGCACGTCGTGGCGGACCGCCGTCTCCAGCTCCTGACCCGTCATCAGGAATCCGCCGTCACCTGCCAGGACGACGACCTCGCTCGACGGATCAGCGAGCTTGGCGCCGATGCCGGCCGGAACGCCGTACCCCATCGCGCCGCTCGTGGGTCCGATCTGGGTGCGTGGATGCGAGAACCGCCAGTAGCGGTGCGCGAAGATCGA
>JAJNBA010000123.1 GCA_021155985.1 Actinomycetes bacterium
AGGTTGCGCTCGCCCGTGCCCGGCTCGAGCGCGCCACCTGCGTGCTCGCCGCCGTCTGCCCGTCCGCGGAGGCGTCGGCGCTGGGCCTGCCCACCTTGACACCGACGGTCAGGCGCTGGCCGCCGGTGGAGGTCGTGCGGCCGGGACCGGACGGACGCGCGCCGCGGCTCGTACGGGCGCTCGGGACCGTGCGGCGGGGGTTCCTGTTCTCGCCACTGCCCGGGTCCGGGGTCGCGCAGGTGTGTCGGGCGTGCGGAGAGCCGGCGGCGTGCGCCGCGTGCGGTGGGCTGCTCCGCGCGTCCGGCGGAGCGGTCACCTGCATCGTCTGCGGGGCCGCCGGCCGCTGTCGCGCCTGCGGAGCCTCGTCGTTCGGGATGCGGCGCGGAGGCGAGGAACACGTCGAGGAGTGGGCGGCACGGGCGGCGCCGGTCCCCGTTCGCCGGATCGGCGACGGCGTTCCCGCTCGGCTCCCCGGTGAGGAGGAGATCCTCGTCGGCGGCCCGGACGACGTTCACGACCTCGGTCCGGGCGGCCTGGATCTCGTGGCGATCCTCGACGTCGATCACGCGGACCGGCGGCCGGGGCTCGCCGCACGGGAGCGGAGTCTGGCCACATGGATGGAAGCGGTCGGCTGGGCGCGACCCCGAGGCCGGGCGATCGTCCAGGCTTCGGCTCCGGGGGATCCGATCGTGCAGGCTCTCGTCCGCGGGAACCCGGATCGGTTCCACGCTGAAGAGCGGAGGCGTCGGCTCGAGGCCGGCCTCCCGGTCGGCGCGGCCGTGTTCCGCATCACCGGCTCGGCCGACATCGAGGCCGAGCTCCGAGCCTTCGAGCCGTCGACGCTCCTGGTGACCTCGCCGGAAGGCCGGACGGTATGCTTGCTCGCCCTCGACACCGGGCGGGTTCCGGCGCTCGGGATGCGGATCCGCGCGCTAGCTACCGATGGCGTCGTCGACCGCGTCGAGGCCGAGCCACACCTGTAGTCCCTTCTCGAGGGAGACCGACGTGATCCTCCGCATCCGAACGCTCGGGGATCCGGTCCTGCGCGAGCCGGCGAGGCCGGTCACCGAGTTCGGCCCCTCACTCCGTTCGCTCTTCGACGACATGGTGGAGACGATGGTCGCGGCGCCCGGCGTGGGGCTCGCGGGTCCGCAGGTCGGTATCTCCAGTCGGCTGTTCGTCTTCGACGATGGGGAGACCGGGCCGATGTTCATGGCGAACCCCGAGCTCTCCGACGGTGTCGGTGAGCTGCTGGAGGACGAGGGGTGCTTGTCGATCCCCGGGCCGTACCACGCCACCCCGCGGTTCGCGCGGATACGCTGCCGCGGCCTGGATCTGGACGGGAACCCGTTCGAGATGCTCGGCGAGGGGCTCCTCGCGAGGATCTTCCAGCATGAGACCGATCACCTCGACGGCATGCTCTACGTCGACCGCCTCGACGACGAGGGTCGGCGAGACGTGATGGCGCAGCTACGCCGGATCGAGATGGGGATCGCCGAGCCTCGGGCGACCCCGGAGGACTGACCGCCGTATCCTCGCGGCATGCGGGTCGCCTTCCTCGGCAACGACACCTGGTCGGTTCCGTCGCTGCGCGCCCTCGCCGCGGCGGAGGACGTCGACCTCGAGCTCGTCCTCACGAACCCGCCACGGCCGGCGGGGCGAGGATCGCACCTGACGCCGACCGCGGTGGCGGACGTCGCCGGCGAATCGGGCCTCCCGCTCCTCGAGGTCGACCGGGTGCGCGACGGCGAGGGGTTCGACGCCCTGGACACGCTCGAGCCCGACGCGATCGTCGTGGTCGCCTATGGCGAGATCCTCACGCCCGACGTCCTGGACATCCCGCGGCTCGGAGCCGTGAACGTCCACTTCTCACTCCTCCCCAGGTGGCGAGGGGCGGCTCCCGTGCAGCGGGCGATCCTCGAGGGTGACGAGGTCACCGGGGTGACCGTGATGTTGATGGACGAAGGGCTGGACACCGGCCCCGTCCTGGCCGAAGCGGAGACCGCGATCGGTCCGGACGAAGATGCGGGAACCCTCGGTGGGCGGCTGGCGGAACTGGGCGCGCCTCTGGTGGTCGAGACGCTCCTCGAGCTGCAGCGTGGGTCCGTGGAGCCGGTCTCCCAGGATCACTCGGCGGCCACCTACGCGCCGAAACTCCTGCCCGAGGAGCGGACGATCGACTGGACCCAGCCGGCCGACGCGATCGTTCGCCGGGTACGCGCGTTGGCGCCCGAGCCGGGCGCGGTGACGACGTTCCGCCACGGGAGGCTGAAGGTGCTCGGCGCCGAACCCAAGGTCGTCGGGAACCGGATCGACCTCGATCCCCCCGTCCCGGGACGACTCGGCACGGACGAGGACGGAACACCGACGGTCCATGCGCGCTGGGATCTCGTTCGACTCCTGGACGTCGCCCCCGCGGGCCGGAAGCAGATGACCGGCGCCGAGTGGGCGCGTGGCGCCCGGATCGAGCCGCTCGAGCATCTCGGATGAATCGGAGCGCGCGGGAAGTCGCGCTCGAGGTGGTCCGTCGCGTCACCGACGAGGGTGCGTATTCGAACCGGGTGCTCCCGTCTGCGCTCGCACGCTCCGGCCTCGACGAGCGGGACCGCGCGCTCGCCACCGAGCTGGCGTACGGAACGATCCGCCATACCCCAGGATTGGACGACGCGATCGGTGCGCGCGCCGCTCGACCGGTCGCGCGGATGACGCCGGGCGCGCGCGCCGCGCTCCGTCTGGGCGCGTACCAGATCCTGCACACCCCGATCCCCGCGCACGCGGCGGTGGGAGAGACCGTGGGGATCGTGGTTCCTCGGGAGCGGGGGTTCGTGAACGCGATCCTGCGCCGGCTCGCGAAGGATCCTCCCCTCCCGCCGGTGGGTCGCGACGATCGCGCGATCAGCCTCCGGACCGGGATGACGGCCTGGGCGATCGCCGAGCTGCGGTCGATCCTCCCACCCGACGAGGTCGAGCCGGCTGCCATCGGATTCAGCGGGCGCGCTCCCCTCAGCCTCCGGGTGAACACGTGCCGTTCGACCGCGGAGGCGGCCCTCGCGGCACTCGCCGCCTCTGGCGTGGACGGGAGGATCGGCACGGTCCACCCTGAGTGCGTCCTCGTGGACGGCGGCGACCCGACCTCGCTCCCGGGCTGGAGCGAGGGCGTGATCGCCGTCCAGGATCAGGCGTCGGCGTTCGTCGTGGACACGTTGGCCCCGGAGGTCGGTGACCGGATCCTCGACGTGTGCGCCGCACCGGGGGGGAAGACGGCGTTCATCGCCTGCCGGGTCGGAGCGGAAGGACGGACGGTCGCCGCCGACCTCCGCCCGGAGCGGGTCGCCCTGATCGCGTCCCTCCTCGCGCGGCTCGGGCTCCGCGCGGATCTCCTCTCCCAGGACGCCACTCGCCCCGCCCTGCGAGGTCCCTTCGACCGCGTACTCGTCGACGCCCCCTGCACCGGGATCGGGTCGGCGCGTCGGCGGCCCGAGCTCCTCTGGCGTGGCCGGCGCGAGGAACTCTCACGCCTGGCGCGACTCCAGGTGGCGATCGCCGCCGCCGGCGCCGAGCTCCTCCGGCCCGGCGGACGACTCGTGTACTCCGTCTGCACCTTCCCGCGCGCGGAGACCGACGCCGCGTGCGACGCGATCGTCCGGCACCGCCCAGACCTGGTCCCGATCGCCACCCCGGGCCCGGCGGGTGCCGCTGCGGCGAGCCGGCACCGTCTCTGGCCCCATCGCGACGGCACCGATGGGATGTTCGTCGCGGCCTTCGAGCGGACCGCTTGACGCGGCCCGCAGGCATCGCCGCTTACAATCGCGCACACATGGGGAAGCTGGCGGCATCCATCCTGTCCTCGGACCTCGCCCACCTGGCCGACGAGGTCAAGCTGGTCGA
>JAJNBA010000060.1 GCA_021155985.1 Actinomycetes bacterium
GTCCTGCAGCGGGTCCTGGTGACGTCGACCAGCCGGCGGTAGCCCGCCGTCGTGGCGATCCGGCAACGAACCCGCTCCGCCAGGCTCCTGGTCGTCACCTTGGTCGCCGCCTCACTCGCGATCATCACCGTGGACTACCGCGGCGGGGACGACGGACCGCTCGACTCGGTGGGCGAGGCCCTCAGCAGCGCGCTGGCCCCGATGCAGCGGGCGGTCTCCGGCGTGGTCCAGCCCGTCAGCACCTTCTTCAGCACTCTCGCGGAGCTCCCGACCCTCGCGGAGCGGAACGCCGAGCTCGAGCGGCAGGTCGAGGATCTGCGGACCGCGCAGCAGCTCAACCAGGAGTTCGCACGCCGGATCGAGGATCTCGAGGGGCTCCTCGGACTGCAGGCGATCCTTCCTCGGACGATCCCCGCCCAGGTGATCGCGAGCGGCGTCTCCAACTCCGAGTGGACCGTCACGATCGGCGCCGGGTCCGACCACGGGATCGCGCTCAACATGCCGGTCGTGACGGGAGCCTCGGACGGGCCGAGGCTCGTGGGCAGGGTGATCCAGGTCACGCCGATCTCCTCCATGGTGCAGCTCCTGATCGATCGCGATTTCGCGGTGCCGGCCACCCTCTCCACGTCACACGAGGCCGGGATCGTCGAGGGTCGCGGCGAGGACGAGCTCCGGATGCGACTGGTGGGGCCCGGCGTCGAGGTCAGCGAGACCGAGCCGGAGTCCGTGTTCACCCTCGGCTACCGGGTCGAGGGTGAGGCGGGGCTCTATCCCTCGGGCATCCTGATCGGGACCGTCTCCCGCGCGTTCAGCGAGGCCGGCTCGGTCGAGTCCTTCGTCACGATCCGGCCGGCGGTCGACTTCTCGACGCTGCAGAACGTCCTCGTGATCGCGCGGCGTCGAGCCGCGGCCGAGGGCGCGACATGAGACGGACCGTGATCCTCGTGGCCGTGATCGTCACCGCCCTCTTGCTCCAAACGACGGTCTTCCCCGAGCTCACGTTCCTCGGGGTGAAGCCGGAGTTGCTCTACTTGGTGACCGTCGTGTTCGCGGCGCTCCGTGGACCGGCCGAGGGCGCCGTCGTCGGATTCGTCAGCGGCCTGTCGCAGGACTTCCTGCTCAACACGCCCAAGGGGATCACGGCTCTCACCCTCACGATGCTCGGGTACACGATCGGCCTCGCCCGGCAATACATCACGTCGCCGTCGCCCTTGCTCCCGGCGTTCCTCGTGGCCGTCGGGACCGCGGGCGGCGTGGCCTTCCAGCGGGTCGTGGCCTTCCTCCTCGGCGAGGAGGAGGGCCCCTTCGGCTACGTCGCGAAGGTCGTGATGCTGACGGCCCTCTACGGCGCGGTGCTCACGCCGATCTTCTATCCGGTGCTGCGGCGTGCGGCCGCCGCGACGCATGCCGGCAGGGTGGTGCGTTTCTGATGGAACGTGCGGGCTCCCGGCTGAAGATCCTCGCGTTCGTGGTGGCGTTCATGTTCGTGGCCCTCTCGACGCGGCTGTGGTTCCTCCAGGTGTTGGCGGGACCCCAGCACGAACGGGACGCACGCGACAACTCGTTGCGAACGGTGACGACCGACGCGCTGCGCGGCGACATCCTCGATCGCGACGGTCGACGTCTCGTCCACAACCGGCAGAGCCTCGAGGTCCGCATCAACCGCGACGAGCTGGGGGACGAAGCGGAGGCGACGCTCGCGCACCTCTCGGAGATCCTCGGCGTCTCCGCGCAGGAGCTCGGCGAGGAGCTCGATTCGAAGCTGTACTACAGCTACCAACCCGTCCCGGTCGCTGAGTTCGTGCCCGAGGAGGTCTACTTCAGGGTGCGCGAGGAACCGGAGCGGTTCCAAGGCGTCGAGGTCGTCCAGCAGAGCGTCCGTACGTACCCGCAAGGGCCGCTCGGCGCCCACCTCGTGGGTTGGGTCGGGCAGATCAACGCGGAAGAGATCCGCCAGCGGCGGTTCGAGGGGTACGGGCCGTCGGATCTCGTGGGGAAAGCCGGGCTCGAGGCGACGTACGAACGCTGGCTGCGCGGGACGCCGGGGGAGGAGCGCTTCCTCGTGAACTCCGACGGCGAGGTCCTGCGCGAGTTCGATCCGAAGCCCGCCCAACCCGGTCACGATCTGCGGCTGGCGCTCGATCTCGACATCCAGAGGATCGCGGAGGAGGAGCTCCTCACGGGCATCGAGAACGCACGGACGGTCTTCGACGAGAGCTCGGGGACGAACCTCGTCGCGAACGCCGGCGCCGTCGTCGTGCTCGATCCCAAGACGGGTGGCATCGTCGCGATGGCGTCGTGGCCGTCGTTCCGGTCGTCGTGGTTCGTCCGGGGGCTCACGGAGGGCCAGCGTTCCCTGTTGTTCGAGAGCGAGCAGGCGCCGATGTTGAACCGCGCCACCCAGATCACCTACGCGCCGGGCTCGACGTTCAAGCCGTTCGTCGCCCTGGCCGCGGTGAAGGAGGGCATCGCCTCGTTCGGCAGCTACTACGAGTGCCCGGCCGAGTACGTGCACCCGGGCGACGAGTCCGGCACGATCTTCGAGAACTGGAGCGGGCTGAGCGGCGGCACGCTGTCGATCGCGGGCGGGCTCAAGGTCTCGTGCGACTCGCAGTATTACGCGTGGGGGAGCGAGTTCTATGAAAGGGATCTCCGCACCGGCGAGGAGGAGCTCCCGCGCCGGATGCGGCAGTGGGGCTTCGGACGGCAGACCGAGGTCGACCTCCCCGCGGAGGCGGTCGGGACCGTTCCGGACCATGAGTACGTCGCCGAGCATAAAGAGGTGTATCCGGACGGCTGGATCCCGGGGATCGACATCCTGCTCGCGATCGGCTCGGGCGAGATGAAGGCGACGCCGTTGCAGGTCGCGCAGGCGTATGCGGCGCTCGCGAGCGGACGGCTGTGCCGGCCCCATCTCGTGGCGAGGATCGAGGCGGGGGACGGCGACGTCGCGAAGAGGGTCGGCGGCAGGTGCCGGCCGGTCGACTACACCGCGGCGGAACTCGACTACATCCGGGATGCCCTCCGGGGCGTCACGACGACCGGCGGGACGGCGGGGTCGGTGTTCGAGCGATGTCCGCTCGACGTCTCCGGAAAGACCGGAACGGCCGAGCGCCCCCCGTTCCAGGACACGTCGTGGTTCGCCGGGATGGTTCCCGCGGACGATCCCGAGTACGTGGTCGTGGCCACGGTGGAGCAGGGAGGGTTCGGGGCGGAGACCGCCGCCCCGATCGTCCGGAACGTCATGAGCAGGATCTACCGAACGCCGTGTGAGGGACCCGACCTCGGGGAGGCGGAGGACTGATGGACCTCGTCGCGGGACGCGTCTACGCCGACGAGCGCCGACCGATCCGTCACATCGACGGGCTCCTCCTGTTCGTGACGGCGATCCTGATCGTCATCGGTTTCTTCCTGCTCTACTCCGCGACCAACCAAACCCTCCGTCAGGATCGGCTGGATCCCTTCCTTCGCGTCAACAAGCAGGTGTTGACCGCGGCCCTCGGGATGATCCTCATCCTCGCGATGGCGACGTTCGATTACCGCTTCCTCAAGGTCTACGCCGGGTTCGTCTACGCCGGAGTGGTCGTGGCCCTGCTGCTGGTTCGCATCCCCTTCCTCGGCTCGTCGGCCGCGGGCGCGCAGCGCTGGTTCGAGATCAGCGGTTTCCAAGTGACGCCGTCGGAGTTCGCCAAGATCGGCCTGATCATCATGCTCGCCGCGGGTCTGTCCGAGCTGAAGCACGGCTTCCCGGGTGCCCAGGACATGATCCGGATGTGCGGCGTGGCGTTGGTTCCGCTGGTGCTCGTCTTCATCCAGCCCGACATCGGGACGTCGATCGTGATGGTGGCGATCGCGGCCGGGATGTTCCTGGTGGCCGGGGTGCGGGGTCGGCACCTGGCGGCGCTCGTCGTCATCTGCCTCGTGCTCATCGCCGCCGCGTTCCAGCTCGGGGTCGTGAAGGATTATCAGCTCGACCGTCTGCGCGCGTTCCTCGACAGGGAGAACACCCCGGCCGACGTCCGCTACAACCTGGACCAAGCCGAGATCGCCGTCGGGAGTGGCGGGCTCCTCGGACAGGGGTACCTCCACGGACGCCAGACGACGCTGGACTACGTTCCCGAGCAACACACGGACTTCATCTTCACGGTGGCGGGGGAGGAGTTCGGGTTCCTGGGCTCCACGTTCGTGCTGACGCTGTACGCCCTGCTGCTGTGGCGGTCGATCCGGATCGCGTTCATGTCCAAGGATCCCTTCGGGACGTTCCTCGCCTCCGGCGTCGCGATCATGTTCGCGATCCAGATGTTCGTGAACATCGGCATGGTGATCGGCATCATGCCGATCACCGGCATCCCGTTGCCGTTCCTCTCCTACGGGGGGAGCTCCATGCTCGCGAGCTGCATCGGCGTGGGGATCCTGTTGAACGTGCACATGCGCCGGTTCAAGTAGCGCCCCTCAGCTCCAGGAAGCGGCGCCGTTCAGGGGACGTCGGAGAACGGACTCGTGGAGACGCGCCACAGGAACACCGAACCGTGCGGCCCCGTCTCCTCGAGCGTCACGTCCCCGTCCATCGCCCGAGCGGACATGCGGGCGACGGTCAGGCCGAGCCCGACACCCTGGTGGGTCCGGGTGTGGAGCTCCTCGGCCTGCTCGAGCGGTTCGAAGATCCGCTCCAACGCGTCCTCGGCGACGCCGGTGCCGCGATCCACGACGCGGACCTCGATCCCGGCGTCGGCCTCCCCGACCCGCACCGTGACCGGTTCGCGCTCGTCCGAGAACTCGAGACCGTTCTCGACGAGCTCCTCGAGGATGCGGAGGGCGGCGACGCGGTTGAGGGTGGCGAGCATCGGCCGGCCGGGCCCTTCGACCTGGACGCGTGGGGACATCCGGGCGATCTCCTCGGCGACGTCGATCACGTCCGTGTACTCGGTGAGCCCCGCCTCGACGACACCCTCCAGCCGGGAGACGAGTCGGGCGAGTCCCTGGGCGCGCATCACGAGTGCCGCGAGCATCTCCTCCCGTTGGTCGTGGGTGCCCGTTCCCTTCGACAGGGTCTGGGCCATCCCGAGGATCACGGTCACGGGGGTGCGGAGCTCGTGGCCGAGACGGCTCACGAGCTCGTGCCGACGGGCGGCGCGCTCCAGCAACGCCTCCTGGGCGAGCTCGAGCTGACGGGAGCGGCGGCGCTCGCGTTCGAGCGCCTCGGTGAGCTCGCCGATCACCCGGGGGGTCACCACCGACGAGATCACGCCGCCGCCGGCGGCCGCCTGCCTGATCGCGTGGAAGATCTCCTCGCTGTCGGAGTCCTTCAGGACATAGCAGGAGGCCCCCGCGACGAGCATCTCCCGCACGGCGTCTTGATCCTCGACACCGGTCAGCGCCACGACGCCGACCTCGGGGAACGTCGATTTGAGCAGGCGCGTGGCCTCGATCCCGTTCATCTTCGGCATCCGTACGTCCATCAGGACCACGTCCGGCTCGGTGGAGCGCACGAGGCTCACAGCTTCGTCGCCGCTCCCCGCCGCACCCACGACGATGAGCTCCTCGGTACCGAGCAGCGACGCGAGGGTCTCCCTGAAGCCCGGATTGTCATCGACGACGGCCACCCTGATCTGGGGACGCACGGATCGAGTCACGGGGAGGGTGTGCAGCGCCATCACCTGAAGTGTCGGCATCCGGGGGGGGACAGCGGTATCCCGCACCTGCGGGGTTCCCTCGGGGGGACTCCAAGGGTGGTTTCCTAGCTCGGAATGACTAGCTCACAACGATGATGGCTGGTTCGGAAAGGGGAGGCCATCGGGTCAGGCGCCGCTCCCGAGGCGGGCCCCGGGCCACGGCTCCGTCCGATCGGCCAAGGGACTGTTATCCTCGACGCACAGACGTGCCCCACCAGGGCCGGCAGCCAGAAGCGCCGCTCGTGGTGGGGAAAGAAGCGAGTGAGGTGGCGCGCGACGCCGCCGGCGGCTCCGAGGATGGGATCGCCAGGCAGGCGGCGCGGCCCCGGACAGGACCGACAGTTGTACGAGCAGGTCTTCATCCCGGTGCGCGGCGATGGCCGCTGCGCCGGCGAGGGAACGCTCATCGCGCAAGACCGCGCCTCCACAGCCGTCCGTCTCGGATCCGGATCGCGCCCTCGCTCCGAGCGAAGGGAGTAACACATGGATCGAGAGACCGAGGCCGCGCCGGCCCAGGCGCCGCCGACCAACGGCCTCCCCCCGATCTTCCAGCGGCCGACCTACCCGTCGGGTGAGCCGGCCACCAAGGCCCCCGAGCGCCCACCGGAGGAGCCGAGCGAGCCGAGAGCGCCTCGCGAACCGAGGCAACGAGGGGAGCGGACCGAGGAGGCGCCCGCGAAGCGGAGGCCCGGATCGGACGAGGCGGAGGACGGCGCGCCGGCGGCGACCGGCGAGAACGACTCCCCGGCTCCACGGCGTCGCAGCCGCGGTGGTCGCGGCCGGGGCGGACGCGGGCGCGGTGGGGCCGGAACCAGCACCCGAGACGACGCGACGGTCGAGGCCGCCGAAGAGCGTCCGGCCCGGACCCGTGCCGAGCAGCAGGCCGACGGAGCCGAGGACGGACGGCCACGCCGCCAGCGCACGCGTGGAGAGCGGGGCCGGATCGGCGCCGCCGAGAAGGAGCTCGAGCAGACGCCCGAGAGCCAGCGCGACGACGCGCAGCCCGATGGGACGGTCGTCGCCGCCGCGAGCGGCGAGGCGACGGACGGAACCGACGCACCCAAGCGCCGCCGCCGCCGTGGAGGACGCGGCCGGAAGCGGTCCGGAATCGCGGAGGGAGCCGAAGCGCCCGCGAGGCCGGAGCGGCCGGAACGACAGGATCAGGAACGTCATGAGCGACCGGAGCGATCCCGTGGACCGAAGACGCTCGAGGAACAAGTGGCGTCCGGCGGCCCGACGCGTGGCCTGCGGTCGCGCACGCTCCGTGGACGGAGTGGCCGCCGACAGCGGGAGCCGCAGATCGTGCCGCCCCGGATCACCGACAAGCTCATGGTGATCACCGAGCACGGCGAGCGGGATCAGATCGCGGTCCTCGAGGAGAACACGCTCGTGCAGCACTACGTCACACGCCGCGGGTCGCACTCGATGGTCGGCAACGTCTACCTGGGGAGGATCCAGAACGTCCTACCCGGGATGGAGGCCGCGTTCGTCGACATCGGTCGCGGGCGCAACGGCGTCCTCTATGCGGGTGAGGTCAACTACTCGCCCGAAGATCTCGAAGGCGGTCGGCCGCCTCGCATCGAGCGTGTGCTGAAGTCCGGGCAGTCCGTCATGGTGCAGGTCACGAAGGATCCGATGGGTGGCAAGGGCGCACGCCTCACGGCGCAGATCTCGCTGCCTGGCCGGTTCCTCGTGCTCGCACCCGATCAGGACGTCTCGGGCATCTCCCGCCGGCTGTCGGACGAGGCGCGGAAGCGGCTGAAGGCCATCCTGAACAAGGTGAAGCCGAAGGCGCACGGCGTGATCGTCCGGACGGCCGCCGAGGGGGCTTCCGAGGAGGAGATCACCCACGACCTCGAGCGCCTGGTCGCGCTCTGGAACCAGATCCAGAAGACCGCCAAGAAGGTCAAGGCGCCCGACGTCTTGTACGAGGAGCCCGAACTCACGGTCCGTGTTGTCCGGGATCTCTTCACCGACGAGGAGTTCCGAGGTCTGGTCACCGACTCCGAGCGTGTCCACGACAAGGTGATGGAGTACGTCCGCGACGTGGCACCCGACCTCGCCTCGAAGGTCAAGCTGCACCGCGGCCCCCTGTCCGCGTTCGAGGAGTACCGCATCGTGGAGCAGATCCACAAAGCGCTCGACAGGAAGGTCTGGCTGCCGTCCGGTGGCTACCTGATCATCGAGCAGACCGAGGCCATGACGATCGTCGACGTCAACACGGGGAAGGCCGTCGGCAAGACGAACCTCGAGGAGACGGTGCTCACCACGAACCTGGAAGCGGCGAAGGAGGTCGCGCGCCAGCTCCGACTCCGAGACATCGGCGGCATCATCGTGATCGACTTCATCGATCTGCTCTTGGAGCAGAACAAGCGGAAGGTCGAGGACACGATGCGCGAGACCCTGGCGATCGACAAGACGAGGTCCCAGGTGTTCGAGATCGGCCCGCTGGGGATCATGCAGATCACCCGCAAGCGCGTCTCCGGCGGGCTGGTGGACTCCTTCTCGGAGACCTGCCCCCAATGCGAGGGGCGCGGGATCATCGTGAACTACGACGCGAGCTGACGACCACGGCCGAAGAAACCACGCCAGAGAGGAACGAGCCATGTACGCGGTGATCAAGACCGGCGGCAAGCAGCACAGGGTGCAGGTCGGCGACGTGATCGAGATCGAGAAGCTGGTCGTCGACGGGGAGACGGTGGAGTTCCACCCGCTGCTCCTCGTCGACGATGACGGCAAGACGCACGTCGGGACCGAGGCCGCCAAGGCGGTCGTGATCGCGAAGCCCCTGGGCGAGAAGAAGGGCGAGAAGGTCAAGGTCTTCAAGTACCGGCCGAAGTCCGGCTACGCCCGCAAGGCCGGGCACCGGCAGCTGCTCACGATGCTCGAGATCGCCGAGGTGAAGCTGCCGGCGAAGCGCGCGGCCGCCACGAAGAAGGATGCCGCGGCGGCCTCCGAGTAGCTGGTAGCCTCGTCGAACCATGGCACACAAGAAGGGTGGCGGCTCGTCCCGGAACGGTCGGGACTCGACCTCGAAGCGACTGGGGGTCAAGGTGTTCGGCGGTGAAGCGGTCACCGCCGGCGCGATCATCGTGCGCCAACGCGGGACGCGGATCCACCCCGGTGACGGAGTCGCCAAGGGTGGGGACGACACGCTGTTCGCCCTCCGGGACGGCACGATCGAGTTCCACGAGTCGAAGGGCCGGAAGTACGCGTCCGTGCTCGCCGACGCCTAGCCCGTTCGCCGCATCCGCTCCGACACCGCTTCCGCCCACGCCCTCACGACTTGCCGGTTCGTGACGCTCGTGGAGCGGAGGTACCCGAGGTTCATCCTCGCCACCTGACGCTTCGACGGCGTCGCCCGCGTGAACGGCCCGAGCGGCCCCCGCGGATCGATGGTCGCGGAGCGTGGGACGGGTTCCAGTGGAGGCGGCTGCGAGAAGTAGAAGGCCGTCTTCCGGTTCGCCTCACCCGTCGTCCAGTCGAGCAGGAGCACGGGCGATCCTCGGAGGCGCTTCGCGCGGCGGATCGATGCGTAGTCGAAGCGAACGTCCGCCCCGGTCTTGCGTTCGACGAACTCCAGTCCTTCCTCGCCGAGGGTGAGCGTTCCCCGCACCTCGGGCGGCTTCGTCCTGGCCTGGAGACCGAGATGGACCATCCAGACGGTGACGGGCTCGACCACGCGGCAATCTTCGCGGCTGGGGGCGCCGTCGACCACCTAGGCTGTCCGGCATGACGTTCGTTGACGAGATCGACGTGGAGGTGCGTGCCGGTCGCGGTGGTGACGGGTCCGCCGCGATGCGCAGCGAGCCGTACAAGCCCAAGGGCGGGCCGGAGGGCGGCGACGGTGGCCGTGGCGGCGATGTCGTGTTCCGCGCGACCCGGAACTTGCACGACCTGGCGTGGTTCGCGGACCATCCGCACTTGCGCGCCGAGCCGGGCACGCCCGGAGCCCGAGCCCGCCGGGACGGCGGGAACGGCAAGGATCTCGTGGTACCCGTGCCGGACGGCACGGTGGTCTTCGACGAGCACGGCTTGGTCGCCGACCTGGTCGGCGAGGGCGCCGAGGCCGTGGTGGCCGCGGGGGGGCGCGGTGGGCGCGGCAACACTCGCTTCGCAGGTCCCAAGAACCGCGTGCCCAGGACCGCCGAGGCCGGCGAGGAGGGCGAGGAGCGGCGCCTGCACGTGGAGCTGCGGACGGTGGCCGACCTCGGCCTCGTGGGACTTCCGAACGCGGGGAAGTCGACGCTGCTCGCGAAGCTGACCGCCGCGACCCCGAAGATCGCGGACTATCCCTTCACCACGCTCACGCCCAACCTGGGCGTCGCGGAGGCGGGCGACGAGCGGTTCGTCGTGGCCGACATCCCCGGGTTGGTCGAAGGCGCCCACGAGGGCAAGGGGCTCGGGCACCGGTTCCTCCGGCACATCACCCGATGCCGAGCGCTCGTCATCGTCGTCGACCTCTCGTCGCCGGACGCCCCGTCCGATCTGGAGACCGTCCGGGCGGAGCTCCACGCGTACGATCCGGAGCTCGCCGAGCGCCCATCGCTCGTCGTGGGGGCGAAGGCGGACCTCGTCGAGGCTCCGGCGCGTGCGGCCGACGCGATCCGCGGCCTGCCCGTGTCGGCCGTGACCGGAGAGGGCCTCGAGCTCCTCGCGATGCAGCTCGAGCAGCTGTCGCGACCGGGGGCCGCGCAGCTCCCACCTCGCGCCTCGTACGTGGTGCTCCGTCCCGGCCGTCCGCGGTTCACGATCTCGAGAGAGTCCGGAGGGTGGCGGGTCGTGGGGCGCAACGTGGAGCGGTGGGTGCACGAGACGGATCTCGACGACGAGCGGGCGCTCGCCGCCCTTCAGCGGAAGCTGATCAAGGAGGGCGTCGAACGGCAGCTCGCGAAGGCCGGAGCGCGTCGCGGCGACGAGATCCGGATCTCGGACCGCACGTTCGAATTCCTCCCCGAAGTGGATCCCGCAGACGATCGGCGGGAGGCGTGAGCCGGAGACCGAACGTCGACCGGCTCATGGCCGATGAGGATCGGCTCTGGCTCGAGCTCACGGAGGTCTTCGGTGACGTGTCGCCCGAGCGGTTCGACGAGCCCTCGGTCACGCCCGAAGGGTGGTCGCCGAAGGACGTCATGTATCACGTGGCGGCGTGGGCGGACGAGGCGGCCACCGTCCTCGGGCGGATCGCCGCCGGCACGCACACGGGCGGCGACCCGGATACCCAGGCCCTCAACGAGGAGTGGTTCGAGATGGGGCGTGGCCTCGACGACGACGTCGTGCGGATCCGCTTCGCCAAGGGTCGAACGGCGATGCGCCAGGCCCTCACGAGTCTCCCGGAGGTCGACGCGGCTGCCTGGGAGTGGTTCGAGGAATCCGGACCACGTCATTACGAGGAGCACCTGCCCGATCTGCGGGCGTTCCTGGAGCGAGGCACCCACCGGCCGTAGGATTCGGACGTGGGACGACGCCTGGGGGTGATGGGCGGGACGTTCGATCCGATCCATTACGGCCACCTCGTGACGGCAGAGGAAGCGCTCGAGCAGTTCGAGCTCGAGGGAGTCCTCTTCGTCCCGACCGGACGGCCGTGGATGAAGGAGCACGAGGTCGTCTCGCCGCCCGAAGATCGCTACCTGATGACGGTGATCGCGACGGCGAGCAACCCGCTGTTCTCGGTTTCACGGATCGAGGTCGATCGCGACGGACCCACGTACACGGTGGAGACCCTTCGCTCGCTGAAGAACGAACTGGACGCGGACCTGTTCTTCGTGACCGGCGCCGACGCGATCCTCGAGATGCTCCAGTGGAAGGAGCCCGAGGAGCTCTTCGAGCTCGCCCACTTCATCGCGGCGACGCGTCCCGGCTACGACATCGCCGGGTTCGAGGTGCCGGCGCATGCGAGGGACGCGGTCAGCGTGATGAACATCCCTGCGCTCGCGATCTCCTCGACCGACATCCGCAGCCGTGTGCAGGCAGGCGGCCCGATCCGGTACCTCGTACCGGAGGGCGTCAAAAGCTACATCGAGAAGGCCGGGCTCTACCGTTGATACGGGCCACGGTGGCGACCCGGGTCTCGCGGGGCGCGGCCGTCCGCCGCCGCCGGGCCGCGACGGCTGCGGTCGTGGCGGTCGTGGCCGTCGCCGCCGGTGTGTACGGGATCTCACGGCTCGGCGACGCCGCGGGCGGGGGTCCGACCGGCCCTGCTCCCGGCTCCGGCGCGGGAGCTCCGTCCGAGCTCCTCGTCCTGCAGGTCGTGGGGACGGATCAGCCGTTGCTGGCGCTCGTCGGCACGCGCGTCGGTGATCGCGTGCCCTCCTTCTTCACCGTCCCGTTCGACCTGGCCCTCACCGTGCCGGGTCAGGGAGACATCGCAGCTCCGGAAGTGGCGAGCCTGGATCCGGAGGCGGTCCGTGTCGCCGTCTCGAACACGTTCGGCGCGTGGGCGGCGCACGTCGCGGTGCTCGACCTCGAGGGATTGGCCGCGGTCGTGGACCGCGGCGGGGACCTCCGCGTGCACGTGCCGGGCGTGTCCGTGACGGACGCGGGGAGCATCGGTCCCGGCCCGGCCCGGCTGACCGGGGAGCAGGTCGCCGCGTTGCTGGCCGTGCCCGACGAGGGAGGCGAGGCGAGGTGGGCGGCGGTCGTGCAGGCCCTGCTCCATGAGAGCGTTCGCCTCCAGGAGGACGACCTCGCCGCGACGGACGGGCTCGCCGGGGTACGCCGCGTGCTCCAGCGGGCCCGAGGCGCCGCCGTCGCCGCGTTCCCCACCACCTCCGTGGCGGGGAGCGTGACCGTTCCCCTGCAACCGGACCTGGATGCCGCGGTGGCAGAGCGCTTCGGCGTCGCGACCCCCGTGCCGGTGATCGTGCAGAACGGCGCCGGGACGCCCGGCCTCGGCGAGCACGTCGCCGCCCGGGTGTTGCCGCTGGGGTTCCGCGTCGTCCTCTCGCAGAACGCCGACGTCTTCGGCTACGAGCGAACGCGCATCATCGCGAACAGCGACGATGCGCTCGCCGATGCCCGGCGGATCCGCCGCGCCCTCGGGGTCGGGCGCGTCGGCGTGTCCCAGGTACCATCGGGACTCGGAGACATCACGATCATCGTGGGGGAGGACTTCACCGGGTGACGAGCAGGGACCAGGAACGGGGAGGCGGGAAGATCCCGCCGAGCCGCGATACGGCCGCCGCCGCCGCCCGCGCCGCCTCGTCGAAGCAGGCTCAGGACGTCGTCGTCCTGAACGTGAGCGAGCTGATCGTGATCACCGATCACTTCGTGATCTGCACGGCGACGTCCACCCGGCAGATCAGGTCGGTGGTCGAGGAGATCGAGCGTGCGCTCCGGGAGCAGCTCGACGTCCGTCCGATCAGGCGCGAGGGCGAGGGGGACGCCGGCTGGTGGCTCCTGGACTACATCGACGTCGTGGTGCACGTCTTCGGACCCGAGGAGCGGGCCTTCTACGACCTCGAGCGGCTCTGGCGCGACGCACCCCGGCTGGAATGGGAAGAGCCGGGCGCGGTCTCCTCCGCTCGCTGAGCGAGTCTCAGAACGGCTTCAGGACCATCAAGGCGATGACGATCGCGACCACCACGGCCTCATACGTCCGTGCGAACGCGACCATCGGATCATGGAACGCGGCCGTCAGCTCCGGCGTGACGGTGCCTCGCGCTCGTGCGTCGGCGAGCGCGGCCTCGAACACGCGGCCGCGCGGGAGGAAGATCAGCGGCACGAGCGGCATGATCGACAGGTAGAGCACGAGCGAGGCGAGCAGCCAGTAGGCACCGTCCTCGAACAGCGGCCGGTCCTGCGCCCACATCGCGAGCAGACCCAGCACGAGGATCGCTGCCGATGCCGGGATCACGATCTTCTCGAAGCGATCCGCCACCGGCAGGAGGATGTCGATCTCGCCGATGTCGGAACTCCGCCGCGCGCGATCGAGGACGATCCATCTGCCGACCAAGCCGCCAACGAACACGAACGCCGTGGCCACGTGGAGGAAGACGAGGAAGGTGGCGAGGGAGACGTCCATCCGGGTCCCGTAGACTAGTGCCCTCGGGGCCCATAGCTCAGCTGGTAGAGCGCTTGGCTGGCAGCCAAGAGGTCAGGGGTTCGAATCCCCTTGGGTCCACCAAAACGTTTCCTGTGCCGCCTGGTAGTTGACGTTGCGGCTTCACCTATGGTTTGCGCGGCTCCGCCCGATCGTTTCCAGGTGGTCGGCCGCACTCGTTGCGTTTATCCATGGGTGCCGAAAGAGTTGCACCCGCACGGTCCCGACTGATAGGACGGCATCGACTTGAGTGGGCTTTCGACTACGAAAATGGACCCGCGCAGGACCGTCGAGCTCGGCCCTGGAAAGGGGAACAAGCGTACGGGACGTCGCGTTGCAGGATGAGTGTCGCCACCCGCTTGCGCATGGCCATACGCGGGGATCGCGATGAGTTTGGAGGCTTGGCCCGGTCTTTGTACCG
>JAJNBA010000061.1 GCA_021155985.1 Actinomycetes bacterium
GGCCGGATTGATCATCGGCTACCGGACCGAGGCGACGGAGTCCAAGCTCCAACTCAACGAGCTGCTCCGCGAGTTCGGCTCGTCCGTGGGCTCCTAGCGGATGGCGCAGCGGCCGAAGATCCAACGCGAGGCGGATGACGGCCGCCAGACACGGGACCGCGCCACCCTCGAGTCGCCGCTGTCCGCGACGTGGCAGCCACGCGTCCGCGAACGGGCCGTGCTCGTCGGAGTCGGACCCGGGATCAGCGAGGCGGACCTCGACGAGCTCGACGCGCTGGCGGACTCCGCGGGCGCCGACGCCGTCTCCAGGATCGTGCAGAGCCGCCGGGAGCCCGATCCCGGCACGTTCATCGGCCGGGGCAAACTCGAGGAGCTTCACCACACGGTGCATCGCCTCGGCGCGGAGTCCGTGATCCTGGACCAAGAGCTGACGCCCGGGCAGCTCCGGAGCCTGGAGGAGCGGCTCGGCGTGAAGGTGATCGATCGTACGGCGCTGATCCTCGACATCTTCGCCCTGCACGCGAGGAGCCGGGAGGGCAAGGCACAGGTCGAGCTCGCCCAGCTGAACTACCTGCTGCCCCGGCTCCGTGGCTGGGGTGAGGCGATGAGTCGCCTCGGAGGAGGGATCGGCACGCGGGGTCCGGGCGAGACGAAGATGGAGGTCGACCGTCAGCACATCCGCCGCCGGATCGCGAAGCTCCGCCGTGACATCAAGACGCTCACGAGGACCCGCGATCTGAAGCGTTCCCGCCGTCAGGATTCGGGGATCCCGCAGGTCGCGATCGCCGGCTACACCAACGCGGGCAAGTCGACCCTGATGAACCGCCTGACCGGGGCGAAGACGGTCGTGGCCGACCAGCTCTTCGCGACGCTCGACCCCACCACGCGCCGCATCGAGCTCCCCGGCCGGCGGCGTGCGGTGATCTCCGACACCGTCGGGTTCGTGGGCAAGCTGCCCCACGACCTGGTCGAGGCCTTCCGCTCCACCCTCGAGGAAGTGGTCCTGGCCGACCTGATCGTGCATGTCGCCGACGCCACGTCGCCGGCCCTCGACGAACAGGTGGACGCCGTCCGCCGGGTGCTCGGTGAGATCGGGGCGGGCCAGATCCCGGAGGTCCTCGCGCTGAACAAGATCGACGAGGTCCCCGGATCGGCGCGGGCGAGGCTCGCCGGCCGGTTCCCGGGGTCCGTCGCGGTCTCCGCACTCACCGGCGAGGGCTCGGACGGTCTGCTCGAGGTGATCGGGGCGCGCGTCCCCCGTCCACCCGTCGAGGTGACGCTGCTCGTCCCGTTCGGACGCGAGGACGTGACGGCGCGCCTCTACCGGGAGGCCGAGGTCCTGTCGAAGGAGACCGACACCGATGGGACGATCGTGCGGGTCCGCGTGGGTCTTCGGCTGTTATCGGCGATCCGTCCGTTCGTCGTGGATGGAAGCTGAGCCCTACCGGTCGGGCCGCCCGAGCCTCCAGAGCCCCTCGTTCGCCCAGTTGCCGGTGATCACCGTGTCGGGGTCCTGGCCGCGTTCGACCGCGAGCCGGAGGGCGAGGAGCTGCAGACGGACCGTGAGCGGGATCTGGGCCAGGAGCATCGGGAGGGGCTCCGGCTCGCCCAGCGTGGAGACCGGGATACCTTCAGCGGCGGCCGCGGCCATCACGGCCCCCACGAAGCCGTCCGCCTCCGGCGTCGTCAGGCCGAGCACGGCGTCCCGATGACCGAGCGGCACCGCCGAGCCGTGGAGGAGGTATTCGATGTCGTGCCCTTCCGCCATCACCCGCGCGCCCTCACGCAGCTTCAGCGCGCCTTCGCGTGCGGTGAACGCGGCGGGCCCCGCGCCCGCGATCACGAGCGTCCGCTCGGGAACCCGCACGGACTCGGTCCCGGGCGCATCGACCGCGTTGCGCACCGCTCCGGGAACGAGCGCGAGCGTGTCATCCGTGATCGAGTCCGCGCCCATCTCCTTCGCGATCATCGCGAGCACGAGCAGCGCGGTCGTGTAGCTGACCGTGTAGGTCTCGGCGGTCTCGGCCGGGCACGTCTCGACCGCATGCGGGAAGGGTGTGCCTCGCTTCGTGATCATCATCACGTCGAGACCGGCGCTCGTCGCGAGCGCGCGGGCGGCGAGCGCATAGGCCGTCTCACCCGTGTGCGTGATCAGGATGATCGCGTCGTCGGGGCCGACGATGGGAGCCCAGACGACGAAGCGCATCGACGAAACGGCGACGGCGGAACGTCCCGCGTCCTGGAGCATCCCGGCTCCGAGGATCGCGGCGTGATGACTCGTGCCGGTCCCGACGAGCCAGATCCGCTTCGACCGCTTGAGGCGATCTGCCGCCACGACCGTCTGATCCCGGGCCCGATCGGAGGTCAGGAGGTGGGAGAGCTCGTCGGGCTGCGAGCGGATCTGACTCTCGAGCTTGGTGCTCGTCTGCATGGACATCGGTCGGGTCCCCCTGGCCTCTCGGCGTCGCCGGGGGTGGAGCTTAGCCCGACTCAGAGTTTCCTGAGCACGGCCACGACCTTGCCGAGGATCCTGCCGTCGAGCATCTCGAAGGGCTCGAGCGCCGGGTTCTCGGGGATGAGCATCACGCGCGCGCCATCGTGACCGAGACGCTTCACGGTGGCCTCGTCCTCTGCCGGTCCGGGCAGGAGCGCGGCGACGATGTCGCCGTCGGTCGCCGATCGCTGACTGCGCACGACGACGACGTCGCCGTCGAGGATGCCCGCACCGACCATCGACTCGCCGGCGACCCGCAGCGCGAAATGACCGTCTCCCCGCACGAACTCGGCCGGCACCATGATGCGGTCCTCGACGTGCTCCTCCGCGAGGACGGGCTCACCTGCCGCGATCCGGCCGATCAGCGGGACCGGCGTCCCTTCCGCCCGTCGCTCGTCCGAGAGCGTCATGGCGCGTGGCTTGCTCGGGTCCTTCGTGAGGAGACCTTTCCGCTCGAGGTTGGCCAGCTGAGCGTGGACGGACGATGAGGAGGTGAGGCCCACGGCTTCGCCGATCTCACGGACCGTCGGCGGGTAGCCGCGCCCGCGCACGGTCTTCTCGATGAAATCGAGGATCCGCTGCTGCCGCGAAGTCATGTCAGACATGGTGCGTAGCCTCCTGTTCCGGGCGGCGCCTCGTGGGCCAGAGGTCGTCGCAGCCGCTGCCGAACGCGACGCTAGCACCCGCCCGGAGGAGACGCAAACATATGTTCGGTTCTCTCCTTGACATCGAACACGCGTTCGGCCACCATGGTCACGTGGGTCGAACACGCGTTCGCAGGAGGCGCCTGCTCGCGCTCGCCGTGGTCATCGGCGTCGTCGGGGGCCTCTCCGGACCCGTCGCCAACGCCGTCGGTGTCGGGGGCGGCGCGGAGGCACGCTCCGCTCGCACGTACGTCGTGCGTCCCGGGGATACCCTGTGGTCCATCGCCCGGCGGTCGTCTCCGTCGGTGGATCCGCGTCTCGTGGTGGGCGCCATCGCGTCGGCCAACCAGGTGGATCCTGGTGCCCTGGTCCCGGGACAGGAGCTCTCCATCCCGGCCATCGGGTGACGGCAACGGCGATGGGATTGACCCCACCACATCCTGCGGGTACCGTGCCCGCGGCCACCACATCTTGTGGCCACAACCGACATGAGATGCCCATGGTGCGGCGCGGACGACGACAGGGTCGTCGACTCACGGCCCGCGGACGGTGGATCGGCGATCCGCCGTCGACGGCAGTGCGCGGCCTGCAGCCGCCGGTACTCCACCTACGAGCGGATCGAAGACGTCGGGCTCGTCGTTCGCAAGCGGGACGACTCGAGGGATCCGTTCCGTCGGGAGAAGGTCACCGCGGGCATCCTCAAGGCGACGAAGAACCGGCCGGTCTCGGAGTTCCAGGTCGAAGAGCTCGTCGACCGCATGGAGGAGCGGCTCCGGCGCAAGGGGCCCGAGGTCACGTCCGAGCAGGTCGGTCTCGAGGTCCTGCAGCAGCTCCGCAAGCTCGACGAGGTCGCCTACATCCGGTTCGCGAGCGTGTACAAGGACTTCCAGGAGATCACGGACTTCGAGCGGGAGCTCGGGACCCTGCTCAAGCGGGTGCCCGCCAAGCGCCGGCAACGCAAGCCGAAGGCCTGACGTCGGGCGAGCAAGGTCGCCAATGATCGCGTTCCCACCGGTCGTCCACTGGCGTTCCACACGGTGCTTCCGCTAGCTTCAAGGCCGGTTCGGAGATCGTGCGAAACCACAATATGTAGCGGTGTGCGGTGGGAGCAAGACCCCACATATAGCAAACTAGAGGCTTGACACGAGGGTCGCTCGGGGGTTGGATGACATCCTTGTGATTCCACGGATGTGATCCATCCACCCGGGACTCCTGACCCCTCAGGACTCCCAACAGGTTCTTCCCCAGGAGAGGAGGGCGACGCAGGTGGCGAAGACCAGCGACGACCTGCAGGACGTGCAGGTGATCAACGATGGCTTGACGTTCCGACGGCACTTCTCGTCCGAGGGAACGCATCCCTTCGATGAGATCGAATGGGAGACGCGGGACGCCGTCATCCCGAACTTCAAGGAGGGCGGCAACGCCTTCGAGCAACGGAACGTCGAGTTCCCCGTGTCCTGGTCGCAGAACGCCACCAACATCGTCGCCCAGAAGTACTTCCGTGGACACCTCGGGACGCCGGAGCGTGAGTCCTCGGTCCGACAGCTCGTCTCCCGGGTCGTCGACACGATCCGCGGATGGGGGGAGAAGAACGACTACTTCGCCACGGAGCAGGACGCCGAGGTCTTCGCCCACGAGCTGACCCATCTGCTCGTCAATCAGAAGGCGGCCTTCAACTCGCCGGTGTGGTTCAACGTCGGTGTCCCGGACACCCCCCAGCAGTGCTCGGCATGCTTCATCCTCGCCGTCGAGGACCACATGTCGTCGATCCTCAACTGGTACGTCGAGGAGGGGACGATCTTCAAGGGCGGATCCGGATCGGGGATCAACCTGTCGCGGATCCGTTCCTCGAAGGAAGGGCTCGCCGGGGGCGGGACCGCATCGGGGCCCGTGAGCTTCATGCGCGGCGCCGACG
Source organism: Actinomycetes bacterium (assembly GCA_021155985.1). Lineage (GTDB taxonomy): Bacteria > Actinomycetota > UBA4738 > UBA4738 > HRBIN12 > JAJNBA01. The sequence continues at coordinate 5,054 of JAJNBA010000061.1, forward strand.
CGTCCGCCGGCACGATCAAGTCGGGCGGGAAGACTCGACGCGCGGCCAAGATGGTCATCCTCAACGTCGACCACCCCGACGTGCGGGACTTCATCTGGTGCAAGGCCGTCGAGGAGCGCAAGGCCAGGGTCCTGCGCGACGCCGGATTCGACATGGACCTCGACGGCAAGGACAGTCACTCGACCCAGTACCAGAACGCGAACAACTCGGTCCGCGTCACGGATGAGTTCATGCGCGCCTTCGAGCACGACCAGGACTGGAAGCTCAAGGCCGTCCTTTCGGGCGAGACGGTCGAGAGCACACGGGCCCGTGACCTGATGCGGGACATCGCCCAGGCCGCGTGGGAGTGCGCCGATCCGGGCATGCAGTACGACACGACGATCAACGAGTGGCACACCTGCCCGGCGTCGGGACGGATCAATGGCTCCAACCCGTGCAGCGAGTACATGCACCTCGACAACTCCGCATGCAACCTCGCGTCGCTGAACCTGATGAAGTTCGTGAACGAGGACGGCACCTTCGACGTCGCGGACTTCAAGCACGCGGTGGAGATCGTCTTCACCGCGCAGGAGATCCTGGTGGGAGAGTCGAGCTATCCCACGGAGAAGATCGGGATCAACGCGCGGGCCTACCGCCAGCTCGGTCTCGGCTATGCCAACCTCGGTGCCCTCCTGATGGCGCGCGGCCTGGCGTACGACTCCGATGCCGGCCGGGCGTGGGCCGGTGCCATCACGGCGCTGATGACCGGGCACGCGTACCGGACCTCGGCGCTCGTGGCCGAGGCGATGGGTCCCTTCGAGGGATACGACCCGAACGCGGACGCGATGCTCCGAGTGATGCGCAAGCACCGGGAGGCGGCGGACGCGATCGAAGGAGAGTTCGTCCCAGAGGGACTCCTCTCCGCAGCCAAGCACTCGTGGGACGAGGCCATCTCGCTCGGCGAGCGGCACGGGTATCGCAACGCGCAGGCTTCCGTCCTCGCGCCGACGGGCACGATCGGGCTGATGATGGACTGCGACACCACGGGGATCGAGCCCGAGCTCGCGCTGGTCAAGACGAAGAAGCTCGTCGGCGGAGGCACGATGCAATTCGTGAACCGGACCGTGCCGCGGGCGCTCGAGCGGCTCGGCTACGACGCGGCTGAGATCGAGGACATCGTCGCCTACATCGCGGAGCACAACTCCGTGAACGATGCACCCCATCTCAAGGCCGAGCACCGCTCCGTCTTCGACACCGCGATGGGCGACGCCCCGATCCACTACATGGGGCACGTCCGGATGATGGGGGCTGCGCAGCCGTTCATCTCGGGCGCGATCTCCAAGACCGTGAACATGCCGGAACAGGTCACGGTCGAGGAGGTCGAACAGCTCTTCGTGGAGAGCTGGAAGCTCGGCCTGAAGGCGGTCGCGATCTACCGCGACAACTGCAAGGTGGCGCAGCCCATGTCGGCAGACAAGAAGAAGGCGGCGGCCACTCCACAGAGCGAGGGGACGGGCGAGCTGCAGACCCTCCCGTGGTCCGCGAAGAAGCGCCTCCCGCGCTCGCGGCCCGCCATCACCACCTCGTTCCGGGTCGGCGACGCCGAGGGCTACATCACGGCGGGCTCCTACCCGGACGACGGCCTCGGCGAGATCTTCCTGAAGGCGTCGAAGCAGGGGTCCACGCTCTCCGGGATCATGGACGCGTTCTCGATCGCGGTCTCGGTCGGTCTCCAGTACGGCGTTCCGCTCGAGGACTACGCCTCGAAGTTCATCAACATGAAGTTCGAGCCGAGCGGACTGACCGACGACGCCGACATCCGGTTCGCGTCCTCGATCGTCGATTACGTCTTCCGCCGCCTGGCTATCGACCACCTGCCGCCGGACAAGCGGGAGGCACTCGGGATCCGGTCGATCGAGGAGCGGAAGGTGGAAGTCGTGGAGAAGACCGCCGACCCGGCAGCCGCCGGCGGAGAGACCACGGCCGTGGAGGAAGCGCCGATCGAGGCGTCGGAGGGAGCGGTGATCCGTCCCATCGAGATGGTCGCCAAGCCCACGGCGAAGGAGCTGGACGCACCCCTCTGCTACCAGTGCGGCTCCAAGATGCAGCCGGCCGGTTCGTGCTACGTCTGTGGGACCTGCGGCAGCACCAGCGGCTGCTCGTAGGATGGGTCCCTCGCAAGGGGGACCGAGGACCATGACCCACGCTGAGCCCGGCAGGCTGCTCGGGCTGCATCACGTGCAGCTCGCGATGCCACCCGAGGAAGAACAGGCGGCCATCGACTTCTACGAGGGCGTCCTCGGGCTCGAGCAGGTGCCGAAGCCCCAGGAGCTGGCCGACCACGGCGGCGTCTGGTTCCGGTCGGGCGACCTCGAAGTCCACCTCGGCGTCGAGGAAGGGTTCCAGCCCGCGATGAAGGCACACCCCGCGTTCCTGGTCGAGGACCTCGAGCGGATGCGCGCCCGCGTGGAGATGAGCGGCTACAAGGTGATCGAGTCGGACCAATTCTCCGGCTTCCGGAGGGTGCATGTGCGCGACCCGTTCGGGAACCGCCTCGAGCTGATCGAGCCGGTCTGATCGATGGAACTTCCGTTCCGACGCCTGCGACCCGAGGGGGAGCTGCCGAGCGCGCAGCATCCGGGCGACGCCGGCCTCGACCTTCGGGCGGCCGAGGGCGTCACGGTCAAGCCCGGGGAGCGAGCGATGGTGCCCACCGGCGTCGCCGTCGCGATCCCGGACGGCCACGCCGCGCTCGTCCTCCCGCGGTCGGGGCTGGCCTCGAAGCGAGGGCTCACGCTCGCGAACGCCCCCGGCCTGATCGATGCCGGCTACCGCGGCGAGGTGATCTGCGCCGTGGTCAACCTCGACCCGCACGAGCCGGTCGAGATCGCCCCCGGCGACCGGATCGCCCAGCTCGTGATCGTTGCGGTGCCGGAGCTTTCGCCCGCGTTCGTCGACGAGCTCCCGGACTCGACTCGCGGCACGGGCGGGTTCGGCTCCACGGGTACCGCCTGACCGACCCCCGGTTGAAGCTGCGAATCCCGGTGCCTAGGATGGATGCCCAGTCTGCGGACGTGGCTCAGTGGTAGAGCACCACCTTGCCAAGGTGGGGGTCGCGGGTTCGAATCCCGTCGTCCGCTCCAAGTCAGAGGCCGTTTCCGGTCGGACTTCCTGAGGTCCGGGTCACACTCCGCGGTCATCGAGCCTCCATGCGGGCCAAGATCCGAGCACCGTATGGGTACAAAGCCCAGTACCGCCCCGACATCAGGAGGGACTCCCCGACGCTCACCACACATATCCGGGTGGCGGCGGATCGCAGGCATCCTGTGCCTCCAGAAGCAGCCGATCGCGTTCGGCCTGGAACGATGGTTCACCGGCCAGGTTCGTCTCCTGCTCGGGGTCGGCTCTCATGTCGAACAGGAGCTCGGAGCCGTCCGACCGCCGTGTGAACATCCACCCACGAAGCCGGACGCCGCAGAAGCTGGGCAACGATACGTTGTTCGGATAGTTGTGAATCACGAACACGTCACGGGAAACGTACTGGGAACCATTCCAGTTGACGCCCTCCGATCTCGTGAGCATCGGTACCCCCGCAGCTCGGGTGAGGGTCGGACGCGCGTCCACGTTGAGCACGAGATCATGCGTTCCTGCCAACGGGGCGTAGCCCCCGTCGAGCGCCGTCAGGATCATCGGGATCCTGATGCTCTCGTCGTACGGCTTCCCCTTTCGTTGCAAGCCGTGTTCGCCCCATAGGAAGCCGTTGTCGGATAGGTAGAGCACGATCGTGTGATCCGGCAGGGACTGGACCAGCGCGCCGACGGCTCGATCCACGCCGAATGCCGCCTCGAGCATCCCGTGTCGGACCTTCGGTGTGTCGGTGTCGGCCGGGGTGACCCAGTCGAAGCGACCGACATCGATCGGCTCCGGCGTGGAGGGGGCGTGGGGCGCGAAGAACGACAAGTACAGGAAGAAGGGATCTTCCGCCGACACCGAGCGGCGGACGAAGCGCTTCGCTTGTCGCGCGATCACACCGGTCTGGTGGTCCTCCGGGTCCGAACCGAAGCGGAGGAGACGACTCTGCGTCGTCACGCCGTAGTCGTAGTAGCGCGACTCGGTGGCGAACCATCGGTCCCACCCCGGAGGCACGTACCGCTTCTTCCCAGCTGCGTAGCCGTTGAGGTACTTCCCGATCATCGCTGTGCGGTACCCGGCGGCGTCGAAGTCGACGGCGATCGTGTGCTTGTCCCCGAAGGCCCCGAAGCCCCCGTGTGGCCCCCGGTTCCTCCAGACCCCCGTCGTATGGGAGTGGTTGCCGCTCAGGATGCTGGCACGACTTGGACAGCACAGGGGATTAGGGACGAAGGCGTTCTTGAAAGAGCGACCCGGGATCACAAGCCGGTTCCAGATCTCCGGTGTGAAGTCGCGACGGATCATGTCCCAGCGCTGATCGTCGGTGACGATGATCACCACGTTGTAGGGGAGCGCGGCGGCAGCTTGCGGGGGCAGGTGGGGGGTCACTCCGAAGGTGATCGCCAGTACCGTTGCCGAGGCTGCGAGGCCGCGGATCGTCCAGGCTCGGGACGCGCGCATCCGCACTTCTCGCATCGTCCGGTCCTTCCCTGTCCGCAGCTCAGATGTCTCGGTGAGACATCTAGCCTGCTCAAGGGAGAAAGTACCAATGCCAGCCGGTTGGTGCGCGGAGCTGCCGCGCAGGCCATGTCCCCCTCGTGGTCCAACCCCGGTGCCTCGTCGAGGGGACTCAGCCCACGACCCAGTCCATACGACTGATCGGAAGCACGTCGTGGATCCTGGCGATGGAGGCCGGCGTCACTCCTGAGTCGTGGTCAGCCCATCGAGGTACCGTCGAATCGTGACCGTGCTCGCGATGCTCGAGCGGTATCGACAGGAGGCGGAGCGGTCGGTCGACAAGGCGGGGTGTTGGCTCCGCGCCTCCCCGCGTCGCGCCTGGGGTGCCGCCATGCGTGGCTGGACCCTCTGGCCGGTGGTCCTATCGATGCTCGTGGCCGCGTGCGCCCCGCAGGAGTACCACGCAGATACCCCCGCGCACTACCAGAGCGCCGCCGGATGTGCCCAGGTGAACCGAGACAACCTCTATGCCGCCGCCGGATACGCGAACGCCTACCTGACCGTGGCCACGGGCGAGCCGGCCTCCCCGCCCTGGTGGGAAGGGGGCACCACCCACGAGCACCCCGAGTGGAGGTTGAACGACCCGTGCCTCGGTCGGGGCTTCGAGGGCGCTGTGACCTTCGAGGTAGCCGAGCGCCTCGGCTTCTCCGAGGACAGGATCAGGTTCGTCCCGATCGGCTTCACGGAGTCGTTCACGCCCGGCCCGAAGGGCTTCGACTTCGCGCTCCAGCAGATCTCCTACCTGCCGGGGCGCGCGGAAAGCGTGGACTTCAGCGAGGGGTACTACGATGTGCAGCAGGCGCTCGTGTCCGTCCGGGGCTCACCGATCGTTGACGCCACAACGCTCGAGCAGCTGAAGGACGCCACGCTGGGCGCACCGACAGGTACCACGAGCCTCCGCTTCATCGAGGGCACGATCCAGCCGGACAGGCAGCCGGTCGTCTACGACGATCTCGGCGCCGCGGTGGACGACCTGAAGAACGGACGGGTCGACGGCATCGTGGTGGACCTGCCGAGCGCGTCCTTCATCACCGATGTGCAGGTCCCGCAGGGCGTGGTCGTCGGCCGTCTCCCGAGCGTTGGCTCGCAGGAGTACCTCGCGATGGCGTTCGAGAAGGGAAGCCCGCTCGTGGAGTGCGTGAACCTCGCGCTCCAGGAGATGAAGGGCGACGGCTCGCTCGACGCGATCCACCGGAAGTGGCTCGAGGGCGCGGCCGACGCGCCGCTCATCCGGGACTGACTCGGGCGATCAACCGGCAGGGGGAGACGTTCACGCGCGATCGGTCCGTCTCAGCTCCAAGCCTCCGAGCCCGCGAGGCGGCAGGTGTTGCCGTTCTCTACGAGAACTTCGAGGCGCTCGCAGCAGGGCAGCGATAACCGAAGGCTGGGGAGATCCGAGCATCAGAGGTTGAGCGCGGGGACGCCGTGGCTTCCGAGGATCTGTGAGATCTCACCGCCGTGGTGGAGGTCGTGCTCGACGAGGTGCCAGATCACCCACTGACGGGTGCACGTCTCCGTGCCCGAGCGGCGCTCGCGAGTGAACTCGACGGCGAGGTCGTCAGGCGTCCAACGCCGGAGGCATTCCTCGATCATGGTCCAGGTCCGATCGAATGCCTGGACGATCTCGGCCGCGCTGCGAGGGTGATCCTCGTCGTCCTCCCACCCGGCATCCTCCAGGGGCAGGTCGGGAACGGTCGTGCTCGCCACGCGGAACAGGTCGCGGGTGGCAGGATCACCCTCGCCGAAGACGTCATGGAACCAGTAGGCGCGGGATCCCGCCACGTGACCGGCGAGCTGCCAGACGGCCCATTGGTGCGGAGCGGTCCGCAGTCCGAGCTGCTCGGGCGTGAGATCGCGCAGCGCATCGAGGACGAGGCCCTGGTAGTGGGCCCAGCCATCGTAGAAGGTTTCCGATCCGGGCGTTGAGGTCGACATACGCCGCATGGTAGGCGCCGCGCTATCCCTAGGTCACCTGTGGGCGGGAACGTGTGTGAGCCGTCGGGACCCGCCGACCCCGCTCCTCGTCAGGACACCACCTCGAGCAGTTCGTAGACGTCGATGGTTTCCGTTCTGCCCTTCAATGACGTGGGACCGAGCGGTTCGACTCGCACCCGATCGCGCATCCGCCGATACGTGGCGTCCGCGAGGAGCACCTGCCCCGGGCGGGCGATCGCCTGCACTCGCGCCGCCACGTTCGTGGTGTCGCCGATCGCGGCGAAGCTCCGCTGACCCGTCGAGCCGACGTTCCCGATCACGGCGAGCCCGCTGTTCAGGCCGATCCGGAATCGAGGCCACTCCGGGTGCTCCGCGGCGGTGCGAGCCGTGTCCTCCTGGATCGCCAGGGCGGCTCGCGCGGCATGGAGCGCGTGATCGGGCTGATCGTCGAGCGCGTTGAACACCGCCATGATCGCGTCGCCGGCGAATCGTTCGATCAGGCCTCCCTCTCGCTCGACGACCACTGGCACCGTTCCCTCCCAGTAGCGGTTGAGCATGTCGATCACCTCGGAGGCCGCCTTCCCCTCGCTGAAGGTCGTGAACTCGGCCAGATCCGCGAAGAGCACCGTGACGTCCGTTTCCCTTCCGCCCAGGTCGGCGAACGAGGGCTCCTCGTGCAAGCGGTCGGCCAATCGGGGCCCTGCGTACTGATGGAAGAGCGTGTCGACCCTCACCAGTTCCCGAGCCGAGCGCACGAGGGAGGCGACCTCCTCCGCGCTCGCGCCCTCCGCGTGAAGCCGATCGATCACGGGTGCCAGGGGTGCCTCCGCGCGGATCGCTTCCACCATGGTCCCGAGCGAGTCGGCTTGCCGCTGATCGATCCGCTCCAGTGTTCGCTCCATGTAGAGACCGCCGAACGCCCCGGTGACCGAGCCCTGACGTTCATACTCGGCACGAGCCGTGAGCAGGATCACGACGAAAGCGATCGCCATCAGGACGTGCCACTCCCACCAGGTGGCGTGCCAGCTCCGCGCGACGATGATCGCGAGCACGGCCTCGGCGAGCAGGACGAAGGCCGTCGCCATGGCGAGCGGAAGAGGGCTGCGGCGGCGCAGATAGACAGTGACGTAGCGGATCGCGGCGAACCCATAGAGCCCGATCGCCACCGGTGCGATCACGCGGAGCGGCGTGGGTGCCTCGCTCGGCGCCGGCCCTCGAAGGAGAGACACGCCCGCGAGCGATGCCGACGCCCAGGCCACGAGCAGGGCGATCAGCGCCCACCGGATCCAGCGTCTCGCCGATCGCGACAGCTGGCGCGGCCCGTCCTCCGGCTGCACCGCCGAAGCCGCGGAGAACACGGCTGCCAGGAAGAGGCCGATCGGTGTGGCGACCACGAAGCCGTTGTTCGGCTCGCTGACGAGGACCTCCGGGGTGGCGAGGGCGTGCAGCGCAAGGAATCCTGCGCTCGTCAGCAGCGCGAGCGACACGAGGAACAGCCGGACGTCGTCTCGGCGCGTGGCCGCTTCGCTCATCGCGAGACCGAGCACGGTGTCGACGAACGCGACGCTCAGCACGAGCCAGAAGTGCGACGGGTGATGCTCCCAATGCACATCGAGGCTCGGGACGGCGAGCAGGAGCGCGAGGCCCACGAGCGGCAGTACGAGGGCTCCGACCAGCGTGACGACCTTCCAACGCGCCTCGCTCATCCGCTCCGCCCCGCCGGACCCATCGGAGGAGCCAATCACAAACGCGCGCCGGAAGAAGTTGGTCCGAACACGAAGAGAGAGGGCCGGCCCAGAAGGGCCGACCCTCTCGGATCTCAGCTCTGGAGCACTCGGCCCTTACTCGAAGCGCCGGCGGGTCAGGCTCGTGACCAACGCCCCCGCCTCGACCGGCCGGAACGCGAACGTCATCCATGTCATGGCGGTGACCAGGATCAAGATGGTGCCGATCGTGCCCCAGCTCGTGCCGAGGGCGACGAGCGCCAGTGCGATGGCTCCGATCAAGAACAGCATCGTGCTTTCCTTTCCTCGAGACCCGCGCCATGGCGCGGCGGTGGTGGCCCTGCCTTGCTCTTCGAGGCTACCGACCGAGGGATCCTGTGAGGGCGGTGCCGCGTGAACACTGTGTGAACACCCACCAGGCGGTCGGATGTTCCCGTCAGGCCGATCTTGGGGGTTCGGTACCCTGCACCCTTCGAGGGGCCAGCCCTGTCGCGAGCCGCGGCTAGACTGGCCCCTCGTCCGGCGGGGTGGCCGAGTGGTTAGGCAGAGGCCTGCAAAGCCTCGCACACCGGTTCGATTCCGGTCCCCGCCTCGAGGCCCGCTACGATGAGGGCTCGGGCGCTTAGCTCAGGGGGAGAGCGCTTCCTTGACACGGAAGAGGTCAGAGCGCTTCCTTGACACGGAAGAGGTCAGAGGTTCAAATCCTCTAGCGCCCACCACGAAACGCGCAGGTCAGGGCCCGTTTTCGGTGTGAGACTCCTGGTTCACGGGGGCAGCGTCGCGCCAGAGCGGACAGCCTCAACGACATCGAGGATTGCCTTGATGGCGTTCGCAGAATCGCCTTCGTCCTCGATCAGCGAGGCGTGCGATCCGTCCTGGATGACCCGTTGGACGCTGTTCGTCGACAGGCCGGCCATCTTCTCTTGCAGCGGCAGCCACCCGTCGTGAGCGTCCTCAGCCGCGGTGACGACGATGAACGGCTTGTCGCCCAGGCTCGTCAGGGCTTGCGCTTGGCTGAGAGCGGCTTTGAGACCGACAGCATCGTCGCGGTAGCCGCGATTGTGGCGGCCGGTGGACAACAACGCGCGCGCCTCTGCCCATGCCTCTGGCGGGAGGCCGGCACTTGCCGAGGGGTACGCCAGTCGCCCCACGCCTAGCCGAGCGACCGATGGGAATAGCGCGGTGGACCTGCGGATGCCCTCGTATTCACCGGCGTAGCCCGGGAGGTTGGCGATGGCATCCGGTGGCTGGGAGTCAAGCAACACCAGGCCGGCGACCTCATCGGGATACTGAGCGGCGAAGACCTGCACGTACACACCGCCGGATGAGTGCCCGGCGAGGACGTACGGGCCGTCGATCTCGGCCCGGTCAAGGAGCGTGTGGAGGTCGGTCGCGATCGCGACACCATCTCGCGGAGTCTCGGCGAGTTCACTCCAACCCATGCCGGCTCGGTCGTAGACACAGACCTGGGTTTCGGTAGCCACGCCTGGTTGGATCCATCCGGACATCATCGCGGCCGGCTGGCCGAGCCCGGCTTCGAGGATCACCGTCGGAGTGCCCGAGCCCGTACAGCTGATATGGAGCTTGTGGCCACCGACGTCGATCAGCTGGCCGGGCATCGCGTACGCAGACTCGTCCAGCGTTTCGCGGATCGTCTCGTAGGCCCCGCCCACGGCCGCAAGGAGGAGAACCGCCAACACCGGATAGATGATCCCGCGACGCGACCAGCTGTGGAGCGACCGCCGCGACTGGATGATCATCCAGATTGCGAGCCCAGCGGCGGCGATCGGCCACACCCAGCCGAAGGCCCGGAGCACGCCGTCACTCGGCCGGATGACCAAGTGAGCCAAACCAAGTACACCCATGAAGATCGCCGGCACGTATGCCCATCTTTGCGACTGATCGGTCCGACGGCTGGAGAGCCAGGCGAGCATCGTCCAGCCGAGGGCAAAGGCAAGAAGAACCGACCCGCTGATGATCGGCTCCGTGGCCCCCCCGAACACGATGATGCTCAGGACGAGCGCAAGGATCAGGCCACCGAGGATGCTCCCGGCAACGATCCGGCCGATATGGCCCCTGCGTGCAGGAGGCAACGGCTCGGGCGCCATGTTGGGATCTCGGACGTCACTACGCGTGGTTGTTGACATTTCCCACAGTCACCCCTCGATCAGCGCACCACGACGAAGCGGCACGACATCTCTTATTGCCGACCACTAGACCCTTTCTCGCGTGGCGCTCGACGACTCGGGGACCCTCACGGTCGCATCCATGGCGGAGATGGCGGCAGGCTTGAACCCCTTGACGATGAGGTAGATGCCGAGCCCCAACTCCCAGACGAATTCGGGAGCCGTCGCGATGAGTTGCGGGGCGGAACCCGCATCGAAGGCGCCGAAGAACACGCCGATCCCCGAAGCGATGATCAGCGGACCCCCGATCAGGCCCAGCATCGCGAACCGTCGCGGGACGAGGCCGGTCCGGTACATCAGATAGCCGAGCAACAACCCGTTCCCGATGCCGACCGTGAAGCCTGGCCCGAGCAGGAACGTCCAGTCATGAATCGCGGCGAGCGAAGCGCCGACCGCCGACAGGTTGGCCGCATCGGCGCCCGCAGGCTCCTGCCGCAACGTCACGATCGCCAGGACGCTCAGGATGCCGACGGCGATGAACACACTTTCGACGAGCCGAGCGGTGACGAAACCGAGAGCGGCGCCTTCGTATCGCCGCCTGAGGAGCGGGAACAGCACGACGGCGGTACCGATGTTCGCGGCGATGAGGAGCACCTCCAGGAACGCGGCGATCAACAGGCTCGTGTTGGATCCGGCGCCGGCCATGTAGCCAGGCTCGTTGAGGATCGAGTCGTAGATCAGCTTCGCGGGGATCGAGGTCACGAATGTGATGACCATGAGCCACCCGAAGGCTCGAGCGATCGTTCGCGGATCCTGAAGGTTCATCTGGATTCCTTTCCTCATGCCTTGCCGGGTCGCTCTCCGTCAGACGGTGATGACGACCTTGCCGCGGGAGTGGCCTTCCTCCAGGTAGCGGATCGCGTCGGGGACCTCGATCAACGGGTACGTCCGGTCGATCACCGGCGTGACCGTGCCGGCCTCGACGAGCTCCACGAGGGCCAGAAGATCCTGTCGCTTGATCTTCGTCGCCAGTCCGCGAAGCCTCTGACCCACGAACAGGGACACCATGGGGGCCCGCAGCATCCCGCGGAAGAAGCCTCCGGTCCACCGTCCACCCCCGTCGCCGCCCACGATCACGAGGGTGCCCTTCGGGGTGAGAGCGCGGCGCAGTCGTGACAACGGGCGGCGGCCCGCGGTGTCGATGATCACGTCCCAGCGCCGGGCCCCACCCGTGAAGTCTTCGCGCGTGTAGTCGATCACGTCGTCCGCGCCGAGCGATCGGACAAGGTCCTCCTTCGATGCGCTCGAGACGGCAGTGACCTTCGCACCCTCTGCCTTGGCGATCTGCACCGTGAGCGATCCCACGCCTCCGGCCGCGCCGATGACGAGCACGCTCTGCCCCGGCTGCACGTGGCCCTCCTCGCGGATTGCCCGGAGGGCCGTCACGCCGGAGACCGGGATGGCCGCTGCCTGCTCGAAGCTGAGGTTCGCAGGCTTCGGGATCAGATCACCTGCTGCGGCGATCGCGAGCTCGGTTCGCGGTGCCCATCACCTCGTCACCGGGTCTGATCCCCGTCACGTTGGCGCCGACCGCCTCGACCGTGCCCGCGACGTCCCAGCCGAGGACCTTGGTCTTCGGCTCGCGGAGCCCGATCGCGAGGCGCGCCATGTACGGCATCCCGGTCATCAGATGCCACGCGTCCGGACCGCAGCCGGCCGCGTGGACCCGGACGAGCACCTCCTCATCGCTGGCGGTCGGTCGATCGATCTCTCGGAGCTGGAGGACGTCGGCCGAGCCGTAGGTGTCCTGGACGATCGCCTTCATCGTGCTCCTATTTCCTCCCGGAGGAGTCCGGGTGGTCGCTTCTGTGAGTGTCACGGTCGTCTCCCTGGTAGATGAGCGGCTAGCCCTAGGCGGCCAGTCGGAAGGGCGGATACCGGTCGGTAACCAGGAGGAGCGCGTAGCCCAGAACCCGGTCGTGCCACCGGATCACGCCCTCCACGAAGTTGAAAAGCCCGCGCGGGTAGCGTCCGGTGAAAAGGATCGCGAACCATGCGATGACGACGGCGAACACCGCAGCGATGTACAGGAAGAACAGGGCGACGTAGTGAGGGATCGCGAGGAACCACTTCACTAGGGGAAGCCACCGATTCAGGTCCCGCTTGACGTTCGGGTAGTCGTAGTCGAGGTGAACCGACTGATGGTCATCGGTGGAGGGGTATCGGTCGTCCATGAGGCTGAGGTAGATTCCGACACGGTTCGAGAAGCGGAGCAGTTCCCGGCTCCAGTCGAACCACCAGCGCGGGTACTTCTGTCGGAATAGGATCATCAGCAGGGGTCCGAAGAAGAGGAAGCCTCCCGCGCCAGCGGCCACGGCGGTTCCGTGTTCGTAGCTCCACTCCCACGTTCCTCCGCTGACACTGGCCAGGACGATCAGGATCGGGATCGCCGCGAAGAAGCGGAAGAAGGTGGTCAGTCGATTCAGTTCCCGCTCCGGATGGTCCACCGAGAACAGGACGGGATAGGCGGGCGGTGCAACCTGCATGTCCAACACACTCCTTCGATCAGTCGGCGATCCGCAGCGCAACTGCGGGTCGGATGCGTGCTGCGCGAGAGGCGGGCCATGCGGTCACAGCCAGCGAGGCCACGAGTGGGAGGGCCAAGATGACGGCTAGGCCGACCCACGGCACGATGAACGGGACCGGAACGTCGCCGAAGGAGTCCGATGCCATCAGCAGCTGACGTGTCGTGATCAGTCCCAGCACGGCACCGATCACCGTGCCCTGGATGGCGATGAGTCCGGCTTCGGAGAGCATCGCGGTGCGGATGAGTCCGGCGCGGAAGCCCATCGCCCGAAGCATGCCGATCTCCTGGCGCCGCTCGCGGACGGCGCGAACCATCACGACACCGAGACCCGCGATCCCCACGAGGAGCCCGAATCCGAGGAAGCCCCGCAGGAGCGCGAGGAAGCCCGTGAGCTTGCTCGCACCGGCGTTGATGAGCGCCGTGAACGTGTCGGCGTCGGCTCCCTGCTCGAGGAAGGCCCCGTTCACAGAGGACGCGACCGCATCCGCATCGGCGCCGTCCGCGACCCCGAGGTAGTAGCGGGTCACGATGTCCTGTTCGCCGAACAGCTCGGTGGTGAGCTCGCGGCTCACGAGAGCGCCGTTCTCAAGCCAATCCGTCTCGGCCAGGGCGGCGATCGTCAGCTCATGCGCATCCCCGCTTCCCGGCTCGATCACCGTGAAGGTGTCACCGACGTCCAGGACCGCCACATCCACGCCGGCGACGAGGAAGTTCTCGGGCACGATGGCCAGAGATGGATCGTTGAGCACCGCCAGGTACACGTCTGCATCGCTCGCGTAGGCCTCGTCCCGGCGGAACAATCCCGGTGTCCCACGATCCAGCAGGTCGAGGTCGAACCCGCTGATGGCCCACTCGGGCGTGCCATCGAGGTGTGCGGCTCCGAAGTTCGCGACGCCCCGGGCAAGGCCCGCGATCGCGACCACGTCGTCGCGGGCAGCCAGCTCGTCGACGCCGATCGGGTTCGTCGGGTTGGTGTCGACCATGACGTCGAACCCGGCGGACACCCGCTCGACCGTCACATCGGTGTTACTGGCCAGCGCGATCGAGAACGAGGTGAGGATCGTCACCGTGAAGATGACCAGGGAGAACATCCCGAGCAGCATCGAGGTGCGGAACCGCCGCGCGAGCGGATAGGCGATGCCCAACCGCGGCGCGAGGCCCCGACCACCGCGTCCGAGATGTTCGACCGCGAATGTCCAGACGCGGTCCAGGCTCGATGCCAAGGACACGGCGCCCACGGTCAGCACTACGCCCTGGACGACGAAGATGAGCATGTCGGAGCCGCCCATGATGTCGGGGAAGAGCGGGTACACCAGCAGTCCCCAGGCGAGCACCGTCCCAGCCCCGAGCACACGCGCCGTACGCTCCGGTAGGAGTCGTCGCAGCAGTGGTGCCGCGGCTAACGCCATCACCGGGACTCCGAGGACGAGCGCGAATGGGTTCTCGTTGACGTATCCGAGAGATGCGGCAGCGGCGCCGATGACGATGCCGACGGCTCCGAGGACGAGCGTGCGCATTCGTGCCCGGACCACCTTGGGCTCCGGCAGATCCCGGATCGCCCGGATGATGTTGAGCCTTGCGATGCGCAGGCTGGTGATCCAGATGGTCACCAGCGAGATGACCAGACCCGTGCTCGCCCCGATGGCGAGGCTCATGGGCTCGATCGTCAGCGGGTAGCTCGATCCGTCGTCGGCTCCGAAGATGGGACCGGCGACGACCGCGACGAGCCAGCCGACACCGAGTCCGGCCACCGCTCCGAGCACAGAGGCGGAGATCGCGTAGAACGCTCCCTCGATCGCGAATGCCCGGGTGAGCCGGCGGCGGGTGAACCCGACCGCTCGCAGCATGCCGAGCTCGGTCTTGCGCTCTTCGGCGAGCATGACGAACAGGTTGATCAGCAACAGGATCCCCGCGAGGACGCTGAAGATCCCGATCAGGCTGAAGACCTCGGTGAGACCGGCACCCTGGCGTTCCGCGTCGTCGAGCACGAGAGCCTTCGGTGCTTCGACCTCGATACCCGGCACCGCCGCGACGACGGCGCGTAGATCCGCCACCGCCCGGTCGGACAGCGCGCGTGTGTCGAACACCCCTCCGTCGAGGGACACCAGGAGACGGTGACGGGGCGAGGCGGCCACGTCGGTGTAGTCCTCGGCCAAGCCGGTGACCGTGCCCGGAGCGACCAGCGCACCGCCGTATCCCGCGAGCCCGACTTCCGGGACGACGCGCGTGATCGTCACATCGACGGAGGAGTCGTACGCGTGGAGACGCAACTCGTCGCCCGCCACGACGGCGAGGTCCCCGGCGGTCCGCTCGTTGATGACGATCTGGTTCGGTCCGAGGTTGCCGGCATCGGCGACACCGGTGATCGTCGGGTCGGAACCGAAGTCGCGGGCTGCTGCGAGGTCGAGCTCCAAGATCTCGACCTGCGGTACCGCCACGTCTCCCTTGGGCGCTTCGAGGGTCGCCGTCGCGGTGGTCACCGCCAGTGCGCCGTCGATGCCGTCGATCTCGCCGGCTTCGACCGCCCTCTCGACGTCGTCGATCGCACCTTCCTTGGGCGTCAGCGTGATGTCGATCGGGCCGTATTTGGTCCGAGCCACGTCGGCGAAGGACGCTTCGATGACGTCACCGACCACGAATGAGGAAGTGATGATGGCTGTGCCGAGAAGCGCCCCGGCCACGACCAGCCCGGCCTCCGCGCGGCGGCGCCCGATGTTGCGTACGGCCATGGTGAAGAGGCTTCGTTGTCGCATTGCCGCGACCGCGAGCGGAGCCAGCAAGAGCAGAGCGAGGACCCCGAGGATCGCGAGGGCGGTCACGCCATCACCGGGTCCTCGGTGAGGAGGAGATCCATCGGATCGACATCTTGGACGACCAGCCCGTCGCGGACCTGGACGAGGCGCTGCCCGGATCGACCGAGGCCCTCGTCGTGGGTGACCACGACGAGCGTCTGGCCGGCGGCGTGCACCTCGTGCAGGAGCTCGACGATCTCGCCGGCGGTTTGACTGTCGAGCGCGCCCGTGGGCTCGTCGGCCCAGACGAGCGCCGGCTTGGCGACCAGTGCCCGAGCGACGGTGACGCGCTGCTGCTCCCCGCCCGACAGCTCACCCGGCCGATGATCGGCGCGGTCGGCCAGGCCGACGCGGGCGAGCATGTCGCGCGCCCGCTCATGCGCTTGCTTCGGCGCCACCCCGGTAACCAGCAGCGGCAGCTCCACGTTCTCCCGCGCGGACAGGACGGGGATCAGGTTGAAGGACTGGAAGACGAAGCCCATCCGGTTCGCCCGGTGGCGGGTTCGCGTGGCGTCCGACATCGCGAACAGGTCGTCACCGTCCACCGTGACGGTGCCCGCGTCGATGTCATCCAAGCCCGACAGGCAGTTAAGCAGGGTGGTCTTCCCGTTTCCGGAAGGGCCCATGATCATCAGGAGCTCGCCGGGCCGGACGTCCAAATCGATGCCGCGCAGAGCGTGAACCTCGTTCGTGCCGGAGCGGTAGGTCTTCACCACGCCGCGCGCGGTCAGGATGGGCGCTTCATTGACGTGCGCGGTGGAGCTTTGCATCTGGACTCCTTCTGTCTGTCGGCGTAGAGATCTGGACTGTGTTTCGTCGTGTGCTTGAGGCGTCTGCAAGAACCGCTGCGAACCGGTTGCGTGCTGCTCTCGTTTTCCTCCCGTGTGGCCTTGGCAGTTCGGATCTGGTGAGCTCGGGTCGGTGCTGAACACGCATCCTTCACATCAGCCGTGACTGAGACGTGACGCGGCCGTCACGGAGGATCATGGGAGTGAGGACGGAGAACGCTCTCGAGGAATTGGCGAACTGCGTCCACGACTGCGTCCGCATCGATGAAGTTCAGGGTGGATTGGAAGCCGGAGGCCACATCAGGAGCGACCCTGATCTCAGCTCGGAAGGGCTGCCGCGATCCTTCCTCGCACCAAGTCCGGACCATGAGGAGTGCGGTCCCCGTCGTGTTGGGCATGTCCCCACGATGGAGGCCGGCCGTGACGGTGGCGTGACCACAGGTCGGCGACCAGCGCCCGAAGGCGTTCGGTCGGCTCCACGCCGAGCTCGAGCATCAACAGTTCGCTGTACCTAGCGAACTCCCGAAGCGCCTCGGTGGGATTACCTTCAGCGATGTGCACCCGGATCAAGGCGGCCCGTGGACTCTCCCTCAGCGGCTCGGCCCGTACAGCCGCCAGGGCCGCCTCGGCGGCATCCCCGTACTGCTTGCTGGCCACGAGGCGGTCAGCCAGGACTTCCAGGGCGTGAAGGCGGAGCTGCCGCCACTCCTCGGCATCGACGATCGCCCAGTCGTCGTACGAGTCAGGTAGGAGCTCCCCCGAGAGAGCGGAGATCGCTTCGCGCCCGGGTCCGTCCGACGATGAAGGGCCTGTCGGATCGAGCAATCGGTGCGCGAGCTCACGTGCTTCCCAGAGGTCGACCGTGACATCGTCAGACAATCGGAGATCGCGAGCCGTGGCTGCCAGGGAAGCTCGGGCGTCGCCACGCAGCCGCGTCAGCGCCGATCGAAGACTCGATGAGCCTTGGCTGTCGGTTGTGTCCGGCCACAGCGTGCCGGCTACCGCTTGTCGCTGCATCACCCTGCCCTTCAATGCGAGGAACGCGATGAGACGCTGGGAGCCTTCAGGGAGGATCACCGTGGTGCCGGCATCCTCCAGTCGGAAACCGCCGAGGAGGGACAGGCGCAAGTGTGGCTTCTCTTTGGCGTAGATGGCCATGGCCTGTTCGCCGCTTCCGCTCATGGAAACCACCCCTCTGCGAGCCCCGAGCCAGCTCGCGATACTCCATCACCAGACGCTACGTAGCGTAGTGGGTTGCGTACAGGATGGCAACGCTACGTAGCGTAGCGTAAGCTAACCGTGTGGCGTCATCCGAGGCCCCTAGTTCACGTGCGAAGCGAACCGACGTAGCCATCCTTGAAGCGACCCGGGAGCTTCTCGTCGAGGTCGGCGTGCACGGGTTGACGGTCGAGGGAGTGGCTGCTCGGGCCGGCGTCGCCAAGACGACTGTGTACAGACGCTGGAGCTCCAAGGAGGACCTCGCGCTCGCTGTCTTGCTCGAGATGGCTGAAGAGGTCGTTGCCGTTCCGGATCTCGGCAACATCCGCGATGAGCTGATCTCGTTCGTGGACGGTGCCGTCCGGATCCTAGGAAGGACGCTCATGGGAAGGGTGATGCAGGGGCTCGTCTCTGACTTCGCCACGAACGAGGCACTGGGCGAGGCGTTCCGCGAGCAGATCGTCTCCATGCGGCTCGCGGAAGTCCGTATGCTCCTCGACCGCGGGATCGAGCGGGGCGAGGTGCGACCTGACGTCGACATCGCGTTGGTTCACGAGCTCCTCTTCGGCCCGGTTAACTACCGCCTCTTGCTCACTGGCGGGAAGCTCGACGGGCAGCTGGCGGAGCGGATCGTCGATGCGGTCCTTCCCGGGATTAGCCCGGAAGCGAAGGGCTAGACGCGTGGAGGCAAGCCACGTCGCGGTGCTGGTGGTGGAGCGCACGACGACGCTTCGGACATAGGGGTCGATCGTCCTGGTCGCGGACCCGCAGCCCACTGATCCCTCCCTCGTCACGCGGGTGTCACACAACGGTCACGGCCTGTCGTCAAGGTGACGTCATAACAGAGAGTTCGTTAGGGGACCTGTGGGGCGGCGCCAAGAGGTGCCCTTCCGCAGTTCCACTGAACCATCGGAGGAGCCATGGCCCCCAGAGGCAAGTCGCGCACAGTTATCCGAGCGCTCGCAACGGCAGGGGTGCTTCTCCTGACGCTCGCGGCCCCGGCATTGGCCCAGGGCGACGGATCGGACGTCGCTGAGCAGGACCAAGTCGTCCTGACCGGTCGGCTGCTGGTCGAGAGCGATCGCACTGTGGACACGGCGGTGATCGTGAACGGCCCGGCCACGATCGAGGGAACCGTTCGGCAGGACCTGTTCGTCCTAAACGGTGACACTGTTGTCTCCGGCACGGTGAACGGAGACGTGGTCGTGTTCAATGGCGACGTCACGGTGCGATCGGGGGCCGAGATCGGAGGCGATCTCGTCACACAAGCCACCCCGAACGTGGAGGACGGCGCGACCATCCGCGGGTCGCGGAGCAACGTCGCGACGAAGTTCGACTACGACATGGGGGGTTTCGCCGGCCGGTTCGTCTGGTGGCTCGGCTACACCGCCTCAGTGCTGATCCTCGGTCTGCTGCTCCTGGCCTTCGCGCCGGGTCTGGACGAGACCGTCGTCGAGACGATACGGACGCGACTCGGCTCGAGCATCGGGTGGGGCGTCGCCCTCTTCTTCCTCCTGCCGATCGTCGCGGTGCTTCTGCTCGTGACGGTCGTAGGGATCCCGCTTGGGCTATTCGTGCTGTTCGCGTTGGCTCTCATCTACACGATCGGGTACACGGTCGCGACGCATGCTGTCGGGCGTCTCGTGATACGGGCCTCCTCGAAGTACGTCGCCTTCGTCGTGGGGTTGGTGATCCTGCGGGCGCTCGCGCTGATCCCGATCGTGGGGGGACTGCTCTGGCTGCTGGCGAGTGTGTGGGGACTCGGCCTGCTGGCCGTCGCGATCCGGGCTGGGCGTTCTCCTCGGCCAGTCACGGCGACAGCACCGCCACCACCGATGCCGGTGGCGAGTTGATAACCGGGACCGCTCAGCTTGACCCGTTCCAACATCGGAAGGTTCACCGACCGGAAGGAGCGCCATGAGCGCGGCAACTGTCACGCAGACAACGCCGGAGGTGCGTCAGTCATCCCGGCCTGCGGGAGCGAAGACGTTCTTCAGTTGGGCCGGACTTTGCATCCTCGGCATCCCTATCGGGGGATATCTCGGCAACATCGTCGCCGGCCCTGTCGACGGTGTGACGCCTGCGCTGCTCGGAGGGGTATTGACTGGAGCCGTGGTCGGGTTCGCTCAATGGCTCCTGCTTCGGCGGAGTCTCGGTGTCGCCCTCGGGTGGATCGCGGCGACGAGCCTTGGACTCGCGGTCGGTTTGGCCGTGGGTGCCATGGTGGTCGCCTACGAGACCTCGAGGCCCCAGCTCATGATCATGGGAGCGATCTGCGGAGCGTTCGTTGGGATCGCCCAGGGGATCGTGCTGCGAGACAGATTCTCGCTCTGGTCCGTGTGGATCGTCGCGAACCCGCCTGCCTGGGCGCTCGGTTGGCTCGTGAGCTCCTACGTGATCTCGAGGAACATCGATGAGCGGTTCCCCATCTTCGGTGCGTCGGGAGTCGTGGTGTTCGCGACCATCACCGGCCTGCTGCTGGTGGCAGGGATACGGGGAGCGAAGTCGGTTCCCGCGTGATCGTGGGCTTGCCAACCGGGGGTCCTTGATGGATGTCGAGGTCGCCGCCGGCGTGTTCCTGATCGTTGCGCCGGTGTGGTTCAACGTGACCTTCGCGCTGCTCGGCAAACGGTTCGACTACCCCGACATCCTCAGGAAGCCCGCCACGGAAATCCTCGAGCGATTCCACGCGGGCGGGTCGTCTCTGATCCTGATGTGGTGGATGTTCATGCTCTCCGGACTTCTCTTCATCCCCGCCGTCGTCCTGCTCGGTCAGGCGCTCCGCTTCACGGGGATCGTCCCGCTCGCCGTGACCGCCGGCGTTCTCGCTGGGCTCGTGCAGATGCTCGGACTCCTGAGGTGGGTCTACCTCGTTCCTTCGCTCGCTCGCACGAATGCGGATTCTGCGCTTGAGAGCGGCCAGCGAGAGGCCACGATCGCCGTCTTCCGTGCCATGCATCAGTACCTCGGGGTCGGCGTCGGCGAGCATCTCGGATACCTCTTCACCGGGCTCTGGTCCGTCCTGACCGGAGTCGCGCTCGTCGGCCGAGAGTTGATACCTGCTTGGATGGGGTGGGTCGGGATCGTCGTGGGTGTGGGACTGATCGTCGGCTCAGCCGAGTTCTTGGGTCGTGACGAGGAGGACGGCTGGGCTCTCGCAGGAGCGGCCATCCCGATTCTCTATATCGCCTGGTCCCTGTGGCTCCTCGCGATGGGGATTGCGCTGATCATCTGACAGCATCGGAAGGAGCGCCATGAACGCGGTCAATCGCACACAAGCGAGTCCGGATGTGGGTCGGTTGCCGATGGCCGGGAAGACGGTCCTGGTCACCGGCGCCTCCGGAGGCATAGGCAGGGCGACCGCGCTGGGCTTGGCCACGATGGGTGCGCGCCTCGCGATCACGGGCCGGGACCGCGAGCGCACCGAGGGAGCAGCTCGCGAGATCCGCACCGCCGGCGGCGGGCAGGTGGAGGTGTTAGTCGGGGACCTGTCCTCGCAGTCGGAGGTGCGGAGGCTGGCCAACGAGGTGCTCCGGTTCGCTCCAACCCATGCCGGCTCGGTCGTAGACGCAGACCCTCGTGACCGTGGCCACGCCTGGCTGGATCCATCCGGACATCATCGCGGCCGGCTGGCCGAGCCCGGCTTCGAGGATCACCGTCGGAGTGCCCGAGCCGTGGGATACTCCCCACCTCTTGCGGCCAGGTTCCTGAGCCACCGCTAGAAGGGAATGCGTCTTGGGTGGCGAGGGGCGGACGGGATCACCCCGTCACCGTTTGGCGTAGACTGCGGCTTCACGGATAGCTCCTAGGGCTCCGACCTCGACTTGCGGGCACCCTCTCACCGTTCCTCCGGGGCAGGGTTTCCTGAGTCTTCTCCTCAGTCGGATGGGGTGTGATGGTGACGAAACCTACCGGTCATCCGCATCAGCTTGCTACGTCAGATCACGCCTCAGACGAGGCGCAACCGGAACGGCAGCGGGATGCGCGCGAGTTGTTTTCGACCGACACGACCGGGCTGCCGGAAGCCCAGAAACCGCACCCCATACGACTCCAAGACGGTGATCGGTTCGACCTGCGCATACATCCGGTGCGCAAGCGTGTCGACGAAGCCGAGTTCCGGATGCTCGGATACAACGGGTCTATCCCGGGGCCCGCACTGCACGTCGACCAAGGATCAGAGATCACGGTCGAGGTGACCAACGATGGTGACGTCGATGCGACCGTACATTGGCACGGCCTACGGTTGGAGAATCGTTACGACGGCGTTCCGCACGACACCCAAGCGCCGATCCCGATCGGAGGGACGTTCACCTACAAAGTGCAGTTCCCGGACGCCGGCTTCTACTGGTACCACCCTCACATCCGCGAAGACTTCGGCTTGGAGATGGGTCTCTATGGGACGATCATCGTCGAACCTTCAGATCCCTCGTATTGGCCTGCGGTGGATCGGCAACTGACGCTCACCTTGGACGATCTCCTCGTTGAGGATGGGCATATCGCTCCCTTCCATCGATCTGGACCGAACTACACGGCGATGGGCCGATTCGGGAACGTCATGCTGATCAACGGCGAGACCGAGTTCGCAGGACAGGCGGCAGCGGGAGAAGTCGTGCGGCTGTTTCTGGTCAACACGGCGAACACTCGGATCTTCAACTTCGCGGTTCGAGGTGCCCGCGCGAAGCTGGTCGGCGGCGATAGCGGTCGATACGAACGCGAGACCTGGGTCGACGAGGTACTGCTTGCTCCGTCGGAGCGGGCCGTTCTGGATGTGTTGTTCGATGCTCCGGGGGAGGCGCGGCTCGAGCATCGTACGCCGGATCACGTCTACGACCTCGGAGCGTTCTCTGTCTCGGGGACCTCGACCGGGACAGCGAGTGGCTCGTTCGCGGACCTCCGCGTCGATCAGGAGCTCACCGGTGAGCATCAGTCCGTGCAGGAGGATCTGACCCGACCGCCAGACAAGGTGCTCGCGTTCGTGTCTTCCATGCCGCTCCTATACGGGGGCGATATCCAGACCTCGTCCTACGCCTGCCCGATGCACTTCGAGGTCACGGACTCGAAGCCCGGGACATGTCCGAAGTGCGGGATGCAGCTTGTGCCGGTGCAGACCGAGTCGCCAGAGCAATCAGCCTACGTGTGTCCCATGCACCCCGAGGTCACTGACTCGAAGCCGGGAACGTGCCCGAAGTGTGGGATGAAGCTCGTGCCTATGCAGGCGGAAACGACAGAGCCATCGTCCTCCTACGTCTGCCCCATGCACCCGGAGGTCACGGACTCGAAGCCTAGTACCTGCCCGAAGTGCGGGATGAAACTGGTGCCTTCGGACGCGGCGCCAACCGAAAAGGACGAAGTTGGCTCTCTTCACGAGCACGAGGTCGATGGCCTTGAATGGGAAGACCTGATGCCGGAGATCAACCGAGCGTCGGACCCCAGCAACATGTTCTGGAAGCTCATCGATCGGGAGAGCGGATCGGAGAACGGGGCCATCAATTGGGCATTCACTGTCGGAGACCGAGTGAAGATCCGGCTCGTCAACGAGATGGAGTCGGATCATCCGATGCATCACCCATTCCACATCCACGGAGCTGGTCGCTTCCTGGTCTTGTCGAGGGACGCCGAGCCGGAATCCAATCTCGTGTGGAAGGACACCGTCCTGGTGCGCGCGGGACAGGAGGTGGACATCCTGCTAGACGTGTCGAATCCTGGCCTCTGGATGGCTCATTGTCATATCGCCGAACATGCCCAGAGCGGGATGATGTTCAGCTTCGATGTCGCTCGTGCGGATGAGTGACCGTCGCGGAGTTCGGGCTCCCCGTGTGAGGACCTCAGCCGGACCGGCAGATATGGTCAGTCTGCCTCGACCTCCGTGGCCTCGTAGATCGTGATCGAGCGAGAGATTCCCTTCAGCTCGAAGTCACCGACCACCTGGAGCGTGAAGCCGCTCGGTTCTACGATCCGCGCGAGGTCCTCACCGACGAAGACCTGATCCGCTTGCGCTTGAGCCGCGATCCTGGCCGCGACATTCACCGCCCGGCCGAAGTAATCCCCTTCGTCGTAGATCATCGGCCCGGCATTGACGCCGACATGTGCGGGCGGAAGCCCGCGTGGACGGACCCGTCGGACGACGTCGAGCGAGGCGCGGACGGCGTCGTGCGGATCGCGAAAGTGGAAGTGGACGCCGTCCCCGAGCATCTTCACGACCTCTCCTCGATGTCGAGACGCGGTCTCCTTCACGAGCTGCGCCAGCGCGAGCGACATGTCAGCCGCTGCCGCATCTCCCGTCTCCTCTGATAGCGACGTGTAGCCGGTGAGGTCGGCAAATGCGGCGGCCTCGACGCCCGGCGCGGGTCGTGCGCGGACGCCCGCCAGTTCAAGGGCGGTCTCGACGTGAGCGAACTGGTGCTCGGTCGAGAATGTCTCCTGATGACGACGGTAGAGCCATCCGAGGAGGTCTTCGCCAGAACGGCCCGTGCGAACGCCAACCTCCCGGAACGCAGCCTCGACCGCCTCGTTGTCCTTCAGGCCGCGTCGTCGGAAGGGCTCTTCGATCACTGCATGCGTGAAGTGCGATTCGTACTGGGCTACCCTCCGCGCGCTGTCGCCCCAGACCCGCGCCAATTGAAGCACCTGCGCTTCGCTTACGCCGGCTCCGAAGAGCACGGGGAGTGACTTGATCCCCTCGAGGTCCTCCTGACGAACAAGCTCTTCGCGGCGCGGCAAAGGCAGCCCGAATGCGATGTAGATCGCCTCAAAGGCTTCGAACGTGATGTTCATGTCAGCGGCCACCCGCTCGAAGGTCCGATCGGAGCGCGGGTGCCGGCGGCCGGCGCTCTCCAGATTCCCGAGAGAGAGCTCTCCCGCAGCGTGGGCGGCGCCGAGCGCCGCGGCCTCGATGCCCATCGATGTCAGGTCGATGAATACGCGGGCACGAAGTACATCGCGGCGACGGAACATGCCTTGTTCGGGCACGAGGAGACCGAGATCGGCCAGTTCCCGGACGCGCTCGACGGTCGTCTCGGCGCGCTCGGCGACCTCGTCCTCGGTCAGGACGTCGTCGGGCTTGGTCATGTACTCCGCGTCACACGTACGTTGCCGGGTTCGCCACGAAAGCGTCGTGGCATGTCTCCGAGCAGAAGTAGTACAGCTTCCCCCCGTACTCGGCGGTCCCAGCGGCGTCGTCGGGGTCGATCCGCATGCCGCATACGGGATCTTCAACCATCTCAGGCGGCATCTTCGATCCTCCCTTTGCTGCGAGATCCTTGGTCAACACCAGGTCAAGGAGCCGAACGAAACAGACGGTACTCGACGGTACTCCTGAGACCCGACGAAGATGCCTTGAGCTGGGATGATGCTGGTCAGAGCGTTGCGCGGGCCTTCCTTGACACGGAAGAGGTCAGAGGTTCAAATCCTCTAGCGCCCCGGGGTCCCCGCACATAACTAGCTCCGTAGACTTCCCGCGTGGCCGTCTGTCCTTCGTGCGGTGCGCGAACCCCGCCGGGGGCAGCTTTCTGTCCCACCTGCGGCGCGGCCCTCACCGCTTCCTCGGATGCGCCTCGGACCGAGGAGCGTCGTGTCGTCTCCGTCCTGTTCGTCGACCTCGTGGGCTTCACCGAGCGGTCCGACCGCGCCGACCCGGAGGACGTCCGGCGGATCCTCGTTCCCTTCCACACTCGCGTGAAAGCCGACATCGAGCGGTTCGGCGGCACACTCGACAAATTCATCGGGGACGCGGCCATGGGTGTCTTCGGCGCTCCTATCGCCCATGAGGACGATCCGGTTCGGGCCGTTCGAGCCGGGCTGCGGATCCTGGAGTCGATGGAGGATCTTCGTCGTGTCGATCCGGAGCTGGCGGTTCGCGTCGCCGTGAACACCGGCGAAGTGATCGTGGCGTTCGGCTCCGGTCCCCAGGTCGGTGAAGCGGTAGCTGGCGACGTTGTGAACACGGCGTCGCGGATGCAATCACTCGCTCCAAGAGGATCCGTCGTCGTGGGGGACGTGACCGCCGCGCGCGTGCGCGGCGTCTTCGGGTTGGAGCAGCTGCCGCCCGCGGCCGTGAAGGGGAAAGCTGACCCGCTCCGCGTGTGGCGCGTGGTGAGCGAGGGCACGATCGCCGGTGTTCCTGACCTGGCCGCTCCGGTGTTCGTGGGCCGTCGCCGAGAGCTGCGTCTGCTCGAGGAATCCTTCGAAGAAGTGCGGCGGACGGCGTCGAGTCGCACCGTCACACTCCTGGGGGAACCGGGCATCGGAAAGTCGCGACTCGTGCACGCGCTGCGTGAGCGTCTCGGGGCGTCGGCGCGTTGGCTCACGGGTTTGTGCCTGCCCTACGGCGAAGGCGCGACGTTCGCCCCGGTCGCCGACACCGTGCGGGCGCTGGCCGGCGTCGCGGCGGCCGACGGGCCGCATGCCGCGGGTGATGCCCTCGAACGCTTTGCCCGGGACGTCGAAGACGACGACCCCGAGCGTCGTTGGCTTGCGATCCGGCTTGCGACCGTTCTCGGCCTCGGGCCTGCCGTCGGCGGTGCGACCGTCCCCACCGAGGAGATCGCGGACGCTTGGGCGCGCGTGATCGTCCACGCGAGCGACGAGGGACCCATCGTCCTGGTCATCGAGGACCTGCATTGGGCCGAAGTCGCGTTCGTCGAGACGCTGCGGCTCATGGTCGGACGCGTCGCGGGCCGTCCGATCCTCGTGCTCGTTTGTGCGCGACCCGAGCTCGAGGAACGACATCCGGGATGGGTGGCGGCGCACAAGAGTTCCGATGTGGTCGAGCTGGCCCGGCTCGACGTCGACGAGACGCAGGGGATGGTGTCCGCGCTCTTGGCGCAGATCGAGGTTACCGCTCCTGTGAGGGCCGAGCTCCTCGAGCGCGTGGCTGGGAACCCCCTCTACGCACTCGAGTACGCGCGGATGCTCGGTGACCGCCGGGATGGCGGCGATCCATCGATCGGCACGCCTGAGACCCTCCGCGATCTGATCGCCGCGCGGCTCGACATGATCCCCGGCGACTTGCGTTCCACTGCGAGCGACGCCTCGGTCATCGGCGACGAATTCTGGGCCAGCATCGTCGCGGACCTCGGTCGTCGAGCCGAAGCCGACGCGCGAGAGGCGCTCGGGACATTGGTGCGCCGAGGAGTGGCCGAGCCGTGGGAGACGTCGTCGCTCGACGAGCCCGCGTACGGGTTCTCGCACGCGTTGATCAGGGAAGTCACGTATTCGCGGTTGCCTCGCCTCGATCGTGCGCGTCGTCACCTCACCGCCGGGCTATCCATCGAGGCACGAGCGGGGGAGCGGGCAAGCGAACATGCCGACCTCCTTGCGAGGCACTTCGTGACCGCCTTCGAGCTCGCGTCCGCGAGCGGAGAGGGTCGGATCGTGGAAGAGGCTCGAGACCCCGCGTTCCGCTGGTCGATGGCGGCGGCCGATCGTGCCGCGCCGGTCGACGCGAGCCGAGCGTTCGACCTGTACGACCGGGCGGTGAGCCTGGCAGGCACCGGCGGCGATCGCTTCGCAGCGCTCTTGCAGTCGGCGATCCTGGGACGGCGGAGCGGCCGCCTCGACGCCGGAGCGGTGCTGGGACGCTTCGAGGAGGCGCTCGCCGTGGCCCGGGCGATGGGCGACAGATCATCGATCGGCGAGGCCCTCACGAGAGTCGGCTCCCAGCTCGGTGCGCTCGGGCAGACGGCCCGCTCGCGCGAGACCCTCGCCGAGGCGGTCCGGGTGCTCGAGGAGCTGCCGCCGGGGCGGGCCCTGGCGGGCGCATACGCCTACCGGGCTGAGGAGGAGATGTTCGCCGGAGACGTGCGCTCCTCCTCCGACTTCGCTGGTCGCGCCATCGCGATCCTCGAGCACGAGTCGGACGAGCTCCTCGTCATGGCCCTGCACATCCGCGGCGATGCGCGCTGCTCGCAAGGAGACCTCGGAGGCCTTGATGATCTCCGGCAAGCGCTGCGTCTCTCCGAGGAGGAGCAGAGCACCAGCGCCATCGTGACCTCGCGGAATTACCTGGGCGAGTGGCGGGCGGCGATCGATGGACCGGCCGCGGCGATGCCGGAGTTCGAGGCGGCGATGGAGCTGGCGGGGCGTCGCGGGTTCTCGACCGCCGCGCATTGGGCGAAAGCGACGACCGCCGCCACGCTCTTCGATCTGGGGGACTGGGATCGAGCGCTCCTGCTGTGTGAGGAGCTGTTGGCGGTCCCCGAGGGACTCCTGGATGCCACGCTCGAGGTGCAGGCGCGAGTGACACGGTCGGCGGTCGGCCTCGCTCGTGAAGCGGGCGTGGTGGACGATCCGGATCAGGTCATCGCGCTCGCCAGGAACGTGGAAGAGCTCCAGGCGCTCGTGCCGGCCCTGGTGATGGGTGCGTCGGTAGCGGCGTCTAGTGGGGATGCCGCCGCCGCCCGGTCCTTGCTCGAGGAGTTCGATTCCGCGACGCTTGGTGTGGCCGAGGAATATCGAGGTTCGAAACTCGCCGAGGTGGCACGGACGAGCGTCGCGGTCGGAGCCTCGGACCTGCTCGCGCGGATCGTCTCCACGAGCGATGTTCGCTCGCGCCGAGACACGCTTCAGCTCAGGGCCGCGGAAGCCGTCCTCGCAGAGGCCAGAGGGGAGGAGGACGCCGCGGAGCGGTACCGGAGCGCCGCCGAGGGATGGCGGTCGTTCGGCGTCCCCTACGAGGAAGCGCTCGCGCGACGAGGCCGAGCGCGTGTGATCTCTCCCTCGGGCACCCCAGAGCCGGATGACGAGACGAGGGCAAGGGAGCTGCTCACGGCTCTCGGCGTTCGGCTCGAGCGCTGATCGTGCCCTCCGCCTCACGTTCGCGGGAGCGAAGGTCCCGCACGCCCAGTTCCGCCGTCATCCGATCCTCCTGAGCGGCCGGCCCGCCCTCTCCCATGCCCAGCGTTCGTGAGTACCGTGGTTGCCTCGCCGAGGCAGTGGGTACGGGTCACACCAGGCGGGCCTGATCAGACGGGTCTGGTGGCTATCCAGGAGGTAGGACGATGGGATTCCTCGGCACGCTTACGACGCTTGGTATCGGGTACGCGGCAGGCGCTGTATCGGGCGGCCGCGCCAAGGAACAACTGTCCGCACGCGTGCGGGAAGCTTTCTCAAAGGGCCGGATCCCAGGAACCGGGGGTTCCACCATGGATGTGCGGGAGATCCGTGAAGTCATGACGGCGGCGCCGGGTGCCATCCGCACGACAGATACCTTGCAGGCAGCCGCCAGCCTGATGAGGACGAAGGACATCGGTGACGTCCTCGTGGAGGATGACCAGGGCATGCTGGCCGGCATCATCACCGACCGAGATGTTGCGATCCGAGCGACTGCCGAAGGAGCCGACCCCAAGACGACCACGGTCGAGGGGATCTTCACGCACGACATCACGGGCCTCGCCCCGACCGACACGGTGCAGGAGGCTGTCCGTCTGATGAGAACCCATGACGTCCGACGTCTGCCCGTCGTGGAAGGCGGAAAGGCGATCGGCATCGTTTCGCTGGGCGACATCTCAGTGGAGACCGCCCCCAGCTCGATCCTTGCGGACATCAGCTCGGCCTCGCCGGATCGGTAGGGAAGACGGTCCAAAGGAAGCCCTTTGAGCGGGGATGTGGTCAACACCAGGTCAAGGAGCCGACCGAACCAGGCGGTACCAAACGGAACTCCTGACATAGCCCGAAGCTGGCCTGAGCTGTGAAGACGCTGGTCAGAGCGTTGCGTCGGCCTTCCTTGGCACGGAAGAGGTCAGAGGTTCAAATCCTCTAGCGCCCA
>JAJNBA010000062.1 GCA_021155985.1 Actinomycetes bacterium
CGCTCACCTGCTCCACCGATTCGACGTCTCGGCCGCAAGCTCTTCCTCCTTCACAAGACGCAGGAACCTGCAGGTCAGGGTCTCAGCCGGAGGTCAAACGACCTCTCCCCGCCACGGTTGAGTTCGTCGGGAGTGGGCGGGCGATGAGGTCGGAAGCTGCCTCCCGTAGGACCCGGCGAGTCGCTTGCGCTCCCAGGTCACGGGGCGGCAAACGAGGAGAGGCCCGCGACCGAACGATCGCAGGCCTCCATCCAGATACCTGGGACGGGGGAGTTACTCTCCGCTCTCCATCCCACCGCCACCTTCCATCCCGCCGCCCGTCCCCTCGTCGGGGTGAGCGTCCTGCATGTGACGATCGAGCTCCTCTTGCGTCTCGACAGACTGACCGCACCTGCTGCACACCATCGCGCCGCCCGTTCCCTCTTGCTGCATGTCAGCCTCCCTTCAGGTCACCGACCCTTTCGGCGCCACTCATACCCGGGTCGCGCCGTTCGAATCCATCGGGCGAAAGGAAGGGCGACCGAGTACGACTCGGCCGGTCCGGGGCTCCAGCTCCGTGACGATGCGAGGCCTCGCGGTCAGGGCGAAAGTGGGGCCGTCTGGCCGTGCTCCCGGTCGACTTCGAACCAGACACTGTGCGGATGAGCTCGGTGGATACCCCAGCGGTCCGAGGTCCGGTCGATCAGAACCAAGCCCCATCCGCCTGTATCCGCGTTGGGGATCACTCGGTTCTGATCCAGGCCCGGTCCGCCGCCGCCACTCGGCTTGAGCACGAAGGTTTCTCGCTCTCGCGTCCCGGGTAGCGGCTCGAACAGAGGAGGCTTAGCGTGTCCGAGCAAGCGCTCCAAGCGAGACCCGTCACGATTGCGGATGCACGGAGGTATGCGCGCGATCGGCTCCACGGTCTCCTCGGTCCCGACAAGCTCGCCGACGTGCAGCTCCTGACGAGCGAACTCGTCACGAATGCTGTGCGCCACGCTGGGCTCAATGAAGAGGACGCCGTCAACCTCGAGATCTACGTGGGCACCGATACGGTTCACGTAGCGGTCGTCGATGGTGGTGCTGGCTTCGACTTCTCGAAGATCCTCGACGAGCCCCGAGACGCTCGCGGAGGGTGGGGGCTGGTTCTCGTAGGCAAGGTGTCGGATCGATGGGGGATCGACGCCTCTCCTCCTCACACCGTCTGGTTCGAGATCGACCGCTAGCGAACCAAGTAGGATGGTGTTGATCTCTGGTCGCCTGGACCGTCGGCGAACGCCTGACTGGCCGCCTCCCGACCTCAACGGGAGGGGCGGGCCATGCCGAACTTCGAGATCACCCCCGATGGTCACGGGTTCATCGTCTCTGGCGAGCTGGACATGGCGAATGCGCGTGCGGTCGCCATCGCCTTCCGCGAAGCTCTCCCTTCCGGTGGTCCGTGCACGGTCGACATATGGCCACTCAAGTTGATGGACTCCTCCGGGATCCAGACGATCGTCGCGGCGGCGAAGCTCGCTCCCAACGCCTACATCGTCCTTCACGGCGACCACGATAAGGTCCATAGGGTCGTCGAGATAACGGGCATCGATGCGCTCCCGAACCTCCACGTGATCCCCTGCACGATCGGCCTTCAGCCAGCATCGGCTTAGCACGACCATGGCAGACACGGCGAACCCTCTCGACGAGACGATCTACCAGGCCATCAACCTGGAAACCGCGATGATCGTTGAGGACGGGATACGCGACGAAGACGAGGCAAGGGAGCGACTCGGTCGCGAGCTCCGCCGGGTTCCCAGAGGTCGCTTCGCGGTCGAGGTCCGGACCGCCCCGAGCAAAGCGTGGCTCGTCGTCGGGACGTCGGCGGCTCCGCGAGGTAGGCGGCTTCCTCACGGATCTCAGCGAACGCAACCTAGAACCGGGGGTCGCGCGCGTTCTTGCGCTGCTCGTATTCGATCCGACCGATGTTCGTGAGTTCGTAGCCCTCATCCGATGTGCGTCGGATGAGGTCCTGCGCCTCCAACTCCCGGAAGTCGACGCCGTCGACCCCGAACGCCGCATCCGAACCGCCGACCGCTCTGACCGTCACTGGTCCTTGCAAGAGCCTTCGGCGACGAACAAGGTCGCTCCTGTTTCGATCATCCTCATGGAACAAGTCCACCTCGGCCATAGAGCTTGCAGATTCCGGTCCCTCCCACGTCTCGAAGCTCGGTGATTGAGCATCCGTTGGCGATTCCCACAAGGGCACCCTCGCCACGCTTCAGCTGGCCGATCCGCGGTGGTTGCATCGTTCGCCGCATATCCCCGTCCTCTCCAGTGGTGCAAGTCTGATTTGCCAAGAGCCTACGCCGAGGGGCACGTTCAAAAAGGTCTGAACGGCACATCTACCGGTGGGCGCTGAGGGACTCGAACCCCCGACCTTCGCCTTGTAAGGGCGAGACGAACGTGCTGGTCAGAGCACTGACCAGCGCCAAAGGTGTTCCGTCTAGTCCCGTTCCGTACCGCTGAGTGCCGTCAGGTTGTTAGGCAGTTGTTATGCAAGATCGTGAGGCGATCATCGATCGCACTCCGTCGTCACGAGGAGGGTTGAAGCGTCGGCAAGTACTCATCGGTTGGCAATGTTGCCCATCGCTTCGGGAACGGTCGCGGGAACGTTCGCGGGACCGTTGCGGGACCGTTCGCCCTTCATAATCGGGACATGTCGCCCGGCAGGAACCTTCCAACCGGAACCCTGACGTTCCTGTTCACGGACATCGAGGGCTCCACTCGCCTGCTCCAGGAGCTTGGCGAGGGGTACCGCCGTGTTCAGAACGATCATGCCGAGATCATGCGCAAGGGGATCGCGGAGGGAGAGGGGGTCGAGATCCTGACCGAGGGCGATTCGTTCTTCGCGGTCTTCACGACGCCGTCCGGGGCGGTTCGCGCCGCCGTCGCCGCGCAGCGAGGGCTGGCCGCCCACGAGTGGCCGCACGGTCAACCGCTACGGGTGCGGATGGGGATGCACACCGGCGAGGCGGTCCTCGGCGGGGACGACTACCTAGGCATCGACGTCAACCGCGCGGCGCGGATCGCCGCCGCTGGTCACGGCGGCCAAGTGCTCCTCTCGGACGCGACTCGCGGCCTCGTCGAACAAGCGCTGTCGGAGGGGGTGCGCGTCCGCGATCTGGGCGAGCGCCGGCTCAAAGATCTCGCGCTACCGATGCGGATCTACCAGCTGGACATCGACGGCCTCATCGACGAGTTCCCGGAGCTGAGCACCCTCGACGCCCGCCCGACGAATCTACCGATCCAGCTCACGACCTTCGTCGGGAGGGACGGAGAGATAGAACGGGTCGCTGGCCTGCTCGCGGAGCATCGTCTCGTGACGTTGACGGGGGCCGGGGGGTCGGGCAAGACGCGTCTGGCTCTCCAGGTCGCCGGGGAGCAGCTGGGCAACTTCCGCCACGGAGCGTTCTTCGTCGACCTGGCAGCGATCCGTGATCCGGCCCTGGTCCCTTCTACGCTGGCACAGGCACTGGGGCTGCGGGTCGCGCCGGGGGGTGACCCGCTGGCTGCCGCCAGAGGCCACCTTCGCGAACGCGAGCTGCTTCTGGTTCTCGACAACTTCGAGCAGGTGTCCACAGGGGCGGCGATGATCGAAGACCTCCTCGCATCTGCAGCCAAGCTTCGGGTTCTCGTCACAAGCAGGATGGCGCTCCGCGTCTACGGGGAGCAGGAGTTCGAGGTCCCTCCGTTCGATCTCCCCGAGGCCGAAGGTGGGATGGATGAGCTCTCACGATCCGAAGCGGTGCTGCTCTTCGTCGACCGCGCCCGAGCGGTCAAGCCCAACTTCGAGCTCACGGATGCGACCGCTTCCACGATCGCCGCGATCGTGACGAAGCTCGACGGGCTGGCGCTCGCGATCGAGCTGGCCGCGAGCCGCGTTCGCATCCTCACCCCGAAGGCTATCCTGTCCCGGCTCGATCAACGCCTGTCGCTTCCGGCGGGTTCCGCGCGAGGTCGGCCCGAGCGGCAGCAGACCCTTCGGGCCGCCATCGAGTGGAGCTACGACTTGCTCAAGGAGGACGAGCGGCGGGTGTTCGCCCGGCTTTCCGTGTTCCCGGGCGGGTGCTCGATCGAGGCGGCCGAAGCGGTCGGAGGATCCGAGGAAGTGGGGGTCGCCGTTCTCGACGCGGTGGAAGCCCTCGTCCAGCAGAGCCTCCTTCGGCAGGTCGAGGCGACCGAGGGCGATTCCCGGTTCCGGATGCTGGAGACCATCTCGGAGTACGGAGGCGAGCGACTCATCGAGGAGTTCGATGCCGATGCGACTTACCGGCGTGTCGCCGAGTTCCTCCTCGACTTCGCGGAGGAGGCCGAGCCCCATCTGCTGATGAAGGAGCAGGCAGTGTGGCTCGATCGATGCGAGCAGGAACTTCCCAACCTGCGAGCGACGATCCGCTGGGCCCTCGAGACGGGGGAGGCAGACATCGGCCTTCGGACCGTCACCGCACTGTGGCGGTTCTGGCACCAGCGGGGTCCACTGTGGGAAGGCCGTCAGGCGCTCGATGAGCTTCTCGCACTCGGGGGGTCGCCGGAGATCCGCGCACGTGCCCTGAGCGCCGCCGGAGCGATGGCCTGGTGGGGCGGCGACAGCTCCGAGGCACAGCGATACCAGGAGGAGGCGCTTCCCCTGTTCCGACAGATCGGGGACCGGCGGGGGGAGATGGAGTGCCTCCAGAGCCTGGCTACGGCAATGACCTTCGGCTCCGGCGGCCCGGTCGAGGAGCGGCTTCGCGAGAGCCTGGCGATCGCAGAGGAGCTCGGTGACCGGAACGGGGCCGCCTTCGCGAACCTGGGGATGGGCCGCCTCATCGCGCTGGCCCAGGGCGATCCCGCGACCGCCATCCCGATCATGGAGCAGGCGCTCCGCGTGTTCGACGAGCTCGGCAACCTACAGGGGTTGGCCGAGTGTCTCGTCTCGATAGCCCACGCCTCGCGACGTCTGGGTGAGCCTGGCCGGGCCAGAAGCAAATACCTTCGTGTCATGGACATGCAGGCGGTCGCGGGCAATCGTCCCGCAATCACGGGCATGCTGTTCTTCCTCTCGAGCGTGGAGGGAGAGCTGGGGCGGCATGAGCGGGCCGCCCGGCTCTGGGCTGCTGCGGATTCGGCCCGAGAAGTCACCGGGCACTTGTCCCCGCCCGCGGCCCAGGGCATGGTCGGCGACCCCGTCGCGGCCGCCCGCGAGGCCATCGGCGATGAGAAGGTGGAGCGCGCCCTCGCAGCGGGCAGGACGATGGATCACAACGCAGCCGTGGCCTATGCGCACGAGACGGAACCCACCGAAGGCCAGGACACATGAGCGGTGAGCGGCCTTGCCTGCTCGTTTGCTTGCCGGAGGTCCCTCGGATACGGCCATGGAGCCCAGAAAAAGATCATCGGGCCGCCGCCCGAGGCCTGCGGATCCGTGGGCGCTGAGGGACTCGAACCCCCGACCTTCCCCTTGTAAGGGCGCCGGAAATGCGCTGGTCAGCGGCCTTACCTGCGGGAATGTTGTGACTTTGAGTACCTATGAGTGCCTCGGAGTGCCTGTGTCTCGTGGTGCAGGAGTGGTGCAAGCTAAATGATTCGGACGAACACCTAAACGCCCCGGGCCCGATGTGGTCCTGTTAGGCCGATGATCGGCGAGTCGCGTGTAGAGGCTGATGACTTCGGTCAGCTCTACCGCGAGGAGGCACCTCGACTCTGGCGGGCGATGGTCGCTTTCACCGGTGATCGGGAGAGGGCCAACGATGTCGTAGCCGAAGCCTTCGCCCAATGCCTGCGGCGTGGACCGGCGGTCCGAACTCCCGTCCTCTGGCTATGGAAGGCCGCCTTCCGCATAGCTGCGGGCCAGCTCGGAGAGGACAGACAGGGGAACGCTTGGACCGTTGAGCCCGGTGCGGAGGATGAGATCCCCGACTTGGATCTGCTTGCCGCGCTTCCCCGTCTCTCCCGCCAGCAACGCGTCACCGTGATCCTCCACTACTACGCGGACTACCCCACGACCGATATCGCCAAGATCCTGGGCATCAGCGCTACTACCGTCCGCGTCCATCTGATGCAGGGGCGACGCCGTCTCCGGGACATGCTGGGAGGCACCGATGGATGAGATCCGCGAGCGATTCAGCACTCTGGAACGCTTGAACGTGCCTGACCTCCGTGAAGACATCACGCGGCGGGCAAGTCAACCTGCTCGGAGGCCATCGGCTCGCAGCCGGATAGCTGTGGCCGCTATCGCGTTCACGATCTCCGCAGCCGCCATCGGCTTCCTCGTGGCGGCCTTCAGGGGAGAGGAACCGCGCCCCATTGGGATCCCCGCCGCCGAGATCGACGCCCTCGTCCAAGGGATCCGGGTCCGATGGCCAGGCGAATGGACCCTCGTCCAACTGGAAGGCGTCACAGAGAACGGGCAAGCGTGGCCGATGTTCCAGCTCACGAACTACGATCCCGGGCTCGCGATTGAGGACCTGTGTCCTCTGAACCCAAGGGTCCCTCCCGACGGCGTAGTCCTGTACGTACAACACGACCTCGCCTCGATCGCACGGAACTATGCCGAGTGGCCTGTGGAGGTCGATCCGAACACGGTGACAGAGATGGGTTGCGGCCAGCAGACCACAACTGCATGGCGGGTGGGAGGTGCTCGTTTCCAAGCTTCACTCGCCTTCGGCCCGGAAGCATCCCCGCAGGAAAGGGACGCGCTCCTTCGTGTCTTCCGGAACCTTCAGGTCGACGAACCGGAAGGAACCAAGTTCTGGCACGGACTGAGAGATGACTTCACGAACGTCTGGTACGTCGCCTGGGGAACAAGGGCGGACGATCCCGCCCTTGCGACCACGTATCTCGTTGGCAACGATCCCACACAAAGAGACGAGCTCCGACCCGTCCGGGTCCTCGCCTTGAAGTCCTCTTCGCTCGGATGGTCGACGTTTGACCACAACGAGATTTTCCAGCCTCTGGAGGACAGCAAGTACCCCGATCGCCCCTTCGTCCAGAGCTGGGGCGTTGTGTCCTTGGCTGCCGAGCGCGTACTCCTCCGGGCCGACGACGGTCGACGGTTCGAGCTCACCGTCGGCCCCTCACTGGACCGCTACGGCCTTCCCGGCCGCCCGACCTACGTGGAGTTCGAGCCGCCGCTTCTGGGTGAATACGTGGCTCTCGGCCCCGACGGGGAGATACTCCGACGCCGGCGCGAGGAAAACTGGCCACCCGAGGCCAACCCACCCCCGCCCTCCCCTTCACCCCTGCCGGAAGGACAGGTCTGGCTGTCGGATTCTGAAGCCCAACGCAACAGAGAGGCCATCGAGGCTGCCGTCGACGGACCGGTGCAGGCGAGGGGAAACAACTGGAACTATCCCTGGGTCGTCTATGTCTCAGCCCAAGGGAAGCTCACCTACCGTGACGCCGACAGCATCTCTCCACTGCCGAGATCGACCTCGGGTTTCCACGGGACTCGTTACTCCTTCCCACCCGACCCCGAGATCCTGTTCGTTGGTGTAGCGAGCCAAGAGGTGACATGGTTCGGCGTTGAGGGAAGGAACGGCCGCTCGATCGCAGGCTCGATCGTTCCCGTGCCCGATTCTGATCTGCTGCTTGTGCACCTCACCGTACTAACGCCGCAGAGCGGCGACCGACTGGTTGCGCGGGACGAGATCGGGCGGATCGTGCACGAGGAACCGCTCGAGCGGGAAGTCGGCACTCCGTGAGCACTCGTCTGTCTGGTGGGCGCTGAGGGACTCGAACCCCCGACCTTCGCCTTGTAAGGGCGACGCTCTTCCAGCTGAGCTAAGCGCCCGCACCACCACCATCGGCATGCCCGCACGCTCGGCACACCACATCTCCCAGGGTGACGGACAAGCGGGTGGAGCCGCAAGCCTCGCACCGATCCAGACTCTCCTGCCAGTCGGGACGGTCGTGTTGGCAGTCCGGGCAGATCAGGACCTGCGCGCCTCCTGCCACCGCCCGCACCCACGGCACCCCGCGCTTGTCGGGGTCGAAGGTAGGACGGTGGCAGAGGAAGCAGCCCGGCCGGTCCGGCGGCCTCACGCTCGGGAGGATATCCCCTCAGGCACCTCCGGTCGCGCTAGCTCGCCGACGAGGAGTCGGCAAGGAACTGCAGCGTGTCCACCGCTCGATCCACCACGACCTTGTTGTCCGCGTACACGCCCGTCACTCCTCGCGTCGTCGTCGTGTGGACGATCAGGGTCCTCTCCGCGTCCAGCTCGATCAGGTATTCGTAATGCATGTCAGTTTCCCCGATCAGATCGATGAGCGTCTCGTACTCGACCCGCACCGCTCTGTGACCCTTGACGAGGAGATTTTCCTCGACGATGACGTCGGCGATTTCGGGATCGAGCTCCTGCTCCCGCACCTGATCGAACGGGCCTCGGATCGCGACCTCGAACGGATAGCCCCAGCCCTCGGACACGACGTTGCCTCGCGGTCCGAACGGATCCAACGAGAACCACTGGCAGGCGTTCGCCGGGTCGGATGCGCCGTCGAAGACATCCGTCGTGTACCAGTCGCCCGGGTAGGCGATCGAGTACCCATGCGACGCGTTGGTGCACTTCTCCCAGCCCGTGGGGATGGTCCCCTGCGGCGGCTTCGGCCTCGGGACGACCGCCGACCGGGACGCCTCCCACACGACGACCGCAGTCAGCGCGAAGACCGCCGCGGCCAGGAGTCCCGCCGCCACCCGGCGCCGCACCTGCGCGCCGCGGGGCCGGAACACGATGACGCTCGGCTCGATCTCGGGGCGGTTCTTCGTTGCACGCATCTCGATCTCCCTCCACAGGTCGGGTGGAGCGCTGGTCTCGATCCGTCGGAGCTGCTCGCGGAGATCAGACATCGTCGTCTCCCAGGAGGTCTCGAAGTCGGTTGCGGCCGCGGTGCAGGTGCACGGCGACCGTCGATGTGGACGTGCCCAGCACCTCCGCGATCTCGCGGATCGGTCGGTCCGCGTAGTAGTGGAGCACGACGGCCGCTCGCTGCTGCGCCGGGAGCTGCCGGAGGGCGGCGGTCACCTCCGCGGCGGGCTCGGGCAGCTCGTACATCGGCTCGGTCAGCGGAGGCGCCTGCATCGCTCGTTCCTGGAGCTCGCCGGCCGCGATCCTGAACGCCGCCCTCCAGATCCAGGCGAGGGGGTCCCTGATCCCGTCCCCCCGCCGGAGGGCTTGCGCGAACGCTTCGGATCCCGCGTCGCTCGCGATCTCCCGGTCGCCGCTGAAGGCGACGAGTGCCCACCAGAGGCGCTTGCCGTGTTCGCGGTAGAGCCCCTCCAGGTCCCGCCGCGCGCTCACCATGACGTCCATGCCCTTCCAGGGCGAGAAAGCTCCGGTCACATTTGCACGACGGCGGATCCCCTGCAGCTCCGACGGCGATGATCGCTCGGGCTATCCTCCGCTCGATGCCGGAGCCTGCCGGGACCGCCGACCTCGTGATCACCGGCGCCGACGTGTCCACGATGGACGCGGCGCGCCGGTGGGCGGGTGCCGTGGCGATCCGCGGCGACCGGATCGTCGCGGTGGGCACGGAGCCGAACGTGAGGGAGCGGTTCCCCAACGCGAAGGAGCTCCTCCACCTCCCGGGACGGATGGTGCTCCCGGCGTTCCAGGACTCCCATCTCCATGCGCCGTTCGCCGGCCGCTACCGCCTGCACGTGTCGCTCCACGACCTGCCGGGCGTGGACGCCTACCGCGACGCGGTGGCCGCGTACGCGAGGGAGCACCCCGACGAGCCGTCCATCTTCGGAGGGGGCTGGCTCATGTCCCACTTCCCCGGCGGCACACCGACCAAGGACCTGCTCGACGACCTCGTCCCCGACCGGCCCGTCTTCCTGCTGAACCGCGACGTCCACGGCGCGTGGGTGAACTCCAAGGCGTTGGAGATCGGACACATCACGCGCGACACGCCGGACCCGTGGGACGGACGGATCGAGCGTGACCCCGGGACGGGGGAGCCCACGGGCACCCTGCACGAGGGCGCTGCCTACTCCTTCGCGGACACCCATCTGGCGCCCCCGCCACACGACGAATGGGAGCGGGCGATCCTCCTCGCGCAAGAACACCTCCACGCCCTCGGCATCACGGGATGGCAGGACGCCTGGGTCACTCCGGCCACCGAGGACGCGTACCGGTCGCTCGCCGAGCGCGGCGAACTCACCGCTCGAGTGGTCGGCGCGCTCTGGTGGGACCGGCACCGCGGCGTCGAACAGGTCGACGAGCTCGTGGCGCGTCGCGACCGCGGCTCCGTGGGCACCTTCCATCCGACCTCG
This sequence comes from Actinomycetes bacterium, assembly GCA_021155985.1. GTDB lineage: Bacteria > Actinomycetota > UBA4738 > UBA4738 > HRBIN12 > JAJNBA01. The sequence continues at coordinate 10,268 of JAJNBA010000062.1, forward strand.
GTGAAGATCATGTGCGACGGCGTGCTCGAGAACTACACGGGAGCGATGCTCCGGCCCTACTGCGACGCGGCCGGCCACGAGACCGGCCAGACAGGCATCACCTACCTCGATCGCGAGCAGCTGACCGAGGCGGTGGTCGCGCTGGACGCGCGAGGCTTTCAGGTCCACATGCACGCGATCGGCGACAGAGCGGTCCGCAACGCCCTGGACGCGTGCGAGGCGGCCCGGACCGCGAACGGGGTCCGGGACTCCCGGCACCACATCGCTCATTTGCAGGTGATCCACCCGGACGACGTCCCCCGGTTCCGGGAGCTCGGCGTGATCGCGAACTGCCAGCCCTACTGGGCCCAGCACGATCCGCAGATGGACGAGCTCACCGTCCCGTTCCTCGGGCCGGAGCGGGCTCCGATGCAGTACCCGTTCGCGGCGCTGCACGCATCCGGGGCCAGCCTCGCGTTCGGTTCCGATTGGTCGGTCTCGACCGCGAACCCGCTCGAGGAGATGGAGGTGGCGATCCGCCGGGCCGACCCCTCCACGAGGGAGGTCCGCCCGTTCCTCCCCGACCAGCGCCTGACCCTTCCCGTGGCCCTCGCCGCGTTCACGAGCGGTTCGGCCCATCTCAACGGCGACGACGACGCCGGCTCGATCGAGGAAGGGAACCGGGCCGACCTGGTCGTGCTCGACCGCAACCTGTTCGACGTCCCCGGCGCCACCGTGGCAGAGGCCCGCGTGGAGCACACGATCGCCGCCGGTCGCGTGGTCTCCTCTCCGGGGTGAGGCGTTGGTTGCGCGAATCGGGCCCGTTCGTCAGACTCCCACGGTCGGCCGACCTGAGGGGGGTGTGCCATCGGCGTGCAAAGCGAAGAGGGTTCCGTCCGACTGGTCGACGTGACGAAGCGTTTCGCCGACGTCGTCGCCGTCGATTCCCTCTCGCTCCGGGTGCAGCCGGCGGAATTCCTCTCCCTCCTCGGCCCCTCGGGCTGCGGGAAGACCACCACCCTGCGGATGCTGGCAGGCTTCGAGGAGCCGACGGCGGGCGAGATCTACATCTCCGGCCAGGCCGTGCAGGGCACGCCTCCGCACAAGCGCAACGTGAACACCGTCTTCCAGCATTTCGCCCTGTTCCCGCACATGAGCGTCGCGGAGAACGTCGCCTACGGCCTCCGGCAGAAGAAGGAGGACAAGTCCCAGATCGCGAGCAAGGTGGGTGAGGCGCTCGAGATGGTGAAGATGTCGCCGCTCGCCAACCGGAAGCCGCGCCAGCTCTCCGGCGGCCAGCAGCAGCGCGTTGCCCTCGCGCGAGCCCTGGTCAACCGCCCGAGCCTGCTCCTCCTGGACGAGCCCCTGGGCGCTCTCGACCGGAAGCTCCGCGAGGAGATGCAGATCGAGCTGAAGCTCCTCCAGTCGCAGGTGGGGATCACGTTCATCTTCGTGACCCACGATCAAGGTGAGGCGCTCTCGATGTCGGACCGCATCGCCGTGATGCTCGACGGCCACGTAGAGCAACTCGCCGACCCGGATACGATCTACGACTCCCCGGCCTCAGCCTTCGTGGCAGGGTTCATCGGGCAGCAGAACTTCTTCGAGGGGACAGCCCGCCAGCAGGGCAGTCTCGTAGAAAGTGATGGATGGACGATCCGCTCGTCGAATCAGTCTCCGGACGCGGTCGACGGTCGGCCCGCCCTGGCCGCGATCCGGCCGGAGGCGGTGCAGCTCCTGGAGGAGCAACCGGAGGACCCGGTGAACTCGGTCCCCGGGACGCTGGCCGGCATCTCGCACCTCGGCGACGTGATCCAGTTCGTGGTCCTCACGAAGGGGCACAAGGAGATCCTCTGCCGGCTCCCCCGGCCGAGGGCACCGAAGCTCGAGGTGGGCGGCGACGTCTGGTGTACGTGGGAGCCCGATCTGGTCCACGTGTTCGACGCGCAACAGGCGGCGGTGGTCCTCGCGGACCCGGCCGCGACCGGAACCGACGGATAGGAGGCACCGATGGCAGATGAGTTCGAAGGCGTGAAGGTCCTCGCATCGCGAGCGACGGTGGAGCGGATCACGCGACGGCACTTCCTCGCAGGCTCGGCAGTGGCGGTGTTCTCGAGCGGTGTCCTGCTCGCGGCCTGCGGCGAGGACACCCCGGAGCCGGGCGGCGGCGGCAGCCCGACGGCGGGCGGCGAGATCGAGGACCGGCTGAACTTCTTCCACTGGGCCGAGTACGACGACCCGGCGGTCTTCAAGGACTTCGAGAACGAGTTCGGGGCGACGACGAAGATCGATATCTATGCCTCCAACGAGGAGGCCATCGCGAAGCTCGTGGCGGCCAAGGGGACGACCGGCTACGACATCGTGGTGCCCACCGGCGTGTTCATCCCCCAGATGGTCCAGAACGATCTCCTGGAGGAGATCAACCTCGATCTGATCCCGAACTTCGAGAACGTCGACGAGATCTACCGCGACCAGCCCTGGGACCCGGGGAACAAGCACTCCGTCTGCAAGGATTGGGGCTCGACCGGATGGATCTACGACACGACGAAGGTGTCGGCGACGATCGAGACCTGGGACGACTTCATCGCCGTGGCGCAGGGTGAGGCCAGCGGCCAGACCTCCGTGCTCGACACGCCCGGGAACCTGGCCGGCATCTACTTCTGGGCCAACGACATCGACTGGGCGACGACGGACACGGCGCACCTCGATGCGTGCGAGGCCTTCACGGTGAACGAGCTGGCGCCGCACATCAAGGCATACGACTCGTACCCGGGCATCGCGCTCACCGAGGGCAAGTACGCGCTTTCCCACGCCTGGAACGGCGATGCACGCCAAGGGCTCCTCTCGACCGACGAACCCGATCGGTACGTCTGGGGCCTGGGGGCGCCGGTCACGGAGCTGTGGATGGATAACTGGTGCATCGTGAAGGGGGCCGAGCATCCCAACGCCGCCCACGCGTGGATCAACTTCATCTGCGACCCCGAGGTCTCGCTCAAGGACCTCGCGTACCACGGCTACAACACGGGGATCACCGGCGTCCAGGAGCGGGCCGAGGAGGAGGGGTTCGAGTTCCTCGACATGATCTTCTTCTCGGACGAGCAGGTCGCCACGATGGACCCCGGCGCCGTCAACGAGGCCCAGCAGCGTCTGGTGGATATCTGGAACAAGGCCAAGGCAGCCTCGGGAGCCTGATCCCCGGGTGTCGAGGGCGTATCGGCCGGTCAGCGTCAGCGCAGGCGTGGGACGCTCGCGCCGACGCGCGCCCCGGTTCACGCTCGCCATCCCCGCCTGGTTGCTGTTCGTCCTCTTCTTCGCGATCCCCGTCTTGCTGATCGTCTGGTACTCGTTCGGGTACAAGCCGGATATCTTCAACACGGTCGCGACCGACCGGCTCTCCTTCGAACGA
>JAJNBA010000003.1 GCA_021155985.1 Actinomycetes bacterium
AGCTCCGGGAGCGAGGGCATCGCGTCGGCCGACTCCCACATCCGGGCGAGGGTGGCCTCGTCGGACTGCTCGACCACGACCTCGCAGAAGGCTCGCCCCTTCCGGTACTGCTCTCGCTTCATGTCCACGCCGAGGAGCCGCTCGAACACCGGATCACCGGGCTCGCCCTCGCGGTATCGCTTCATGGCTTCCTCGATCCGCGGGAAGGTCCCCAGCAGCTCAGCGCCGAGCGTCTGCATCACGTGGTCGCCGTATCCCTCCGCCGACGCCATGAACGCCTGGATCCGGCCCAGCTTCAGCCGCTGCTCGTCGTCCAGGTCCGCCCAGAACAAGCCTTCGTCCGACCCCGCGAGCTCACGCAGGGCCTCGGGGTCGGCTGGATCGACCGAGCTGAGTCGTGCCTGCATGCCCTCGACGTCCAGCTTCAACGTCGAGAGGTAGTCGTCGAGGAGCGCCTGGAACCGGTCGCGCGCCCACGGCTGAGCGAACTCGAACCGATGGGTCACCTCGTGCAGCGCGACGAACGTGCGGAACTCGCGGGGATCGAGCGACCAGTCCCGCTCGAACGCCGCCAGGTTCGGCACGACGAACAGGAGCTGACCGGGGCCGGACCGCGGCACGGCGATGTCGTATTGCCCGAGGACCCGCTGCGCGAGCGTCCCCAGCACCTGGCCCACCTGCGTTCCCAGCAAGAGCGGTGCGAGCTGGCGGAGGAACGCCGAGAACTGGACCATCTCAGGGGGGAGCTGGTCGCCGGCGCTCCGTTGGATCGCGTCGGTCAGCTTCCCCGCGGCCGGTTCGAGCAGGGCCTTCAGATTCTCGGCGTTCGCGTTGACCCAGCCAGCTCGTCGAACCGCTCGCACCTGCGCGACGTCCGCCGGCGCCGCAAGCCCGGTGAACCGGCCGACCTGCAGCTCCGCGACGCGCACCGCCTCCTCGAGCATCCGGTGGTCGCCCTCGGTGGGTTCCGCGTCGGGTCCCGCCTCCACGGCGTTCGCGACGCCCACTTGTCGCGCGAGCTCCCAGTTGACCGGCCCGCTCGACGCGGACATAACGCGCTGGAGTTCCCGGAAGAGGGGGGCGTCCCGGAACGCCTCGGGATCGTCGGAGCCGAAGTCGAAACCGCTCATCTGTCCCCCATCATCATGGCCATCGTACGTGGCCCTCCGGATACGATGGCCGCCGTGTCCGAGCCTGTGCTGACCCGCGTCTCCGCCGACCCGCTCCCCGTCGAGGAGGCGCTGGCGTTCATCGCCGATCCGGGTGCCGGCGGAACGTGCGTCTTCATCGGCACGGTCCGAGACCGGTCCGACGCGGGCGAGGTGACCGGGTTGCACTACGAGGCGTGGGACGATCTCGCGACCGGGCGTCTCGGCGAGATCGCGCAGGAGATGCTGGATCGATGGCCGCTCAGGCGGGTCGCGATCCTGCATCGCACCGGCGACCTGGCCATCGGGGAGGCCTCGGTCGTCGTCGCGTGCTCCGCCCCGCATCGCGCGGAGGCCTTCGAGGCGTGTCGGCATGGCATCGAGCGCCTGAAGGAGGACGTCCCCATCTGGAAGAAGGAGGGGCTCGTCTCCGGCGACGCACGGTGGGTCATGGGGAGCTAGTTGGGCCGCGACCTCGCGATCGATCTGGGCAGTGCGAATACCCTCGTGTATCGGCAGGGAGACGGCATCGTGTTCGACGAACCCACCGTCGTGGCGCTGCACGGCGGGACCGGGGAAGTGGTCGCGATGGGGGACGAGGCCTGGCAGATGCTCGGCGGCGACTCGGGCAACGTGCTGGCGGTCCGTCCCCTGCGCGAAGGCACGATGACAGAATTCGATGTGACACAGCGGATGCTGGCGGTCGTCCTCCGGCGCGTCGGCGTCACACGGTTCCCCAAGCCGCGCGTCCTCGTCTGCGTCCCACCGCTGTCGACCAACGTCGAGCGTCGCGCGATCGAGCGGGCGATCCGCTACGCCGGCGGGCGACAGGTGGTCCCCGTCGAGGAGCCGCTGGCGGCGGCGGTGGGGGCCAACCTCCCGGTCCACGAGCCGCTCGGGAACCTGATCGTCGACATCGGCGGCGGGCGGACCGAGATGGCCGTCGTCTCGATGGGGGGCGTCGTATCGGGGCGCTCGGCGAGCGTCGGCGGATTCGACCTCGACGCGGCGATCCAAGAACACATCCGCATCACGTACGGTGTCTCGATCGGGGAGAAGTCTGCGGAGGAGCTGAAAGTGGCGATCGGGTCGGCGTTCCCCTCGCCCACGGGTCGCGCGGCCAAGGTGATCGGGCGAGAGCTCGCGACCGGGAACACCGTGGAGGTCAAGGTGGACGAGGACGAGATCCGGCAGGCGATGGCACCGGCGGTGAAGACGATCGTCGACGAGGCGCGGATGACCCTCGCGGAGGCGCCGCCGGAGCTCACGCACGACGTCTTGGAGACGGGGATGTTCCTCACGGGCGGCGGCAGCCTCCTCCGCGGGTTGGACATGCTGCTCGCCCAGGAATGCGAGGTGCCCGTCCACGTGGTCGAGCGCCCGCTCCAGACCGTCGTCAGCGGGGCAGGTCGGATGCTGGAGCATCTCGACGACTACCGGACCTCCTTCCAGCTGCTCCGCCGAGGATGAGCCGATGACGTTCTCGATCGTCGCCGCGGATCTGGGTGCCGGGGATTGGGGCGTGGCGGTGGCGTCGAAGTTCGTCTCGGTGGGTGCGGTGGTCCCGTGGGCGAGGGCCGGCGTGGGCGCGGTCGCGACGCAGTCGTGGGCGAACACCTCGTTCGGACCGGAGGGTCTCGCGCTGATGACGGACGGCGCGTCGGCGGAGGATGCCCTGGGAACGCTCGTCGACGGCGACGAGGGCCGTGCGGACCGGCAGGTCGGTGTGGTGGATGCGGCCGGCCGCGCCGCCACGTTCACGGGCTCGGCGTGTTTGGAGTGGGCCGGCGGCGCGACCGGCCGCGGGTTCGCGGCGCAGGGCAACATCCTGGTCGGCGAGCAGGTGGTGGACGCGATGTCCGGGGCGTTCTCGGAGACGGAAGGCGACCTGTGCGACCGGCTCCTCGCGGCGCTGCTCGCGGGTGACGCGGCCGGTGGGGACAGGCGCGGCAGGCAGTCCGCCGCGCTCCTCGTGGTCCGTGAGGGAGGTGGCTACGAGGGTCGGAACGACCGCTACATCGACCTCCGGGTGGACGATCATCCCGACGCGCCCCGCGAGCTCGCTCGGCTCTTCGACGTCTACGACGCGACCGTCCTGATCCGCAACGACCCCCTCCTGCCCGCCGCGGCGGGCCTCGTCGCGGACCTGCAGCGGCGCCTGGCCGTTCTGGGGAGGTATGCGGGTGAGCCGACCGGCGTCTACGACGACGCGACGCGCGCCGCCCTCGCGGGATGGGCCGGCGAGTACAACCTGGAGGGCCGGCTCCGCGACGACGACCAGATCTCGAACCAGCTGGTCGAGGAGATCCGGGACGTGACGCCGGGCCTGCCTCCGCCTTAAGGGCCGGCGGCCTTCTCCAGCAGCGACAGGGCCGTCGAGGCCACGAAGTAGACGACGAAGGCGAGCGTGGCCGCCGCGACCGCCACGACGACCACGAGGCCGAGGGTCCCGATGATCCGATCGTGCCAGGTCAGTCGATCGCGCGCGATCCCCCCCCCCCCCCCCCCGCCTCCGCCCACGTGTCCTGATCCGTCTCGGCGACCGCGACGGTCTCGGTCATGCGGTAGACGGCCACGCCCACCGCTACGGAGATCGCGATGATCACGAGGTATCCCATGGCTCGGTTCGAGCGTACCCCCAGGTCCGGGGGATGGCGACGACCGCCAGAAGCGGGCGGATGGCCGGCTCTGCACCGCTACCATCGGGCGATGGGACGATCGTTCCGCTCCGCCGGCTCCCTGCTCCTCATCGCGGCGGTGATCGCCGTCAGCTGGATCCGCCTCCCGTTCTACTCGTTCGGAGCCGGCCCCGCCCGGGAGATCGCGCCGCTGATCCACGTGGACGGCGTGCGGACCTACGGATCGGCTGGGCACCTGGTGATGACCACGATCCGTTTCGACAAGCTGACCGCGCTGGGGATGCTCGCGACGTGGATCGACCCCGATCGCTCGGTCGAAGGGGAGGACGTCGTCTACCCCCCGGGCCTGACCGCCGAGGAAGAGACCCGGCGAGCGATCTCCCAGATGGATCAGAGCAAGATCGATGCGGCGGTGGTCGTCCTCTCGTTGCTCACGGACTATCCGAAGGAGCACGGCGTCGGGGCCCTCGTGGAGGCCGTCGGTCCGGAGTGCCCGGCGGACGATCGCCTGTTCCCCGGTGATCTGATCGTCCGGATCGACGGCGAGCCCGTGGATTCGCGGCGGACGGCCTCTCGGCTCATCGACGCCGTCCCGATCGACGATCCCATCGAGTTCGGGGTCGACACGGACGGTGAGATGCATAACGTCAGCGTCACCCGCGGGAGCTGTCCCGGCATCGACGAGCCCCTGATCGGCATCGTGCTCGTCGAGCCGTTCCCCTTCGAGATCACGATCGAGAGCTCGGAGGTCGGCGGGCCCTCGGCCGGTCTGATGTGGGCGCTCGGGCTCTACGACCTCCTCACCCCCGGGGACCTCACGCGTGGGCGGACGATCGCCGGGACGGGTGCGATCGACCTCGAGGGCAACATCGCGCCGATCGGTGGGATCGCCGACAAGGTCGGAGCGGCGCAGAGCGCTGACGCGGACGTCCTCTTGGTTCCCCAGGACAACTTCGGCGAGCTCCGGGGCGTCGACACCGGCGATCTCGAGCTGATCCCTGTGTCGACGCTGGAGGAAGCGGTGGAGGCGCTCGACCTCTCGGAAACGACGGCCTGAGCTAGGCTGCTGACGATGTCGACCACCACCGTACGGATCCCGTACCCGAGGCGCCGCTGGCCGGTGGTCGCCGGCGGCATCCTGGTCGTGGGCTTCCTGATCCTCACGTTCCTCTCGAACTTCTATATCGATGTCCTGTGGTATCGGGAGGTTGACCTCTCCCGGGTCTTCTGGACCCGGATCTGGGCCCAGGCCGGTCTGGCGTCGGCGTCCTTCGTGACGTTCTTCGTCCTGCTCCTCGCCAACCTCATCGTGACCCGGCGTCTCGCCCCGACGATCGTCGCCCTGACGCCCGAGCAGGAGATCGTCGAGCGGTTCAAGGAGAACATCGAGCCCTACCTTCGATGGGCGGTCCCGGTCGGCGCGGCGGTCCTGTCGATCTTCGTGGGCCTCGCGGCCGCCGGGCACTGGCAGGAGTTCCTCCTGTGGCGGTCATCGAGCGGCATCGAGTTCGGGAACCCCGACCAGGTGTTCGGCCGCGATCCCGCGTTCTACGTCTTCACGCTCCCGTGGTTGAAGTACCTCCAGAGCTGGTTGTTCGCTTCGCTCGTCGGCATCACGGTGATCGTCGGGATCGGCCACTTCCTCCAGGGGGGGATCCGCCCGCAGGCGGTCGGCCTCCGCGACAAGGTGGACCCGCAGGTGCGGGCGCACCTGTCGGTGCTCCTCGGGTTGGTCCTGCTCGCGAAGGCCTGGGGCTACTACCTGGGTCGCTTCGATCTGCTGACGTCCGAGCGCGGCGTCGTCCAGGGTGCTTCGTATACCGACGTCACGGCGCAGCTCCCCGCCCTGACCTTCCTGGCGATCGTCGCGGTGCTGTGCGCCGGGATGTTCTTCGTGAACGCTCGCTACCGCGTGTGGAGCCTGCCGATCATCGCCGTCGGGCTCCTGCTGATCGTGTCGATCCTGCTGGGTACGGCGTACCCGGCGTTCATCCAGCAGTTCCGCGTCAGGCCCAACGAGCAGCAGTACGAACGCGAGTACATCGGACGGAACATCGCGGGGACCCAGCGAGCCTTCGGTCTCACCGACATCCGGCTTGAGGAACGCCCCACGTTCCAGCCGGTCGTGACCGCCGACGATGTGGAAGCGAACGCGGCCACGATCGCGAACATCCGCCTGTGGCGCCCCTCCGTCCTGAAGGAGAACTTCGAGTCGGTCCAGCGGATCCGTCAGTACTACGACTTCAACGACGTGGACGTGGACCGCTACGAGATCGACGGCGAGCGACGCGTGCTGATGGTGTCGGGGCGTGAGGTGACCCAGAGCGGCATCAGCCAGCAGGCCCGCACCTGGCAGAACGAGCACCTCGTCTACACGCACGGGTTCGGGACGGTCGCGGCGCAGGTGAACTCGACCACGCCGGACGGGGGCCCCCTGCTCACGCTCGAAGACATCCCCCCCGACGGAGAGCCGAGCACGGACCAGCCACGGATCTACTACGGCGAGATCGACGACGTCGACTTCGTCGTCGTCAACTCCGCGACCGAGGAGCTCGACTACGAGGGCGCGTCCGGGGAGACCCCGTTCACGTACACCGGCGAGGGCGGGATCGAGCTGGGCGGGTACCTGCGTCGCGCCCTGTTCGCGTGGCGCTTCCAGGATGCGAATCTGTTGATCTCCGGGCAGGTCGACAGCGAGAGCCGGATCCTGTTCCGGCGCGACATCGAGGATAGGGCGAAGGCGACGCTGCCGTTCCTCACGTTCGACCACGATCCCTACCTGGCCGTGACCCAGGGGGGGTACGTCTGGATCATGGATGCCTACACGACGTCGAACGCGTACCCCTACTCCCAGTCAGTCGACTTGTCGGAGGTCACCGCGAACCTCCTTCCCCAGCAGGACGTGAACTACATCCGCAATTCGGTGAAGGCCGTCGTCGATGCCTACGACGGGTCTGTGACGTACTACGCGGATCTGGACGAGCCGATCATGCAGGCGTGGAACCAGGCGTTCCCCGGGGTGTTCACCCCGATCGAGGCAGCTCCCGAAGAGGTCGCGGCACACTTCCGCTACCCGGAGAACCTCTTCCAGGCCCAGGCGTTCCAGTACGCCAACTATCACGTCGAGGAACCGGATGCGTTCTACCGGAAGCAGGACTTCTGGGAGGTGCCGGGCGACCCGACGTTGCAGAGCGACGTGATCGGCCCGGACGGCTCCCCGTCGCCCGCTCCGAACGCGAGCACGCGCAAGCTCCTCCCGAACTACCAACTGCTGCGGCTGCCGGGAGACACCGAAGAGCGGTTCCATCTCGTGATCCCGTTCCAGCCGGAGAACCGCCTGAACATGGTGGGGTGGATGGCCGCGAACTCCGACCAGGAGGGCTTCGGAGAGCTCGTCGCGTTCACCCTGCCGTCCGGCCGTGACGTGGACGGCCCGGGCTTGGTCTTCGCCCGCGTGAACTCCGACCAGGAATTCTCCGAGGCACGAACGCTCCTCGGGACCGGCGGGTCGCGGGTCCTCTTCGGAGATCTGCTGACGATCCCCATCGAGGAATCGATCCTCTACGTGCTCCCGGTCTACGTACGGGCGGCTGGGACGTCGGCGGTGCCGGAGCTCGAGCTGGTGTTGGTGGTCAACGGATCGACCGTCACCCTGGGGCGCACCCTGACCGAAGCGATCGGTGATTCGACCGGTGCCCTCACGGGCGAGGAACCGCCGCCGCCCGACGGTGGGGAAGGAACGGTCGAGCAGCAGATCGAACGGCTGTTGTCGCAGGCCGTGACGCACTTCGCCGCGGCCGATGAGGCGCTCCGGGCCGGCGACCTGGCCACGTACCAGTCGGAACAGGAGCGGGCGCAGGCGCTCGTCGAGCAGGCCAACGAGCTCCTCGCGGCCGGCGCGGGTGGGGAGCCGTCCCCGTCGCCTTCGCCCTAGTCGACGGGAAGGCGGAACCGCAGGTCGGCGTCCAGCTCGGCCGTGTCCATCTGGGCCCTCTGGAGATGCCCCGCGTAGTCCCAGTTCATCGCCTGCCACCGGGTGAACTGGTCGAGTACCCACAGGCCGGATTGCCGGCTCCCGTTCCCGGAGCGTCCGTTGCCGCCGAACGGGAGGTGCGCCTCCGCGCCGGACGTGGAGTTGTTCACGCTCACCATCCCCGCCGAGATCCGGTCGCGGAAACGGAAGACGTGCAGGGGGTCGTTCGTGTAGATGCTGCTCGACAACCCGTATCCGTGCCCGTTCGCGAGGTCCATCGCCTGATCGAACGTGTCGAACGCGGCGACCCCCACGATCGGACCGAACGTTTCGGTGCGGTACAGATCGTCCTCGATCGTCACGCCGTCGACGATCACCGGGTGGTAGTAGAGGCCGGTCGCCGGATCGCCGACGAAGCCGGTCCGTGGGTTGTCGGCCGTGATGCGCCCGATGCCCTCGGAGCCGGAGACCGTGTGGTGCGGGCCGATCAGCTCGAGCCACCGCTCGTACCGTTCACCGAAGCGGGCGGAGATCATCGGCCCGTACAGGACGTCCTCGGTGGGATCGCCGATCGGAGCGTCCGTCGCGGCCTTCGTGAACCGGGCCATGAAGTCGTCGTGGACGTCGCGATGGACGATCGCCGTGCCGAGCGACGTGCAGCGCTGGCCGGCGGTCCCGAACCCGCTGAACACCGCCCCTTTCACGGCGAGGTCCAGGTCGGCATCGGGCATCACCACGAGCGGGTTCTTGCCGCCGAGCTCGAGGCACGGTGACTGCAGGTGACGGCCGCACAGCTCCCCGATCCGGCCGCCCACCTCGGTCGAGCCGGTGAACCCGACCTTGTCGAGCACGTCGCCCTCCAGGGCGCGTTCGATCCCTTCGAACGTCTGCGGTCCGTCCGCCAGCGCGAGCTGGAAGGCACCTCGCGGGAGCCCGGCATGCAGGATCAGCTGGGCGAACGCCTCGGCGGTCGCGGGCGTGTACTCGGCGGGTTTCCAGACCACCGTGTTCCCGCACAGCAGGGCGGGCACGATGTACCACGATGGGACGGCGACGGGGAAGTTGCCCGCGGTGACGATCCCCGCGACGCCCACGGGTACTCGGAACGTGAAGAGCTGCTTGTCCGGCATCTCGGACGGGACCGTCTGTCCGTAGAGACGGCGGCCCTCGCCGAGGAAGAAGGTGCACGTGTCGATGACCTCCTGCACCTCGCCGCGCGACTCGCGGATGGGCTTCCCGATCTCACGGGTGATCAGCCGGGACAGCGACTCGAAGTTGTCTTCCACGAGCCGGCCGAGTTGCTGGATCGCCCTGCCTCGGACCGGCGCGGGGACCGCGGCCCAGGTCGGTTGCGCCGTCTTCGCCCGCCGGCAGGCGTCGAGGAAGGTAGCCGCGTCGCCGAGCCGTGCCTCGACGACCGTCTCCTCCAGGCGGGCAGGGTTCACGATCGTGAGGGTTCGGCCCGGAGCGTCTCCCGCGGCGCTGCCGTCGAGCAGGGACGTCACGGTGCGGGCAGCGGTCATCCTGCAGCGATGCTACCGAACCCCGTCTGGTCGTAGGGTTCCAACGCAGCATCCGAGGGTACGGCCCGATCGAAAGGGTGATGAAGACATGGCGTACGTGATCGCGGAACCCTGCATCGACGTCAAGGACAAGGCATGCGTGGACGAGTGCCCGGTCGACTGCATCTACGAGGGCCCGCGGATGCTTTACATCCACCCGGATGAATGCGTGGACTGTGACGCGTGCGTGCCCGTCTGCCCCGTCACCGCGATCTTCCCCGAGGACGACCTGCCGTCCGAATGGAAGCAGTTCACGGCGGTCAACGCCGAATGGTTCGAGACGACCGGTCTCGGCTCCCCGGGTGGTGCCGCGCAGGCCGGTCCACAGTCCAAGGACCACGCGGTCGTCGAGGGCTGGGAAGCCGTCTAGGACTCCTCCCGGACGCCGGACGGCAGCAGGGTCAGGAGTGCGATCGGCGCTGCGAGCAGGAGCCACATCGCCGAGTGCAGTCCCCACCTCTCCGCGACGGAGGCGATCGCGAGTGGAAGGAGGACCCCGACGAGGTCGGCCGGAGCCCCGACCGCGACGGCGGCGCCTCCCCGGGCCGGGAGCTCCGAATACAGCCGGGCCTGCACGATCGCGTACCACCCGGACCTGACCAGCCCGAGCGGGAGCAACAGCATCAGCTTCCCCGCCAGGGATCCGACCATGAGGAACGCCGGATAGACCGCGAGCACGCCAACGGCCGACCACCGAAGCCACGAGAGGCCGTTCATCCGCCGAAGGATCCGGATCACGAGGGCGTCACCCAGCAGCGAGGCCACGGACAGGATCCCGACACCCACCGCAGCGACACTGGGTGTGGCGCCTCCGGCGTCGACCAGATACAACGCCGAGAACCCGAGGAACACGTCGCCCAAGAGGTCCGTGAGCTGCACCAGCGTCAGCCACCTCAGCACCCGCCGCTCTCGGAGCGCGGCGATCGCGCCGCGGACCGCCGCACGGAGATGGGCGGTTTCGGGGTGGGGCGGGGGGAAGCGAAGACGTCGCGCGGACAGGAGGACGGGAACCGTCATCAGCGCAGCGATCACCGTCGCCCCGCGCCAGCCGGATCCGACCCCGACGACGCCGACGAGGAGGAGCGGGCCCACGATGCCACCCACGGAACCGGCGACCACCCATCTCGCCATGTTCCGCTCGGTCGATGCCGGCTCGAGGTCCATCCACGTCGCTTGGGCGAGGCTCACGAACGCGCCGGACGCTGGGAACAGCAGGCAGGTCGCGGCCAACAGGAAACCGAACCCCGGTGCCGCCGCCGTTCCGAATAGCGCCAGGATGAACGTGACACCACCGCCCAGCACCACCCGGCGGCGCCATCCGACGTCGGAGAGGAGGGCGAGGCCCGGCTCGACGACCGTGCTGAGGATCCCGGGGATCGACAGCAGGAGCCCTACCTGGAAGTAGGAGAGCGAGAGCTCCCGACGGATCAGTGGCCACGCAGCTTCCCGAAGGCCGAACACCAACTCGTCCGTGAACTCGATCGCGAGGAAGATCGCGACCGAGGCGAGGGCTCCTGGGTGAGGTCAGCCGAAGGGGCTGGGCACACGCATGATCCGAAGGCTACCGCAGCCGCGCACGAGGTGCGGCAGGATGGCGGCGCATGGATCGGCCGAAGGATGACGAGATCGCCCTCGCACGGCGGCTGCTCATGGTCGTTGGGCTCGCGTCCCTCGTCGCCCAGCTCCTCGCATTCTCGCTCGACCGCCCGCCGAGCTGGGACGAGGCGATCTACCTATCCCAGGTGGCTCCCGGAGCCGAGGCGCTCCCCTTCGTCCCATCGCGCGCGCGTGGCATCACGTTCCTAGCGGCCCCCGTGTTGCAGCTCGGCGGCTCCCTCGTGCACCTGCGGCTGTTCCTCGTCGTCGCCTCCGCGGTGGCGATGGCTGCGGCGTTCCGATCGTGGGCGAAGGTGATCGGACTGGGCGCGGTCGCGGCGGCCGTGTTGTTCGCGGGAGCCTGGCCGGCGCTCTTCTACGGATCCGAGTTGATGCCGAACCTGTGGGTCGCCCTCGCGGGCGTCGCGGCGACTGCCATCCTCGCCCGCCGGCTGATGACCGGCGAGGGTCGGTACGACGAGCTCCTGGCAGGAGGGCTCGTCGCCGTCGCCGCCCTGCTTCGACCCCTCGATGCGGTCGTCCTCGCGGCGGCGCTCATCCTCCTGCCGATCGCGTTGCGACGAGCGACGATCGCATGGACCGTGCACATCGTGCTCGGACTCGTTGCGGGGTGGATGCCCTGGCTCATCGAGATGATCGGTCGTTTCGGCTCCCCGGCCAAGGCCTTCGCGGCCGCAGCACGGCTCGGCCACACCGGTCACTGGGCCTTGCTCGAGAACGTCCAGCAGTACCTCGCCCTGAGCGACGGTCCCTCGATCGGCCCGGTCGCCGAGCCGCATATCCCCGCGTCCGGGATCCTCTGGCTCCTGGGCATGACGGCGCTCGTGATCGTGGGGATCCGCGGGGCCGCGGGCGCCCGTCTCCTCCCGTCGCTGGTCTTGCCGACCGCGACGGGTGCCGCGCTCGCGGCCGAGTACATCGTGTTCACCGACGCACAGGCACCCCGGTTCCTGCTTCCGGCTCTGGCCCTGCTGGCGATCCCCGCCGGGCTGGGGTCGGTGTGGATCGTGGATCGGGCTCGAGACCAACGCCCGGCCCGGAAGGGCCGATGGGTCGTCGTCGTGGCAGCCTCGACCCTCGTCTTCGGGTGGGCGTTCCTCCAGATAGGGATCGCCATGAGGGTCGCGGTGGACGTCGAGCAGCAGCGGGCCACCGCGCGCCTGGCCGGGTCCCGTGTCCGCGCGCTCGCCGGGCGGGAGCCGTGCCTGGTGTACAGCGAGGCCAGCTTCCCGATCGTGGGGTACACCGCCGGCTGCCGCGCGGCCCCGATCGGCAACGTCGTTCGGGTGTGGCCGGAGCGAGCGGCCCGGCTCGAGCGTGACGGCGTCCGGCCGTTCCTGGTCCTTCACCGGGCGCAGCAGCCGGCCGTGCCGGAGGGGGCGTCGCCCCTCGCGACGATCCCTTCGGACGGCCAGTCCTCGTGGTTCATCTACGGCACCGGCTGATCTGCGGGATCCACATCGGCGGGATGCGCGGTGCGTCGGCCGGGCGACGACCATCGCATCACGACGATCCACATCAACTCGCTCGCAACGATCGGCGGCAGGACGAGCCACGGTGATGTGCGCGACGCGAGCACCGCGACCACGATCCAGCTCAACGACCGGAGGGGAGACGCGAGCTCGACCCCTCAGAACGAGAGTGGTGCTCCATGCCATAGGCGACCGATGCGGCCTACGCGCGTGTAGACCCCGAGAGGTCTACGCGACTCCTTCGTCCGCTGGGCGCGAGTGCCGGCCGGTCGAACCACGAACGACGGGCCCTCGGGGACGTTGCGGCGGTCGAGCTCCGCGGCGATCGCCCGGA
The DNA here is from genome assembly GCA_021155985.1 of Actinomycetes bacterium. Classification (GTDB taxonomy): domain Bacteria; phylum Actinomycetota; class UBA4738; order UBA4738; family HRBIN12; genus JAJNBA01. The sequence continues at coordinate 12,746 of JAJNBA010000003.1, forward strand.
AGACCGGATTCGTGCGCCTCCCGAACGCGAGGGTGGTGGTCGTCTCCACCACGGGACCCACCGCGTTTCCCCACGTCCACCACAGGAACCTTCGCGGGGGGACCCACGTGATCCTCGTCAGGGGATGATGGGTGAGCCGGAGGATGGGGCGGCCATCATGGAGGTCGCCTCTGGACCATCCAACGATCTGATCGAACGCCAGCGGATCGAGGACCCAGGAGCGCCCTCTCGACGGATCCCGAAGGTGCCGCGCACTGAGGATCCGCCGATCCGTGACGAACGGGCGAGAGGCCTGCCGCGCGATCACCCGTTCTCCCGGCTCGAGCGATGACTCCAGGAACGCGTCGCGATCGGAGAGCCGCTGCCGCCATCGAGCGATGGCCATCTCTCGGCCGTGGCGCCGCTCCACACCACTTGGACCTGCGCCGGCTTCGGGATGCAGCGGCTCGGGCATGACGCGAGGCTAGCTCCGAGGCCCATGGATGCGCGTCGATGCACTCCACCGCTTACCTGTCATCTCCCGCTCGCGTCGCTATCCTAGGGATGCGGGGTGGAGCAGTCTGGTAGCTCGCTGGGCTCATAACCCAGAGGTCACAGGTTCAAATCCTGTCCCCGCGACGAGATCTACCAGAGGAAACGGAAGGGGCCGGCGATTCCGGTCCCTTCCTATTTCCCCGATACTTCCCCACGAGCCCCGATCGCGCGCCCCACGATCTCGGCTGCCTCGCCCGCCGCCGCGTCGCCGTCGTGGCAGTACCGGGTCGCCCGTGAAAGCGATGGATGCGTGACCGAGGTTGCGGCTGACTACGTCTGATCGGACGCCGGCACCAAGCGCGAGCTCGGCGTACGAGTGACGAGCGCCGTGGAGTCCGATCGGTGTGATGACCCGGCATCGGCGGCGGCGGAGGGATCGAAGCTGACTCCGGCGAGCCAAGGGGGAGGAGTTATCTGACGACGTGCCTTCTTCGTCCACTATTGCCTCCAGCCCTGCGCTTCGAGAATCCACCACTGAGAGCTCTTGGGGTGAGCAAGTCCAGACAAGATGTACGGATGGCCTGAGACCTCGTGGCGCCTCCGGCTTGACAGGTAGCCGCCACGCCGGTAGGTTCCGCGTCGAGAAGCCGCTGGGGCCTTCGGGTTCCGGCGGCTTCTCACTTTCTCCCCGATGGCCTACGGTTCTCGGATGGCGACGCTCCCGAAGATGCTCGAGCAGGATCGGACGCGGGCGGGCTGGTCGGTCGGAGCAGATCGCTCTCGGCGCCCAGGAGGTCGTTGCCTTGAGCGGTGAGCAGTTCCTCGATGCCTATCACGACGCGAGTACGCCTCCGTCTCCGGACGTCCCCCCCGAACTGAGTTCCTTCATGCTCGCCGCGGATCCAGTCCTCGCGCAGGCGGCCGAACTCGCGAGGGTCATCACCCGAGCGCATCAGGGCGCCGCGACGCAGCTGATCGGCGAAGGGTGGCCGCACGCTCGGAAGTACTTCTCGCTCTCGGAGAAGTACGCAGCTTGGGCGGACTATCGCACACCGGCGAAGGGTGTGGGGATCCATGCATATGCCCACAAGGTGGACCGGCCGCTGCGATTGACGGACTCGGAGCTGCGGGCTCATCCCGAGTGGCGGAACTTCAGCGACGAGGTCGACGACCATCCTCCGATGCGGGGCTGGCTGGCGGTCCCGCTGATCGGATCCGACGGCGTGAACTACGGATCCATCCAAGCATCCGACCGGCTGGATGGGGAATTCACCGAACAGGACGAAGCCAACCTCGTGAGGCTGGCTACCCTCACTGCAACGGCGCTCGACGCGTTGGCTCAGGTGCACCTACCCGAGTACCGCAAGAAGGTCGCCGAACGAGTGCCAGAAACGCCGAGGATGACAGACACCGAGGATCGCGGCCAGGAACCGTCGTCGTCGTCCGAGGGCTATGCGACAGTGTTCGGCGAATGGAAGGTCTGGTTCGAGTGGGGCAGCGCGAGGTTTGACGCTCCTGGAGAAGGCATACCACCAGCGTGGTTCGCCCGTCGGGGGACCTACCCCACCGTATCGATCCCCGCCATCGGCCTGACCGAGGAGGAATTCCGCCGGCGGCTCGGGGGGTTCTTCGACGAGTCGACGGTCGGAGCCGTCGAGCGCGACTTCGAGCCCCGCATAGCCAACACAGATCTCGGGCCGGTACTCGCACCGCGGCCGAGCCGGTAGCGGAAGTGCCAGAAGGGATCGGCGAGCGTGTGGTCGCCGCACTCGGCGAACCCGGGGCGCTGGAGCTGCTCGAGATCCTCGAGCGGTCGGATGCCGACCGGGCGGCGCTGATCGGTCGGCTACGCATCCGGGACGACGCCGCGTGGCTGGCCGAGCTCCTGATGGACCTCGAGGACGAGCGAGGCGAAATCGTGCGGCCACGACTCGTCGAAGCGTTCCGGGCGCACCGAGAGGAGTGACGGAACTATCCGGTCCGCGTGCCCGTCCACTCTCGAAGCCGATGCGTCAGGCTCGACCCGCAACCGCATGGATCGCCTTGGTCCTTCTCCTTCAGGGGGCCAGCTCATGCGCATCGCCCGTCGAACCGCGGGCAGAACGCTCACTCGATCCGAGCGAGAGCTCTGCGAGCCGTTCACCATCCCCGAGCTACCTCGCCGAGTCTGAGCGGTGGGCGCCACCCACGTATCGGGAAGGAGATCGCACCGTCATGCCGGTCACGTTCCCAGACGGGACGACCGCCGAGATCGTCTATCCGCCCGATCTTCGGCTCGAAGAGCTCAGCGTGTATCCCGACACGTACAGCGAGGGCGGACCTGAGGCATGCGGATCGACGGTGCACGCCACCCGGCACGACCCTCTTGTGGGCTGGATCAGAGGTTCCGAGCCGCTCGCCGAGCACCTCAGGCAGGACGATACCGTCGTGGCCCTGTGGGAGGGCACCAGGGACAACGAGCCGTACAACTACCTCGTGTATCGGTTCGGCTCCTGGAGCGCGCTCGTCCCCTGTACGTGGTCGAGGCAGATCGAGGGGGACCTCGCGATGCTTGCGGAGAACCTGGACGGGTTCGAAACGCGGGAGGGTCTCCTGGTCCTGGATGGCCGCCGTCCGCTCGTCCTCCATCCATGGCGGGACGCTGCCTCGCTCTTCATAAGCAGCAAGGATGTCATCCTCGATCTTCGGTCTCAGTGTGATCCCGCAAGGCAGACCGTTGATAAGAATCCACAGGATGGGGTGATCCAGTGGTGCATGGATCCGGCAGGGATCTACCTCTACGCCAACGGGTTCACGCCGCAGGGACGGGACTACCTTCAACGGCTCGTGAAAGAACTCGAAGTGCGCAACGTCGAGCCCTCCGCTTCCCCCGGTCAAGACTGACCCCGATCACTGCGTCCTCAAGGTCATCCGACTCGCCGAAGACGCCTCAGCTGCTCTCTGCTTGCAGCATCGCCCCAGGTACATTCCGAACACTCGCGCACGCAGGCGCCACCTAGCTGATGATCGGCGACGATCCGAGGTGATCTCGATGATCTTTGGCACTCCAGGGGAGACGGCGGCCGCCTTCGAGAAGCTCAAGTACGTCGCTTTGTACCGGGGACCGTTCGGCGAAGCGAAGCCGCTCCTCGAGAAGCTCCGCTCCGCGGAGCAGCACAACAAGCTCGAGATCCCGCCACGGTCGCTCTGCGTCGAGGCTGGATCGTTAGCGAGTGCAACCGTGAACGCAACAGCCCTAGGTCTTTGGCCGATCTGAGACCTTCGGCTCGTTCCGCTCACGAGCCGCGTTGCCCGAACCGTTCGAGGGTATGGTCGAGATGGACGAAAGACGAGACGCCGAAGCCCGTCGGGTGAGGAGGTCAACGGATGGTCCAGGTCACACTCTCCGGCCGCATCTTCGAGGTCGATCTTCGATCGCCGCATTCACCGCCCCGGTACTGGTGCGACGGTCGTTGGATGCCCGACGCCTCGCTCAGCAACGAAGACGTGCTGTTCGATCCTGCTGCCCAAGCCTTGCCTCGGGCGTGGGTCTGGGCGTTGCGTCCACACCGCTCTCGAGTCGCTTGATCTTCGCGCCTCCGTCGTCGAAAGGGGCCAGCGCCCGCCGGCCGCGATCTCGTGCGTAGTCCCGCACGGTGATGCGGTGGCGCCACGGCACCCGCCAGACCAGCCCGCCCGCTCCGCTCGTGCCCGAGTGTCCCAGCGGTGCGGCGATCCATCGGAGCTCAACCGGTACGGCATGCGTCTTCCGGCTTGTGGAGGGTCGGTCCGTCTGTCAGTGTGGCGCGGCCCAACCCACCCGATCTGCGGAGGACCCATTCCATGAACGTAGGGCGCAAGATCCTCGTCGGGCTTGCCTGGCTGTTCGTCCTCGCGGTTGCGATCCAGTTCCTCCTCGCTGGCCTCGGAGTCCTGGGGGGCCAGAGCATGGAGCTGCACCGGCAGTGGGGCTTCGTCGTCCTCCACCTCGTGCCGATCCTGATGCTCATCGCTGCGATCGTCGGCCGCATGGGGCGAAGCGTCATCGCCCCGACCGTCGGGCTCATCGTGCTCGTCTTCCTGCAGCCGCTCTTCGCCGACGCGCAGCTTGACCCACGCTGGCTTCGGGGGCTCCACGTGCTCAATGCTCTGTTCATCTTCTTCCTTGGTCACCACCTGGCACAGCGAGCGACACGAACGGTCCGAGCCACTTGAGCTTCCCGGCGCCTGCCGACCGACCACCCCTTTGCTTCCGATCGTGCTCCAGCATCGTAGGAAGCGTCGGCATCGGAGGATCCTCGCTGGGCGCGCACCCTCCGGACGATGCCTCCTCGTAGGCGACGAGACCGGGCGAGTCATCCGCATCTCCGATGGTCGAGCGACAGGCCGTGACCTCATGCCCGATGTCCCGGATGTCGGAGGCTGATCGGGTTGCCTGATGTCGAGTGAGAACGAGATCGCAGCGATAGGGGAGAAGGCGTCCGTCACGATCGAGGCAGCCGCGGAGCTGGTCGACGTGGATGCCGCGACGATCAGGCATTGGTCGAGGATCGGGCAGCTCGAGATCGAACGGCTCGGGGACATGGAGGTGGATCGGACGCATCGTCGCGTGAGCGGGATGGGAGAGCAACCGCCCGTTCTCATCTCCGTCCCCGTCGCTGCCGATGACGACCGAGATGGACTCTTTCCCACCGGTTCAGCTCCCCGACGACATCCAACGGCGTCTGAACGTCGCCAAGGCGGCTGGCGCGCTCCTGCTCATCGCGGTCTGGGGCTGGTTCGCCCTCGTCAGGGGCGATCAGACGCCCGTCTTCGTGTATCTCAACATCGCCGTGCACGAGGTCGGTCATGTCCTCTTCCGGCCGTTCGGAGAGCTCACGATGCTGATCATGGGATCCGGTTTCGAGGTCATGTTCCCGTTCGCGGTCGGCGCGTACTTCCTCCTCCGCAAGCGCGACCTCCGGTCCACGGCCGTCGCCTGGGGATGGGCGGCGAGCGCCCTGGCCAGCGCGGCCACCTACATCGGCGACGCGGACGACGGTCGGTTGGCACTTCTCGGAGCCACCGAGCCGGATGCGGCCGGCGACTGGGAACGGATCCTGGGCGTCGGCTTCTTCGACAAGGTCTACCTCGCCGACAGGATCGCCGGAGCCGTTCGGACCGTGGGCTTCGTGCTCTGGGGCGTGGCGCTCTGCCTCGCCGTCTGGGCGATCATCCGGAACCGACAGCTCGTACGAGCGGCCGGAGCAGGTCCGAAGGCGCGGGTGACCGCGGAACCTCGAGTGCCCCTCGTCCCCATCCACGAGGAGGAGATGTGGCGCTGACCCAGGCGGGCGGGCTCTCCCGTGAGTTGGAGTACGATGCTCCGGCCCGAACCCGAGGGAGCGTCGTATGGCTGGAAGCTCTGTCCTCATCGAATGGCTCAGGCAGGTGCCGCTGTTCTCCGCGTGCTCGGCCCGTGAGCTCCGCGCGATCGCGGGTGTGGTGAAGGAGGTCGATCACCCGCGGGGAACCGTGATCGCGACCGAAGGGGACCCCGGCGTCGGATTGTTCGTGATCGTCGACGGTGAGGCCGAGGTCACGATCGGGGGCAAGCGGATGGCGATCCTCCGCCGCGGGGACTTCTTCGGTGAGATCGCGTTGCTCGACGGGGGACCCCGTTCGGCCACCGTGACCGCGCGGACGGACATCCGGCTCCTCGGCCTGACCGAGTGGGTCTTCCGAGGACTCCTCCAGGAGCACCCGTCGATCGCCGTCAAGACCCTGGAGTCGATGGCGGGCCGACTCCGCGACGCGACGCAAGCCGCGACGGCATAGCCCTCCCCGGCCGATGCCGGTCCTGACCCGCCCGGGCGGCGTCCGCCTGTATCACGAGCTGCACGGGCTGGAGCTCGCCCCGCCGCTGATCCTGCTGGAAGGCATGGGCGGCGACATCCCCGGATGGCGCCGGAACATCCCCGTCTTCGCACGCGAGCTCCGCGTCATCGCCTACGACTTCCGCGGCAACGGGAACAGCGACGAGCCCTCCGGTCCGGTGACGATGGCGACGTTCGTCGAGGACACCCTCGCCCTGCTGGATTCGCTCGGCGTGGACCGGGCCCACGTGTACGGCCAGTCCTTCGGCGGCATGGTGGCCCAGGAGCTGGCACTCGCCCACCTCGATCGCGTGCGCACGCTGATCCTGGGGTGCACCCACGCGGGACCGCGACACGTTCTGCGGGGGAGGCGCTCCGTGCCCAAGGGTGAGCCGTGGCGATCGATGTACGCGCCCCGCTTCCCCGACCTCCACCCCGAGCATGTGGCCGAGGATCTCAGGGTGGGTGCCGCCCAGCCGAAACATCCGGAGGGCGGACGGAGACAATGGGAGGCGATGCAGGAGTTCGACAGTTTCGACCGCCTCCCGAACCTCCGAGTTCCCACGCTCGTCGTGCACGGCACCGAGGACCAGGCGATCGCACCGGAGAACGCGGAGCTCCTGGCAGGGCGGATCCCGGAGGCGGAGCTGCTCCTGCTCGAGGGCGCCGGCCACCTCTACCACTCCGAGCAGGCCGGAAAGGCGGACGCGGCGGTACTCGACTTCATCCGGAGGCACGACGATGCCTGACGCACCCGAAGAGGTCGTCCGGCTGGCGGAGGAGCGGGCAGACGCGCGGAGTTCGCGGGACTTCGCGGCCGCCGACGCCCTCCGCGACCGGATCGCCGGCTCCGGCTGGACCGTGGTGGACGACCCCGGCGGCTACCGACTGGAGCCGACCTCAGGCAGCGAGCCGGAGCTCCCGGCGCGGCGTCGTGCCGTCGAGGTCCCTTCGATCTTGCAGGACGTGCCCGACATGGATGCGACCGTCCACTGGGTCTGTGAGGGCTGGCACGAGGACATCGAGCGGGCGATCGCCGCCTTCCGCGCGCACGAGGGCGGCCGGTCGGTGCAGTACGTGGTGGCGGATGTGACCGACCGGGATCCGACGGCCTGGGGCGAGGGTGTCGACGTCGTGTGGTTGGAGCAGGCCACCGGCTGGGCGGCGGCGCGGAACGCCGGCATCCGGCGCACCCGCGGACGGATCGTGCTGATGGCCGACGGCTCGGTCGAGCCCACAGGCGACGTGTTCGAGCCGCTCGAGGAGGCGCTGGAGGATCCGGGGGTGGGCGTGTGCGGACCCTTCGGGATCGTGACCCACGACCTGCGGCAGTTCGACGAGGCACGCACGGGGGACGTCGACGCGATCGAGGGCTACCTGATGGCGCTCCGCCGAGAGACGCTCGTCGAAGTGGGGTTCTTCGACGAGAAGTTCCGCTGGTACCGGACGGCCGACATCGAGTTCTCGTTCCGAGTGAAGAACCTCGATCGCCGCGCCACGATCGTGGACGTCCCCGTCACGAAGCATGACCATCGGATGTGGTTCGAGACGAGACCGGAGGATCGTGCTCGATGGTCCAAGAGGAATTTCTACCGATTCCTCGACCGGTTCCGCGATCGGTGGGACCTGCTCGTTGATCCGCTCCCTGAGGGCGAGCGGCCGCATCACCATCACGATCGCCACGACCACGACGAGACCGACGGCTAGTCGGTCGCGGGCATCGGCGGGGCAGGTGGCATCGAGACCGCGCGTGCCACCGGTGTCGGCTCGGCCGGGGCCCGCTCCTCGGTCGCCGCGGGCTGGGGGATCGGCCTGATCGTGGCGGGGTCGGGGATCGGCTTCGTCCCCTCGACATAGGCCTTCAACTCGTCCCCGTCGATCACCTCGGTCGCGATCAGCAGCGCCGCCAGCCTGTTCAGCAGGTCACGGTTCTCGTTCAGGATCTTGGCCGCGCGTCCGCGGGCCTCCTCCAGGAGCCGCCGGACCTCTTTGTCGATCAACTCCGACGTGTGGGCGCTCACCTTGGGCACCGACCCGGGCATCCAGCCGTTGGGATCCGGGCGGCCCAGGGAAAGGGGGCCGACCTCGTCGCTCATCCCGAATTGGGAGACCATCGCGCGCGCGAGATCCGTGGCCTTCTCGAGGTCGTTCTGCGCGCCGGTGGAGATCACGCCGTCGAAGTAGATCTCCTCCGCCGCCTGACCGCCCATCGCGAACGCCATCTGATCCTTCAGCTGCGGCTCGGTCACCACGTACCGATCTTCGAGCGGCCTCGTCATCGTGATCCCGAGCGCCGCCGCGCCGCGCGGGATGATCGTCACGCGGTGCAAGGGATCGATCTCGTCACAGTTGAGCGCGACGAGCGCGTGGCCCATCTCGTGTACGGCAACCCGCTCCTTCTGCGAGTCGGAGACCACGCGTGACTTCCGCTCGAGGCCCGCGGTCGCCCGATCGATCGCCTCTTCGAGCTCCTCCATCGAGACCGCGTTCTTCTCGCGGCGGGCCGCGAGCAGCGCCGCCTCGTTCACGACGTTCTCGAGGTCTGCCCCGGTGAATCCCGGCGTCCGCGCGGCGATCGTGTTCAGGTCGACGGAGGGATCCAGCGCCACGCCGCGGGCGTGCACGCGGAGGATCTCCTCGCGTCCGTTCAGGTCGGGGAGATCCACGACCACCTGGCGGTCGAACCGACCCGGCCGGATCAGCGCCGGATCCAGGACGTCCGGCCGGTTGGTGGCCGCCATGATGATCACTCCCTTGGAGGCATCGAAACCGTCCATCTCAACGAGCAGCTGGTTCAGGGTCTGCTCACGCTCGTCGTGGCCCCCGAAGCTGCCGCTCATCGGGCCGGCGCGGCCTTTGCCGATCGTGTCGATCTCGTCGAGGAACACCAGCGCCGGCGCCTTCTCCTTCGCCTGCTGGAACAGCTCGCGGACGCGAGCGGCGCCGAGCCCCACGAACATCTCGACGAACTCCGAGCCCGACATGAAGAAGAAGGGGACGTTGGCCTCGCCTGCGACCGCGCGGGCGAGCAGCGTCTTCCCGCATCCGGGCGGACCGAGCAACAGGACGCCCTTGGGGATCCGGCCACCGAGTCGCTGATACTTCTTCGGGTTCTTCAGGAAGTCGACGATCTCGCGGAGCTCCTCCTTCGCCTCGTCGACGCCGGCGACATCCGTGAAGGACGTCTTCATCTCCTTGCGGTCGTAGATCTTGACCTTGTTGCGCCCGAGGTTGAGAGCGGAGGTCGCGCCTCCGCCGATCCGGCGGAAGAGGAAGTAGTAGAGACCGCCGAAGAGCGCGATGAACAGGACCATCTGGAGGAGGAAGCCGGTGAGCGCGTTCGGCTGCTGACCGTCGACCTCGTAGCCCCGGGCGCTGAGGTCGTCGACGAGATCGGTGGGGACGTACCCGGGCGGGATCGTCGCCACGTAGGCCTCATCGCCCTCGGCGGTTCGGACCACACCCCTGATCGTGGTGGTCGTGATCGTGACCGGCTCGCTCTTCACGAGGTCGCCGTTGTCGATCGCCCTCCGGAACTCCGAGAACGGCACGGGGGTGGAGGCCGCCTGCGTGAGGAACGTGTTGAACAGCACCAGTGAGGCGGCCACCACGAGCACGACGACCAGTGCCGATCGCGGCCGTGGCTGTGCTGAGCCCGGAACGGGGCGGCGTCCGAAGGGTTTGCGGTCTTGCTCGGGCATGGCCCAATCTTCCCACCGCCTTGTAGTTGTGACGACCGACGAAGGCGCAGGGCGGCGCAACAGGGATACTGGTCTTCGGATGGCGAACGCGAGCAGGGTGCCTGCACCGGCCGACCAGGATCTCCTGGACCGGTTCGACCGAGACGTGCTCCCGCTGCTCCCCGGCCTCTATGGGGCTGCCCTCCGGATGACGAGGAACCCTGCCGACGCGGAGGATCTGCTGCAGGAGACGACGCTCCGCGCCTATCGGGGCTTCGCGTCGTTCCGGGAGGGTACGAACCTCAAGGCATGGCTGTACCGCATCCTCACGAACTCATTCATCAACATCTACCGGAAGAAGCAGCGCGAGCCGAAGACCGTCGAGGGTCCCGACGACATCGACGAATGGTTCCTGTTCGACCGGCTGGGCGCCAAGAGCGTTGAGCGCTCGGCCGAGGAGGACGTGCTCGAGCAGATCCCCGACGCCGACGTGAAGGCGGCTCTCGAGTCGATCCCCGAGAATTTCCGGATGGCCGTGCTCCTGGCAGATGTGGAAGGCTTCTCCTACAAGGAGATCGCGGAGATCACGGACGTGCCGATCGGAACGGTGATGTCGCGACTGCACCGGGGAAGGAAAGCCCTGGAGCGCGCGTTGTACGGCGTAGCCAAGGAGCGAGGACTCGTCGATGGGTGAGAAAGGCGACATGGGGTGCGATGAGACGCTTCGCGAGGTCGAGCGCTACGTCGACGGCGAGTGTCTCCGTGAGCTCACGGTCCAGGTCGAGGCGCACCTCGCCGGCTGCACCGACTGCAACGACCACGCCGAGTTCAAGAAGCACATGAAGCTCCTGATCGCGACGAAGTGTCGCGGCGAGGTGCTCCCGGAGGGATTGGCCGAGCGGATCCGCGAACGGATCCGCACCGCGAGCCCCTAGCGGGACCGCTCTAGCCGCATCACCCGTTGCCCGGCTAGCATCCGTCCGCATGATCGCCGTGGCCGAACTCGGGACGATCCTCGGTGTCTGGGCGCATCCCGACGACGACATCTACCTGTCCGCCGGGCTGATGGCTGCCGCCGTGGTGGGTGGCCAGCGCGTCGTCGACGTCACCGCCACGCGGGGTGAGGGCGGGTCGATGGACGAGGAGCGGTGGCCACCGGAGTCGATGGGCGACGTTCGGACGAACGAGCTCCTCCGCAGCCTGGACGTCCTCGGCGTGCAGGAGCATCACTTCCTCGAGGGCCCGGTGGACATCGACATGGACACCGGTCTGGATCAGGCCGGCGCCGAGCAGGTGCGCCGGATCATGGAGGAGGTCGATCCCGACACGGTCCTCACGTTCGGGCCCGAGGGGATGACCGGCCACGTGGCGCATCAAGACGTGTCTCGCTGGGCCGGCGAGGCCTTCGAGACCGTGGCGAGGGCCGGCGCCCGCCTGTTCCACGCGGTCTTCCCGAAGAGCCTGGCCGAGGAGTGGCTCGAGAAGCTCGCGCCGTTCGACATCTTCCGGCCCGGCACCCCGAACGTCGTCGCGGACGAGGCCGTCGATCTCCATCACGACGTCGAAGGTCCGTTCCTCGACCAGAAGGTCGCGTCGATCAAGGAGCACGCGAGTCAGATCGAGGCGCTGTACGAGGTCTTCGGCGACGAAGGGTTCCGCCGGTTCATGTCGAAGGAGGCGTTCGTGGTGGCGGCTACGAAGGGAGCGTGATGGTCGAGCGGCCCGAGCCCGTCCGGGACCTCGACTGGGACGCGAAGCGCGCCCGTGCGTTCACCGACGGCGTCGCCGACATCTACGAGGAGTTGCTCACCCGGCTGCGCGATCTCCCGGTCTCGCGGGGGTGGGGGGTTCAGGAGGTCCGCGACGCCGTCGCGATCCCCGTACCCGACGAGCCGATGCCCGAGGACGAGATCCTCGAATACCTGCGGACGATGACGTTCGACTATTCCGGCTATCTGGGACATCCGCGGTTCTACGCCTACATCTCGGGCGCGGGGACGGTGCCGGGCGCGGCCGCCGACCTGCTCGCCTCGGGCCTGAACATGAACACCGGTGGGTGGCGCCTCGCACCGTCGGGGACCGAGATCGAGCTGGCGTTCACCCGATGGTTCGCGCAGCAGATCTTCGGTTTGCCCGTCGGGTCCGGTGGCGCGCTGACCTCGGGCGGAGCGATGGCCAATTTCATCGCGCTGAAGGTGGCGCGCGATGCGAAGGCAGGCTGGGACATCCGGAAGGACGGCGTCGGCGCCGGTCCCGCGCTCGGCCTGTACGTCTCGACCGAGACGCACATCGTGTCGATCCGCGGCGCGGACATGCTGGGCATCGGGTCGGGCAACGTCAGGAAGGTCGCCGTGGACGACGGCTACCGGATCCGCGTGGACGAGCTCCGCGCGGCGATCGCCGAGGATCGCGCGGCCGGCATCCACCCGATCGCGGTGGTGGCGAACGGCGGAACGGTCTCCACGGGCGTCGTGGATCCGCTCGAGGAGATCGCCGACGTGTGCCGCGACGAGGATCTCTGGTTCCACGTCGACGCCGCGTACGGCGGACCGGCCATGCTCGCCGACGACCTGCGTCCTCTGTTCGCCGGCATCGAGCGCGCGGACTCCGTGGCGTTCGACCCGCACAAGTGGCTGTACACGCCGCAATCGGGCGGCTGCGTGGTCGTCCGGGACATGGAGCTGATGCGCCGAGCGTTCGACGTCGATTACGTCGCCTACGTGGTCAAGGACGAGGAGCACACGGACTGGGGCATCGACCTCGGACGGAACTCGCCCAACTTCAGCCGGGGCTTCTGGGCGCTGAAGGTGTGGGTGTCGCTCCTCGCGCACGGCCGGACGGCCTACGGGCGCCGGATCTCTCACGACGCCGCCCTCGCTCGCTACCTCGGCGCTCGGGCGGAGGAGTCGGACGAGTTCGAGTTGATGACGCCGGTGGGCTTGTCGATCACATGCTTCCGCTACGTGCCGGCGGACCTCTCGGCATCGGGCGCCAGAGCAGGAGAGCCGGATCGAGATGCGTACCTCGACCTGTTGAACAACCGGCTGATGACGGAGATCCAGCTGGACGGCCGCGTGTACTGCTCGAACGCCGTGCTCGGCGAGAGCTTCTGCCTCCGGTCGTGCATCGTGAACTACCGGACGGAGGCCGAGGACATGGACGCGCTGCTCGATGTCGCGTCGGAGCTCGGCGCGAAGCTCGACGTCGAGCTCCGTCCCCAGGCGCTGCGATGACCTGGTGGTCGCTGCTCGGCTCGGGGGAGTTCCAGCCGTGGTCCGAGCCGGTCGACCGGCGCCTGGTCGAGGAGGCGGACGGTGACGGCCGTGTGCTGATCCTGCCCGTCGCGTCCGCACCTGAGGGCAAGGACGTCTTCGAGCGCTGGGGGTCGCTCGGTCTCGCACACTTCTCGCGCCTGGACATCTCCGCCGAGGTGCTCGAGCTCAAGACGAAGGAGGACACCGACGACCCGCGCCTGATCGAGCGGCTCGAGGGCGCTTCCGCCGTGTACTTCTCGGGCGGGAACCCCGCGTTTCTCTCCGCGACGCTCGCCGAGAGCGACTTCCTCGACGCCCTCCTGAAGCAGCTCGATCGAGGCATGGCCTACGCGGGCTGCAGTGCAGGGGTCGCCTGTCTGAACGAGATCACGTTCGACAGTGACTCCACGGATGTGGAACAGGTCTTCAAGCCGGGACTGAACCTCGTGCCGCGGACGGTGTTCGCGCCGCACTGGGACATCGTCGACACATGGATGGCGGGGGCCTCGGAATTCCTCGTCAGCGCAGCGCCCGAGGGATACACGTTCATCGGCTTGGACGAGGACACGGCGATGGTCGGGGACGGCTCAGCCTGGGAGGTCATCGGCGAGAGCGGCATCCACGTGCTGATCGACGGCACGTGGACGATCTACCGGGACGGTGAGCACTTCGACCTCGCGCTGATCTGAGGGGGTGGCATCGATGGAGGAGATGTACCACGAGGGCAATCGGGAGCTGCAGGATCGTTTCGACACGCGCCGGCTCGCCGACCGCATCGAAGACGTGTTGGTGCACGAGACGTTCACGGAGCGCGACCGGGCGTTCGTCGACTCGAGAGACATGTTCTTCCTCGCCACCGCCGACCAGGACGGCAAGCCGAACGTCAGCTACAAGGGCGGCGACCCCGGGTTCATCCGCGTCGTCGATGAGCGCACCCTCGCGTTCCCGAACTACAACGGCAACGGGATGTACCTGTCGATGGGCAACCTGCTGAAGAACCCCCATGTGGGGATCCTGTTCATGGACTTCGGGGGACGTGATCGGATGCGGGTGAACGGCGAGGCCTCGGTGAACTTCGACGACGAGCTGCGATCGTGGTGGCCGGAGGCACAGTTCGTGATCCGCGTTCGGGCGCGGGAGATCTTCCCGAACTGTCCGAGGTACGTGCATCGCTATCAGAAGGTCCAGGCGTCGGCCTTCGTGCCGCGGGAGAACTGTGAGACACCCGTGCCCTCCTGGAAGCGCGCGGGCTGGGCCGTCGATGTGCTGCCCGACGGCGACCCGGCCCTCGATCCGAACGCAACGGTCGTTTGATGGAGACGGTCACCGTCGCCGCCGTACAAGCCACGTCGGAGTTCCTCGATCGAGATGCCACGGTGCAGAAGGTGGTGCGCCTCACGAAGGAGGCCGCCGGCATGGGGGCGCGCTTGATCGTGTTTCCCGAGACGTTCATCCCGGCCTATCCGGACTGGGTGTGGCGCGCCACGGCGTGGGACGGCCCGTTCGAGGCGCTCACTGCACGCCTCCGGGAGCAGTCGGTCGAGGTGCCATCCTCCGCAACCGAAGAGCTCGGGAAGGCGGCGAAGCGGGCCGAGGCGTACCTGTCCGTCGGCGTGAACGAGCTCGACGGTGGCACGATCTACAACGCGCAGCTGCTGTTCGGCCCCGACGGTGAGATCGTGCGGAAGCATCGGAAGCTGATGCCGACCGGCGGCGAGCGGTTGGTGTGGGGTTTCGGCGACGGGTCCGACCTCGACCCCGTCGAGACGCCCTTCGGGCGGGTCGGCGGGTTGATCTGCTGGGAGAACCTGATGCCGCTCGCCCGCACCGCCATCTACGGGAAGGGCGTCGACATCTGGACGGCGCCCACGTGGGACAACGACGAGAACTGGATCGCGAACCTCCGGCACATCGCGCGGGAGGGACGCGTCTACGTGATCGGCGTGTGCACGCTGCTCCGCGGCTCCGACATCCCCCACGACATCCCGGGGCGAGAGCTCTGGGGCGGCGAGGAGGACTGGGCGAATCCCGGGTGGTCCGCGATCGTCGATCCCGAGGGTCAGCTCCTGGCGGGCCCGCTCGTGAAGGAAGAGGGCATCCTCACCGCCGAGGCGGATGCCGAGGTCGCGAGGGCGGCGCGGTACAAGTTCGATCCGGTCGGCCACTACAGCCGCCCCGACGTGTTCACGCTCGTCGTGAACGACTCCTCGAAGCCTTCGGTGACGTCCGAGTAGCATCCGGGCCGTGCCCGCGAACGAGCAGCTCAGGCGCGACGATCCGATCGAGGAGCGCGCGCCCGAGATCGTCCGGCGCCTCTCCGAGGCGTACCCCGATGCGAAGGTCGCGCTCCACTTCACGAACCCGCTCGAGTGCCTGGTCGCGACGGTCCTGTCGGCGCAGTCCACCGACGAGACGGTGAATCGGGTCACCGAGACGCTGTTCCAGAAGTACCGGACCGCCGAGGACTACCTGCGCGTCCCCGAGGACGAGCTCAAGGCGGACATCCACGCGACCGGGTTCTTCAACCAGAAGGCGATCTCGATCCGCGAAGCGTGCCGGCGGATCGTCGAGGTGTACGGCGGGGAGGTCCCCGGGACGATGGAGGACCTGATCACGCTGCGCGGCGTGGCGCGGAAGACCGCGAACATCGTGCTCGGGAACTCGTTCGGCATCGTCGAGGGGATCGCGGTCGACACCCACGTGAACCGGCTGGCCCATCGGCTGGGGTTCAGCGAGCAGAAGAACGCCGACAGGATCGAGCAGGACCTGATGCGGTTGGTCCCGAAGGACCAGTGGTTCGACTTCACGTACGTGCTGATCGACCACGGCCGCGCGCTCTGCACCGCGAAGAAGCCGAACTGCCCCGAGTGCCCGGTCGAGCCGCTGTGCCCGGCCAGCCAGGCGTGAGCGTCGAGCGCCCGGCGAGGCCGTTGGTGGTGGCGCATCGTGGCGCATCGATCGAGCATCCGGAGAACACGATCGGGGCGTTCGAGGCGGCGATCGACCTCGGGGCGGATGCCGTCGAGTTCGATGTGCGGATGACAGCCGACGGGCACGCCGTCGTGATGCACGACGCCGACGTCTCGCGAACGACCGACGGGACCGGGCTGGTGTCAGAGATGACGCTGGAGGAGATCCGGAGGCTCGGCGTGCCGACGCTCATGGATGCCCTGGAATGCCTCGCCGGCCGCGCGGCCGCCGACATCGAGATCAAGAACCTGCCGGGGGAGCCGGACTTCACGCCCGATCGCGAGCCCACCGTCGATGCGACCCTCGATGCCCTCGATGCGGTGGGCTTCCCGGGTCAGGTGATCATCTCGAGCTTCAGTCCCGCTTCGATCGCGCACAGCCGCGCGCTGCGAGCAGACGTGCCCACCGGACTACTCACCGAGTACGAGGTCGCAGCGGAGGAGTCGCTCGCACGGGCCATGGTGGACGGACATCCGTGGGTTCTGCCGTTCGTCTCGCGGGTCTTGGACGCGGGCGAGGGTTTCGCCGATCACGTGCACGACGACGGCGCGCTCCTCGGCGTATGGATCGCGGATGATCCGGATACCGCGCGCCGTCTCTTCGGGCTCGGTGCGGACGCGGTCGCCACGAACGACCCGCGCGCGATCGTCCCGGTCCGCGACGGGACCGTCCTCTAGGTGATCCGCCGGAAGCGGCTCTCACCGGAGCTGGACGCGGCGCTCGCGGGGTTCCGAGCCGTGGTCGATCAGCTCGAGGCGGCGAAGCTGGCGATGACCGGCACCGTGCCTTCGACGCGGTCGGCGGGGACGCCGCTCGCGGAGGGGATCCTCGAGCTCGAGCAGCGGCTCGCGGCTGCGCAGGAGTTGATGCCGACCTGGCGACGTCCCGAACTCGAGCCTGAATGGCTCGCCTGTGACGCGGGCATCCGCGAGTCGCTGGAACACGCTCGTCGTCTCAGAGAGGATCCTCCCGAGCTCGGCGGCTTCGAGGGCTTGATCTGGGCCGTCGACCAGCTCCTCGCGCCGCTCGAGGCGTTCGAGGCGGCGGCCGAGCGGTTCCGTACGCTCCGTCGTTGAGATGTCCGTCGTCAGCCTCGTCGGGGTGCACAAGTCGTACGGCACGTGGCCAGTGCTCCAGGGGGTCGATCTCATGGTGCCCGACGGTGCCCGGATCGGGATCATCGGACCGAACGGTGCCGGCAAGTCGACGGTGCTCCGGATCGTCGGTGGTACCGAGGACGTGAACGAGGGCGAGGTCGTCCGTCGGCGCGGGGTCACCGTGAGCTACCTCGAGCAGAACCCCGAGGGCGACGACCGGACCGCGGAGGCATGGGTGCTCGCAGGTCGTCCGGACATCGCCGCGCTCGACGACGAGCTGCGGTCGATCGAGGCCGAGCTCGCGAGACCCGCCGTGACCGCCGATCTCGCGAAGATGGACCGCGTCCTCACGAAGCAGCAGGCCGTGCTGGATCGCTGGGTCGCGTCGGGAGGGCCCGGACTCGCGGGAGAGGCCAGGAGCCTGCTCGTCCGCCTCGGCTTCGACGAGCACGATCTCACGCTCCCCACGACGGCGCTCTCCGGCGGGCAGCGAAAGCTCGCCGCCTTCGCCGCCTGCCTGATCCGGGATCCGGATCTGCTCCTCCTCGACGAGCCGGAGACCCACCTCGACTCCGACAAGCGAGAGCTGCTGGAGGAGGTGATCGCGGAGTTCCCCGGCGCCGTGGTCAGTGTCTCCCACGACCGCTACCTCCTCGACGACACGGTCAACCAGATCGCCGAGCTCGATCGCGGTGCGGTCACGATGTGGCCGGGCACCTACTCGGCCTACGCCGTCGCGAGGGAGCTCGCGCTCCAGCGTCAGCAGCGGGTCTGGGTGACTCAGCAGAAGGAGATCGCGCGGCTCGAGGCCGCGATCGCCCGGTTCGAGCTGTGGGCGTCCTGGGTGCCGAACGTGCGACACATCAGGCAAGCGAGGAACAAGCAGCGCCAGATCGATCAGATGGACAAGGTGGATCGTCCCGTGTTCGAACGCCGGAAGATGGCGCTCGAGCTCCGACCCGCCGAGCGCGGTGGACAGCGGATCGCTCGTCTCCGGGACGTCTCGATGGCGTTCGGCGACGATCCCGTCCTGCTCGACGTCTCGTTCGACGTCTACCGGCGAGAGCGGCTCGGCGTCGTGGGGCCGAACGGCGCGGGGAAGACGGTGCTGGGGCGGATCCTGGCCGGCGAGCTCCAGGCGACCGCGGGGGAGCGGTGGATCGGCCCCTCGATCCGGATCGGCTACCTGGAGCAGGGCTTCCAGAGCCAGGATCCGACGCTCACGCCCGTCGAATCGGTCCGGAGGACGAAAGCGATGTACGAGGGCGAGGCCGTCGCGCTCCTCGCGAAGTTCCTGTTCCGCTACGACCAGATGCGCACGCCGGTCGGCTCGCTGTCCGGCGGCGAGCGGACGCGGCTCGAGCTCTGCCTCCTCATGCTTTCGGGCGCGAACTGCTTGATCCTCGACGAGCCGACGAACCACCTCGACATCGAGAGCATGGAGGTGCTCGAGGGCGCGGTGGAGTCGTTCGACGGGACCGCGATCCTGATCTCGCACGACCGCTACCTGCTCGACCGGCTCTGCGACCGGATCCTCGAGGTGCGCGACGGGGAGGTGCGGAGCTTCGACGGCGGCTACGACGATTGGGTCGCCGCGAGAGCCACCGTGTGAGCGAGGAAAGTCTCGATCGGATCCGCGACGATGTGGTGGTCTGCCGTCTCTGCCCGCGGTTGGTCGAGTGGCGGGAGCGTGTCGCCCAGGAGAAGGTCGCCCGCTTCGCGGACCAGGACTACTGGGGGAGGCCGGTGCCCGGCTGGGGCGACCCGGATGCGGCGATCCTGATCCTCGGGCTGGCACCCGCGGCCCACGGCGGGAACCGGACGGGCAGGATCTTCACGGGCGACCGGAGCGGCGACTTCCTGTTCGCATCGTTGCATCGCACCCGCTTCGCGAACCAGGCCACGTCGGTGTCGAGGAACGACGGCCTTCAGCTCCATGGCGTCTACATCGCAGCTGTCAACCGCTGCGCGCCGCCGGCCAACAAGCCGACGCCGGAGGAGCGCGACCGTTGCCTCCCGTACCTGGAGCGCGAGATCACCGTTCTGCGCGACCTCCGGGTACTCGTCGCGCTCGGAGCGTTCGCATGGGACGGGGCGCTGCGGGCTCTCGCCGCGCTCGGTCACGCGGTCACGCCGCGCCCGCGCTTCGGCCACCGTGCGGAGGCGAGCGTGGGGCCCTTCACCGTGCTCGGCTGCTTCCACCCGAGTCAGCAGAACACGTTCACCGGGAAGCTCACGACGCAGATGCTCGACGACGTGTTCGATCGAGCCCGAGAGCTCGCTAACCGTCGTTCTCGTCCGGCCGTCCCGTGACCCACCGGTGCAGTCCTCGCAGCCCGGGCATCCGATCGAACTCGAGGATGAAGAGCGCCAGCACCGTGGCGAGGACGGCGGCGAGGTACAGACCGATCCCGGTCACGACGCCGATCGCGGCAACACACAGGATCGATGCCGCCGTGGTGAGCCCGCGCGTCTCACCCTCCTCCGCGCGCCAGATGATGCCGACGCCGAGGAAGCCGATCCCCGTGGCGACGCCCGCCACGGCCTGCCCGGCGGTGTCGGGGAACATCGTGATCGCCGTGCTCGAGAACGCGGCCGCCCCCAGGGCGACGATCGCGAACGTGCGCTCGCCCGCGCTCTTGCCCCGGGACTCGCGTTCCAGACCGATCAAGAACCCGAGCAGGGCAGCGAGTCCCATCCGTGCGGCCAGCGTCAGCTCGAGCGACAGCCGACCTTCGTCGAACGTCCCCACGGCGGACCAGACTAGTCCGGAGACGGTCGACCGCCCCCGTGACCCGTTGAAGGGACCAGCCGGCGCCGGTACGGTCGGATGCGAGTGACGGAGACGGCCCAGGACGGAAGGGGAGGGGAAGATGCGGATCGGTCGACCGGTCGTGGTGCTCGGTGCGGTGATCGTCGCGACGCTCTCACTGGGGCTCGCCCCGGCGGCTGCACCGCCGGCCTGTACCTGGACGGGGACGCCGGGCCCGGACGAGAAACACGGAACGCCCGGCAACGATGTCTTGTGTGGCATGGGTGGCGACGACAAGCTGTTCGGCGGTCGGGGGAACGATCGCCTGCGCGGCGGGTGGGGCGACGACTTCCTGACGGGAGAGGGCGGTGACGACGTCATCCACGGCCAGCAGGGCAGGGACACCATCATCGGACGCGGTGGGGACGATCGGATGCACGGCGGCAAGGGCATCGACGACGGTGACGGGGGCATCGGGAACGACGTCGTGGACGGGGGTCCCGGCCGCGATTCCACGCTCTACGGCGGCTCCGCCGGCGCGGATCGGGTGTTCGGTGGCGACGGGAACGACGCCTGCGTCACGACGATCGATGCGAGCGGGAACGACGCGGTGTTCGGCGGTCCGGGGATCGATCGCTACTGGTCCGACCCCGGCGATGACGTGACGAGCGCCGAGATCTTCGGTCCCTGCTTCGCGGAGTAGCTCGGTAGAACGGGGGCGGCGGGCGTAGCTCGCAGCCCCCCGTATGCTCGCTCCATGGGTCGTCACGGCTTCTTCCGCGTCTCTCCGATCGACGAGGATCACCGGAAGGTCGACCGTGCGACCGTCCGTCGCGTGGTCGGCACCTTCCGTCCGTACAAGGGCAAGGTCGGGCTGGTGGGGTTGATGATCGGCGTCACGTCGGGGCTCGGCGTGATCAACCCGCTGATGATCGTGGCGGTCTTCGACAACGCGCTGTTCGGTCCGAACGGCACGTGCCAGGGCCAGCCCTGCCCGAACCTGCCGCTGCTCTACTTCTACGTCGGGGTGATGATCGCGGTCCCGATCGTGACCAGCATCATCGGGATCGCCCAGACCTACCTCACGAACGACGTCGGCCTGAACGTGATGCAGGACCTCCGGAACCGGTTGTACCAACACCTCCAGGCGATGCCGCTGCGGTTCTTCACGACGACGCGCACGGGCGAGATCCAGTCCCGGCTGGCGAACGACGTGGGTGGCGTGCAGTCCGTCGTCACCGACACCGCGTCGACGGTCCTGTCCAACGTCGTCACGATCGTCAGCACGATCATCGCGATGCTCGTGATCTCGATCCCGCTCACCATCCTGTCGCTGTTGCTGATGCCGCTGTTCCTCTGGCTCACCGTGAAGGTCGGCAAGGCTCGGCGGGAGGTCGCGACCAACACGCAGCGGACGCTGGCGGACATGACGACGATCACCGAGGAGACCCTCAGCGTCAGCGGGATCCTCCTGTCGAAGGCGTTCGGACGGCAGCGGTTCGAAAGCGAGCGGTTCCGGACCGAGAACGAACGGCTGACCGGCTTCCTGCTCCGCCAGACGATGATCGGCCGGTCGTTCTTCGCCCTCGTCGGGACCTTCTTCTCGATCACGCCCGCGCTCGTGTACCTCGTGGCCGGCTGGGTGAACTCGAACACGGGAGCGAACGTGATCGAAGCAGGGATGCTCGTCGGGTTCACCACGCTGCAATCCCGGCTCTTCTTCCCGATCGGCTCGATGCTCCAAGTGTCCACCGAGGTGCAGTCCTCGTTGGCCCTGTTCGATCGGATCTTCGAGTACCTGGACCTCCCGCACGAGATCCACGACGCGCCGGATGCGGTGGCCCTCGATGACGTGTCCGGCCACGTGCGACTGCGGGACGTGCGGTTCCGTTACGAGGATCCACCCGACGGCGTCCCCGTGTCCCCCGACGGGCCGCCGCTCGCCGACGACGATCCGGCGCCGCGGGAGTGGACGCTCGACGGAGTGGCCCTCGACATCCGGCCGGGGCAGCTGGCCGCGCTTGTCGGACCGTCGGGAGCAGGGAAGACCACGGTGACCTACCTCGTGCCGCGGCTCTACGACGTGCAGGAAGGCTCGGTCGAGATCGACGGCCTCGACGTTCGGAGGATCACGCTCGAGTCGCTCGGCGAAGCGATCGGCGTGGTCACCCAGGAGACCTACCTGTTCCACGACACGGTCCGCCGGAACCTCCAGTACGGGAAGCCCGACGCGACCGACGAGGAGCTCACCACTGCCGCGAAGGCGGCGAACATCCACGACCGGATCGCGGAGCTCCCCGAGGGGTACGACACCGTCGTCGGCGAGCGCGGTTACAAGCTGTCCGGAGGAGAGAAGCAGCGGCTCGCGATCGCCCGCGTCGTCCTGAAGGACCCGCGGATCCTCATCCTCGACGAGGCGACCTCGTCGCTGGACACGACCTCCGAGCGACTCGTGCAATCCGCGCTGGAGCCGTTGATGAAGGGCCGAACGACGATCGCGATCGCCCACCGGCTCTCCACGATCCTGTCGGCGGACGTGATCTTCGTGCTCGATCGTGGGCGGATCGTGGAGCAGGGGACCCACGAGGAGCTGGTCGAACGGAACGGTCTCTACGCGCAGCTCTACGAGCAGCAGTTCCGCGGCGGGCTCGTGGAGGCGGAGTTCGAGGACGGCGTGATCCTCGCGTCAGGCGAGGTCGTTCGCACCGAGAGCTGAAGCTGTCGCGCTAGTACCCGCCGCCGCCGCCCGGGCAGGACACCAGCAGGACGGTCATCGCGAGCACCGCGATCCAGATCTTCGAGGGCCAGATCGGGCCAGGGAACGCCGTTATCCGTTGCCGCATGCCGGAACCATTCCCTCAGGTCGGGCTCCTCGAAACCACGAGCTCCTTCCTGTAGGTGAGCAGGATGAACCCGTCCGGGTACACGCGATCTTGGAGTCGCTCGTAGCCGAGGCGCTCGTACATCGCCTGCGCGGCTTCCATCCGCTGGGTCGTGTGCAGGGTCATGAAGGTCTTTCCGGCCTCTTGGGCTCGCGCTTCCGATGCCGCCATCAAGGCCCGCGCCACGCCCCGCGACCTCGCCGTCGGGTCCACCCCCAGCATCCGGATGTGCGCCTCGCCCGGATCGAGCGGGCGGTGTTCCTGGTCGCCGTCGCGTACCCGCCCGTCGAGCTCGAGGGTCAGCGATCCGAGGACGCGTCCGTCTTCGACGGCCACCATGATCGTCGTCTGGTCGGCGCGAGCTCGGACGTCGGCGATCCGGAGGAGATAGCGCTCCCAGTCGTCCTCACCTGGCCGAACGTATTCGCGATACGCCTCCGCGGTGACCCGTCCGGCCTCGGCGTGTTCCGCGGGGGTGGCTTCCCGGATCTCCATCGCCGGAAGGCTAGCGGAGTGCTCCGCGTGCGACCGGGCGTCGATGACCGTCAGGTTCGTTGACTTCCCGAGGAGGAAAGGGAGGATGGAGCGGTGACGGAACCCCAGCTGGGACGCCAGCTCCTCGCGGCGCACCGGACGCTCGCCGCAGAGCTCGTGGTGGAGCTCGAGGAGCGAGGATGGCCCGAGCTCCGAGCGTCCCAGGCCTCGTTGGTGCTGAACGTCGACCGGCGCTCCGGCACCCGGTTGACCGAGCTCGCCCGCCGGGCCGGGGTCACGAAGCAAGCGATGATGGTCGTCGTGGACGAACTCGAAGTGCGAGGGTTCGTCCGCCGGACACCGGACCCGGACGACGGACGGGCGAAGGTGGTCCGGCTGACAGCGCGAGGAAGGACGCTCGGCGCCGAGTGCCGGAGGGCTGTCGCGGCGGTCGAGGCTCGGACGAGGAGGACGCTGGGCGGGCGGCGCTACGAGGGATTGCGCGAGGCGCTCGACCTCCTGCTCGAGACCGAGGAGGAGACCGCGTGAGCGGCGTCAGGCTCGGAGGGCGGGCCGATCGGCTCGGAACCGTTCCAGGGGGAACTCTGGCGCTTCACCGGTGACGAGATCCGCCAGCACCTCACCGATGAGCGGTGTGAATTTGAAGCCGTGGCCGCTACACGGGGACGCGACCACGAGCGGTCCGACCCGATCGAGGACGAAGTCCTCGTCGGGCGTCCTCGTGTAGAGGCACGTCTCGGTGCGGAGGGACCTGGCACCGGACACGAGCCGCCGCCCCACCCAGTCGGCCACCCGAAGCTCGCGTGCCTCGTCGGCGTCGAACGATCTCGTGTCCGGATCGACGACCGGGCCGGACAGATGGGCGCCTGCCTTGATCGTGCCGGGCTCGAAGGGGTCGGGAACGATGTACGGCGGCTGCTCGGGCGCCTCGTCCCAATCGATCACGGTGGGCAGGTCCGTGGCGTCCGCGTCGAAGTACGTCGCCTGCTCGAGGGTTGGTTCCACCGTCAGAGGGATCCCCGCCCGCTCGAGCAGCGAGCTCGACCACGCGCCGGCTGCCACGATCGCCACCGTCGCCCGGATCGTGCTCGACGCCGCCACCACCTCCACGCCGTCCCCGCTCGCGGCGATCGATTCCGCCGCCGTTTCCTCCCGAACATCGGCACCGAGCGCTCTCGCCAGGCGGGCGAGGATCCGAACCGCCTCCTGAGAACGCAGGACCGCCCCGTCGGGCTGGTACACGAAGGACGAGCGAGGCGGGAAACGGAGCATCGGCCAGCGCTCGGCGACCTCGGCGTCCGACGGGCGTTCGAGGCGCTCGCCGGCGTGCTCGAGGGCTCGTGCCGACGCCTCGGTCGCCACGCCCACGTCGAGCCCGCCCACCACGCGCAGCAGCTCCACGCCGGCGTCGTCCTCCAGCTCCCGCCATCGCTCCAGGGAGCGCCTGGCCATCCGGACGTAGAGAGGATCGTGATACGTGAGGCGGAAGTTGCGGGTCGTCCCCGCGGTGCTTCCCCTGGCGTGCCCGAGGGTGAATCGCTCGAGCAGGATCACGGCACGCCCCTTCGCGCTGAGCGCGCGCGCCGCGGCCGTCCCCATCGGGCCGCCTCCCACGATCACGACGTCGACGTGCTCCATCGCGGGCGGAGCGTACCGGGTAGTGGACGCGGCTCGTGAGCCGGGCGAGACTCGGGTGG
This sequence comes from Actinomycetes bacterium, assembly GCA_021155985.1. Taxonomy (GTDB): domain Bacteria; phylum Actinomycetota; class UBA4738; order UBA4738; family HRBIN12; genus JAJNBA01. The sequence goes on from JAJNBA010000003.1 coordinate 37,881, forward strand.
TGACGGAGCCGAGTCCTCCCGCCGCGGAGCCGACGATCGACGTTCCCGAGCCGGACCGGGAGATGTGGCGGCGCCGGTGGCCGCCGATGTCCTACTGGATCCGGCTGCTGCTGACGATCGCGGCCGTCGCCGCCGTGCTGGTGGCGCTGTGGTCGGTGATCAACATCGTGATCCTGGTCCTGATGTCCCTGGTGCTGGCGATCGGCCTGGATCCGGCGGTTCGCTGGATCGAGCGGCGTGGCCGGTCCCGCGGCCGGGGGGTGACGATCATCTTCCTGGGAGCCCTCGCCGTCGTGATCCTCTTCGCCTCGTTGGTGATCCCGCCCCTCGTCACCCAGGTGGGCGAGCTCGCCGACGACATCCCGGGGTACGTCGAACGACTGTCCCGACGCGACGACGCTCTCGGGCGCTATTTCCAAGAGAACGACGTGTCGGATCAGCTTCAGGCGTTCGTGAAGGATCTCCCGAAGAAGATCACGACCTCCTTCGGGACGATCGTCGGGGTCGCCGGGAAGGTCGGGGGCGCGCTCTTCAACATCCTCACGGTGGCGATCCTCACGATCTACTTCATGCTCTCGCTGCCCAGGATGCGCGGGACCGCCGTGGTCTGGTTCGCGCCGGAGACGCGTGAACGCGCCGAGGCGGTGATGGACCAAGCCATCCTGCGGATCGGCGCGTACGTGGCCGGGATCCTGACCACCGCATCGATCGCCGGAACCTCCGCCCTGGTGTTCTTCTGGATCCTGGGGCTGTTCGATATCGGGATCCCGTTCGCGGTGCCTCTCGCCGTGTTCTCCGGGCTGCTCGGGCTCATCCCGGCGGTCGGTGCGTACATCGGGGCCGCACCCGCGGTGATCGTTGGCTTCTTCCAGGAACCGATCACGGGCGTCCTGATCCTCATCTACTTCATCGTGTATCAGCAGGTCGAGAACTACGTGATCCAGCCGCGAATCATGAAGAACGCCGTCAACCTGTCGCCGGTCGCGGTGGTCATCTCTACCCTCGTGCTCGGTTCGCTCGCGGGATTCGCCGGTGCCGTCCTGGCGCTGCCGGCGGCGGCCACGATGAAGGTCATCCTCGTCGAGGTGTTCCTGCGCGACCGGGTCGCCGAAGGCGACCCGGCCGCGCAGGAGAAGCTCGAGGAGCACGATCGGGCCGAAGCCGAGGCGCAGGCGGACGCGCGTGAGCGAGCGCACGCTCGTCGCCGCCTCGTCGAACGCATGCGGGACCGTTTCGCGCGAACGCCGCCCGAGTAGCATCATCGTGTGCCTTCCGCAGACGATCCGCGCAGGACGGAGGCGACGGGGAAGACCGGCAAGCCCACGGAGACGCGGAACAAGCCGGAGCGACCTCGCGATCGACTGGGCCGCCCGCTCCCGTGGGGATCCGACGGGGATCTCGAGCTCGAGGACTTCGACGCGCTGAGCCTCGACGAGAATCACGAGGTCGGGCGAACGCACGCTCGATCCGGTCGCTGGTTCCCCGCCCACGAGGCCTGGGAGACCGCGTGGAAGCAGGCGCGTGACACGGAGGAAGCGGAGCTCTTCAAGGGGTTGTCCCAGATGGGGGCCGGCTACGTGCATCTTCTGCGGGGCAACGCACACGGGGCGTCCACCTTGCTCAGGCGGGCGGCCGGACGGATCCGGTCGTACGAGGACGGAACCCGGGGTGTTCCCACGACGGCGCTCGCCGTGCGCCTCCTCGCCGATGCGGACGCGGTCGATCGAGGCGACCTCGCTCCGGGGGAGCACGCGCCGGTCGCGCCCGTTGCCGTGTAGCCTGGAGTGGTGAGCCAGGCCGTGAGCGAGGTCAACTGGACCGGGCGGACGGGTCCCTTCACGTTCCGCGTGAACCCGGGCGTGTTCGCGCCGACCCACACCAGCAAGACGATCGCCGAGGCCCTCGAGGTCGGTCCGGGCGACACCGTGATCGATGTCGGCTGTGGGTCCGGTGTGCTGTCGTTCGTCGCCGCCCGCCTCGGAGCTGACCGCGTCGTGGGCTGCGACATCTCCGAAGAAGCCGTGGAGATGGCCCGATTGAACGCCAGGGCCCTGGGGCTCGAGGAGCGGTGCGAGTTCCGCGTGGGCAGCCTGCTCGACCCGGTCCGTGATCTCCGGGCCGACGTCCTGATCGGAGACGTCTCGGGGATCCCGGACGAGATCGCGCAGGTCGCCGGCTGGTTCCCCGACGGGAGGGCCGGTGGACCCACGGGAGCGGAGCTCCCCTCCGCGATGCTCGAGTCGATCGGGGAGACGCTGAAGCGGGGAGGGCATCTCTATCTGCCCACGGGCACGATCCAGGACGAGCGGACCATCCTCGCGAAGGCCCGAGAGCTCTTCGGCGAGCGGATGCAGGCCGTCATCGAGCGAGACTTCCCGCTCCCGGATGTGGTTGGCAAGTCGCTCGCGGCCGCGCGCATGATGAAGGACGGGCTCCTGAACCTGCACAAGCGAGGATCGCGCTTCCTGTGGCGTCTCCGCGTCTGGCGCTGCGAGCGCTGACGGACCCGTCGTCCGGCGCCTAGCTCCCGGCCGGCGCCTCGTCCCCTGGACGCAGCACCGCCACGGCACGCACCTCGTACCCCGCTTCACGGAGAAGATCCGCGCCTCCGCGATCGATCGCGAGGACGATGGCCACGATCTCCGCCCCGGCCGCCTCGAGCACCTCCGCGGCCGCCCGCACCTGATGTCCGGTCGTCGACACGTCCTCGACCAGCACGACCCTGGCTCCGGCCTCGACCACGCCCTCCACCTGTGCCCTCGTTCCGTACTCCTTCGCCTGCTTCCGGACGACGGTCACGGGCAGTCCGGTCTCGAGGGAGACGGCCGCGACGAGGAGCATCGCGGCGCCCTCGGGAGCGCCGAGCATGGTCACGCCTGTCGGGAGGAGCGCCGAGGTGGCCCTCGCGACGTCGCGCAACAGCGTGGGGTCCGTGAGGAATCGGAACTTGTCGAAGTACACGGACGACCGTTGCCCGTTCGAGAGCACGAAGTCTCCGCGCAGTTCCGAGGCGGCCACCATCCGCCGCACGAGCTCGTCTTCCGTGGGCGTCGGAGTCGTGGTCACAGGGCGGCTAGCATACGGGCGTGGGTCGTCGCGACGGCCAGCGAGATGGCTGGTACGGAACCGTCGGGCGGCCGGCGTTCTTCGCGCTCCCTCCCGAAGCGTCGCACCGCGTCGCCACCTCGCTGCTGTCGCTGCCGATGCCCTGGGAGCGGATCGGCGGTGTCGTGGACGATCCCTCCCTCGAGGTCGACCTGTGTGGGATCCGCCTCCGGAACCCCGTCGGGCTCGCCGCGGGCTTCGACAAGACGTGCCGACACCTCGGTCCCCTCGGGAGGCTGGGGTTCGGCTTCGTCGTGGGTGGGACGATCACGAGGGAAGCGCGGAAGGGGAGCGCCAAGCCGAGGATCGTCCGAGCGACGGAGCGCCGCGCGATCGTGAATTCGATGGGCCTCCCGAACCCCGGGGCCGAGGCCGCCGCGGAGAACCTTGCGCGCGCGAGCAGCACCGCGCCGCGGTTCGCGAGCGTCGCGGACGAGGACCTGTCGATGGCGATCGAGACCGTGGAGCTCCTCGCTCCCCATGTCGACGGGATCGAGCTGAACGCGAGCAGCCCGAACGCGCCCTGGCGGCACGACCCCGCGCACATGACCCGGCTGCTGGAGGCGTTCCGAGGCCGCACGGACCGACCCCTCTTGCTGAAGCTGCCTCCACTCACCACCGATGGGGACCGCACGACCGTGCTGGACCTCGCTCGAGCGGCCATGGAGGCGGGCGCCCACGGGCTCGTGTGCTCGAACACGCTCCCGACGGAGGAGCCACGACTCGCGACGGGGCGCGGCGGCATCTCGGGCGGGCCCTTGACCGAACGAACGCCGAGGAACGTCTCGGACGTGGCCGCCGCGATCGGCCGCGCGGTCCCGATCGTCGCGTGCGGAGGCATCTTCACGTCGGAGGACGTGCGCCGGTGCCTCGACGCGGGGGCGTCGGCGGTGCAGCTCTACACGAGCCTGATCTACCGCGGCCCGGGGATCGTAGGCTCCCTCATCCGCGGTCTGCTGCCTGGACGAATTCTCGCCTGACCGGCCGGCGACGCAACCCCGTTGCACGGCTCGGTCTTCGCCGTCAAGATCGCCTGGTTCGCCACGCCGGCCGCGGCAGCGGCCGGTCACGAACGTGGCGGCGATCCTCGTCATCGTGATGACGTTCGTGCCCGTTGATCGTTCAGCTGCTGACGCGCGAGGAGCGTCAGACGGGGTCTTAGAGGTACTGCCCGCGCGAGGCGCCGCTCTGCTCGGGTTGCTCGGGCTGCTGCGGATTCTGCGCCATCAGGCCGCGCCGCCGGATCTCCTCGAATTGCTGCCGCGCGGCCATCTGCTGCGCGAACATCGCCGCTTGGATCCCGTGGAACAGGCCCTCGAGCCATCCCACCAGTTGGGCCTGCGCGACCCGCATCTCGGCTTCGCTGGGGACGTCGCCGAGCGGGGGGAGGAGTTCTTCGAGCTCCGCCTTCAGGTCGGCGCTGACCGATCCACCCAGCTCCTCGACGGAGCGGTGGTAGATGTCAACGAGTCGTTTGCGCCCCGCCTCGTCCATCGACGCGTGACGGGTCTCCTCGAGGAGCTCTCGCACCATCGACGCGATCCGGAGGAGCTTGGCCGGCTCAGTGATCGTCTCGGGGGACGGCCCGTCGCCGGTGGGCTCCGGCGTCGCCTCGACGGGGACCGCCTGCACGGGTGGGGCCGGGGGATCGCTCACCGCTCCAACCTAGCAGCCGCTTCCTCGGACACCCCGCCGAGGTTCCGGAGGAACAGCGCCTCCGCGAGCGTGATGCGCTCGACCTCCGAGAGCTCGACGCTCTCGTTCACGGAGTGGATGAAAGAGCGCTCGTCCATCGCACCCCAGATCAGGATCTCGATCCCCGGGAATGTCTGGGTCAGCATCGGCACGAGCGGGATCGAGCCGCCGGATCCCATCTCGATCGCTTCTCGCCCGTAGGCGCGCGCCAGGGCGTCCATCGCCGCGCGGCTCGCCGGCCTCGTCGTGTCGACCAGATGCCCGTGGCCGGCTTCGAAGCCTAACGTCCCTTCGAACGTCACCTCCACCCCCCACGGAGCGTGCGAGCGGAGGTGGTCCACCAACGCCTGTCGGGCCGCGACCGGATCGTCTCCCGGGGCGATCCGCAGGCTCACCCGGGCGCGAGCGAACGGCACGATCTGGTTCGAGGAGCCCGCGATCGCGGGTGCGTCGAAGCCAAGGACGGCGACGGCGGGACCCGCCAGCAATCGGTCCGAGAGGGTACCGGCCCCGATCAGCTCCACCTGATCGAGGACCCCGGACTCCTCGCGGAACTCGTCCTCGGGGATCTGCATCCCGGTCCATTCGAAACGCTGCAAGCCCTCGATGGCCACGCTCCCGTCATCGTGGTGCAGCGAGGCGATGATGCGCGCGAGTGCCGTGATCGCGTCGGGGATCGGCCCGCCATAGGAGCCGGAGTGCTGCGCCCGCGGCAGGACCCGGACCTGCACCACGATGTCGGTCACGCCCCGGATCGACGAATTCAGGGTGGGCACGCCGGTGCGGTAGTTCCCGCCGTCGGCGATCACGGCCACGTCCGCACGGAGCAGGTCGGCGTTGCCCTGGACGAGCTGGGGCAGGTGCTCGGTCGAGCACTCCTCCTCACCCTCCACCACGACCTTGATCGAGACGGGTGGTCTACCGTCGGCGAGGAGCGCTCGGATCGCGGCCGCGTGGACGACGATGCCGCTCTTGTCATCCGCGGCACCGCGTCCGTACATCCGCCCGTCCTTCACGACCGGCTCGAAGGGCGGGGTGTCCCATTCCTCGATCGGCCCCTCCGGCTGGACGTCGTGGTGCGCGTAGAGCAGGACCGTGGGTGCCCCGTCCGGCCCGGGGATCTCGCCGAAGACCGCGGGATGGCCCCCGTCGAGCTCGAGGAGGCGGGCATCCGTCACTCCCGCTTCGTTCAGGATGTCCCGCGTCGTCTCGGCGGAGGCGCGCACGTTCGCGGGGTCGTAGCCCGGGTGGCCCATCGAGGGGATCCGAACCAGACGCTCGAGCTCATCGATCGCCCGGGGCATGTCGCCGGCGATGCGCTCGCGGAGGGCACGGTCGTCCATGGGGGTGCGAGCCTATCGGCTAGGGCGAGAGTCGCCGGATCGTCCAGCCGTCCCCGCTGCGCTCGAATCGGAACCGGTCGTGGAGGCGGTGCTGTCGTCCCTGCCAGAACTCCACGGTGATCGGCGCGATCCGGTACCCACCCCAGAACGGGGGTCGCGGTACGTCGTCGCCCTGGTAGCGAGCGTCGAACTCGGCGACGCGCTCCATCAGCTCGTCGCGAGAGGTGAGCTCCGAGCTTTGCCGCGAGGCCCACGCGCCGATCCGCGCCTCACGAGGCCGTGTGGCGAAGTAGGCGTCGGACTCCTCGGCGCTGACGGTCGCGACGTCGCCGATGACGGAGATCTGACGGTCCAGCTCTCGCCAGTAGACGGAGAACGCCGCCCGAGGGTTCTCGGCGAGCTCGGTGCCCTTGCGGCTCCCATGATTCGTGTGGAAGACGAAGCCGTCGTCCTCGATGCCGCGGAGGAGGACGTGGCGGATCGACGGGCGCCCGCCGGCCGACGCCGTCGCGAGCGCGATCGCGTTGGGGAGGCGGATGCCCGCCCGCTCCGCCTCCTCGTACCAACGCCGGAACAGCACGACCGGCTCCGATGGGAGGCTTTCCTGGTCGAGCGGCTCGTCGTCGGCGTTGCCCACGGCGCCACCGTATCGCGACTCTCGCGGACCCCGGCGGCCGGCCGGACGGGTCGGACGCGGCCGGCGAAGGTGCTCAGTCCGGGAGCAGCGGTACCGACAGCCCCTGGCGGCGACCGAGAAGCACCGCGCGGGTGATGGACGACGATCCGAATCGATCGCGCACCTCGTCGAGCGTGGTGTCGATGCCGGGGGTGAGGTGAGGATCGAACGGCAAGGCCAGCTGGACGGCGGAGTCGTCGTCGAGGTTGCTGAGGGTCAGGCCGATGAGGGTGATGCCTCGTTCCCGGATCGTCGGCATGGCCGCCGCGAGCAAGGCCCTCCCGACCGTGAGGATCGTCTCGGTGCGCGCGGTCGCCTCCCAGAGGGTGTGCGACCTGGTCGCGCGCGTGAAGTCGTCGAACCGCAGCCGAAGGACGACCGTGCGGCAGACGCGGTGGGCCGCTCGCAGCCTGCGTGCGAGTCGGTCGACTAACGCGACGAGGTCCGTGTCGAGCGAGCCGGGTGATCTCGGTCCTCGGCCGAGGGCGCGCTGCGTGCCCATCGAGCGGCGACGGCGGCCGACCTGGACCCGGCGCGGATCACGATTGTGGGCGAGAGCGTGGAGATGACGGCCGCCGGCCCGGCCGAGCATCCGGACGAGCGCCGCCTCGCCGAGCTGCGCAACCTGTCCCACGGTCGTGACCGCGTGTCCGCGGAGCTTGCTCGCGGTGACCGGCCCGACTCCCCACAACCGTTCGACCGGAAGCGGGTGCAGGAACTCCAGCTCGCCGTCGGTCGGCACCAGCAACAGACCGTCGGGTTTCGCGACACCACTGGCGACCTTCGCCAGGAACTTCGTCCTGGCGACACCCACGGTGACGGGCAGGCCGACCCTCTCGAAGACCTCTCGCCGCAATCGGACGGCGATCTCCATCGACGTGCCCGAGATCCGCCGCAATCCACCGACGTCGAGGAACGCCTCGTCGATCGAGAGCCCCTCCACGAACGGCGTCGTGTCGTTGAAGACCTCGAACAGGGCCGCGCTCGCCTCGCGATAGGCATCCATCCGCGGCGGAACGACGACGGCGTGCGGGCACAGCCTGCGCGCCTGGGCTCCGCCCATCGGTGTGGTGACGCCGAACGCCTTCGCCTCGTAGCTGGCCGCCAGCACCACGCCGGCCCCGACGATGACGGGACGGCCACGCAGGCTGGGGTCGTCTCGCTGCTCCACCGACGCATAGAACGAGTCGATGTCTGCGTGGAGGATCGTCGCCTCGTTCGACACGAACACATGTTCGCATCTCTCGGTGACGTCGGATCCACCAAGCGGCAGTCACGTCAGGACGGAGAATCGGAGGTGGGTCGCCCTCGGGGTATCGATCGACCTGGTCTTCCTCAGTTCGATCCCCTCGGCGTTCAGTCCTAGAAGAGGCGGACGCCGTTCCCCAGCACGATCGGGATCAGGTGGAGCTGCAACTCGTCCAGGAGTCCGGCCTGGACGTACTGCGTGACGATGTTGGCTCCTCCCCAGATGCCGATGTCCTTGTCGTCCGCGGCGGCACGGGCGTCGGCCAGTGCAGCTTCCAGCCCGCCGGTCACGAAGTGGTAGGTCGTGCCGCCTGTCTCGGAAGAGGCTCGCGTGACTCATGCGTCACCACGAACACGGGCATCCCGAAGGGCGGAGGGTCACCCCACGGCTCGACGCCGACATCGAACATCCGCTTGCCGATCAGGACCGCTCCGGTGGTCGCGTAGATCTCGTCGACGATCTCGGCGTCGGTGGCGGTCTTCTCGGAGAACATCCACTCGTGGAGGCGGCCGGGGTCATCACCCGTCTCGGCCCGATCCCGGTACGTCCGGATCACCCGGCCACGATCACGAGATCACGAGTGATGCACTCTCGGCGCCCCCGGCAGGATTCGAACCTGCGCCCCCGGCTCCGGAGGCCGGTGCTCTATCCCCTGAGCTACGGGGGCTCGTGGCAGGAAGTGTAGCGGCCCGCGTTCACCCCTCGGCCATCGTGTTCGGCTCCTCGGCGGGCTCGTCGCTGACGGTCTCGGGATCCCGATCTCCAAGCATGCGGCGGACGCCCACGGAGACGAGCAAGACGCCCAGGGACAGCATCGGGAGGACAAGGACCACGTCCGCTCAGATCGGCGAGATCGATCTCCCCGGAGAGGAGCGACGCGCCGGTCAGCAGGAACAGCGATCCGAACGCGAACGAGACGGGGTCGAAGCGATGCGGCTTCATGCACCCTGGACCTTGCGCTCGGGTGGTGGGCGATCCAGGTCGACGCTCCCGATACCCTGGTCCACGTTGATCGACGGATCCGAAGGACGCGGCCCGACGTCACGCTGCTCGACGTCCGTATGCCGGAGGGTGGAGGCGTCGCGGTGCTCGATGCGATCGCTGCCACGCATCCGGACATCAGGTTCCTCGCCCTGTCGGTCTCCGATGCCCCCGACGACGTGATCGAGGTGATCCGGGCCGGGCGCGAGGCTACGTGACCAAGACGATCGACCGGGGGAGCTCGTCGCGGCCGTGCGCCGTGTCCACGAAGGAGATGCCGTGTTCTCTCCGCGCCTCGCCGGGTTCGTCCTGGATGCTTTCGCGACCGAGCCGCGATCCGGTGCCGATCCCGAGCTCGACCTCCTGACCTCGCGTGAGAAAGAGGTGCTCCGGCTGATCGCGCGCGGGTACGCGTATCGCGAGGTCGCGAGGTCGCGAAACGGCTGCATGTGTCGGTGAAGACCGTCGAGACCCACGTCTCGGCTGTCCTCCGGAAGCTGCAGCTGTCCAATCGGCATGAGCTCACCCGATGGGCGAGCGATCGTCGCCTGGTCTGACGACGAGCAGGGGGACGGGCGCCGGTACCATCCGGGCATGCCGCGGGTGCTGTTCGCCGACGACGATCCGATCCTGCACCGGCTCCTCGAGGTCAACTTCCGGGTGGTGGGGATCACGATCGAGTCGGTGGGCAGGGGCGACGCCGCGCTGGAGCGGGTAGTGGCCGCGCCTCCCGACGCGCTGGTCCTCGACGCGACGATGCCGGGGATGGACGGGCACGAGGTGTACCGGCGCCTCCGCGAGGTGCCCGCACTCGCGGAACTCCCGGTGATCTTCCTCACGGGACGCGGTGCCGAAGAGTTCGAGGCGTACGCGGGACCCCTCGTGCGGGTCGTGACCAAGCCGTTCGACCCCACCGAGCTCGTCCAGGTGGTCCGCGAGGCGATGGGGGAGGGGGGATGATCGAGGAACGCCTGGTGACGCTCCTCGCGGAGGCGATCGCGAAGGCCGCGCCGTCGCTCGGCGCGGCGACACCGCTGCCCGTGCCGGAGCTGCAGCGACCTCGCCAGAAGGGGTTCGGCGACTTCACCACGAACGTCGCGATGGTCATCGCGTCGCAGGCGGGAGTCGATCCTCGGGCGACGGCCGCCGCGATCGTGGAGGCACTGCCCTCCGCGGCGTTCCTCGCGAAGGCGGAGGTGGCGGGGCCGGGATTCATCAACCTGTGGACGACCGACGAGTGGCTCCACGATGTGATGCGGCAGATCGCCGTGGAAGGGGATCGCTACGGCGCGGGCGCCCCGACCGGTCGGCGCATCCAGGTGGAGTTCGTGTCAGCGAATCCGACCGGCCCGCTCACGATCGGGCACGCGCGGAACGCCGCGATCGGGGACGCGCTCGCCCGCCTCCTCACGTTCGCCGGTCACGAGGTGGAGCGCGAGTACTACTTCAACGATGCGGGCGGGCAGATGGATCGCTTCGGCGCGTCCGTCGAGGCGCGGTACCTCGAGGCGCTCGGCCGCGACGCGGAGGTGCCCGAGGACGGCTATCACGGGGACTACGTCGCGGACCTCGCCCGCGAGGTGCTCGCATCGGAGGGCCCCGGCCTGGCGGACCTGCCGGAGGAGGAACGGTTCGTGCGGCTCCGGGAGGGTGGTGCCGGCATCGCGATGGAGCACATCCGGGCCACGCTCGCCCGGTTCGGCGTGACGTTCGACAGCTACTTCCTCGAGGCATCGCTCCTCGAGCGCGGCGAGATCGCGCACGCGATCGAGCGGCTTCGCGAAGGTGGGTTCGTGTACGACGCCGAGGGCGCGACGTGGTTCCGCTCGACCGCGTTCGGCGACGACAAGGACCGTGTCGCGATCCGGTCGGACGGGACCCACACGTACTTCGGCGCGGACATCGCGTACGTGCTCGACAAGTTCTCCCGCGGTTTCGACCATCTGATCTACGTCTGGGGAGCCGATCACCATGGTGACGTCGCACGCGTGAGAGGAGTGGCCACGGCGCTCGGCTTCGATGCCGACCGCGTGGAGATCGTCCTGTATCAGTTCGTGTCGTTCCTCCGCGGCGGTCAGCCCGTGAAGATGAGCAAGCGCGCGGGGACCTTCGTCTCTCTCGACGAGCTGATCGACGAGGTGGGGGCCGACGCCGCCCGGTTCCACCTGCTCCTGTTCTCCAACGATCGGCCGATGAACTTCGACATCGCCGAGGTCGCGCGGCAGACGCTCGAGAACCCGGTCTACTACGTCCAGTACGGACACGCCCGGATCGCCTCGATCCTCCGCAGAGCGTCGGACGAGGGGATCGAGCTCCGCCCGATCGAGGACGCCGATCTCACGCTGCTCGCCTCCGAGCCGGAGCAGGACCTGATGCGAGCCCTCGCGGACGGCCCCGGCACGATCGCGATCGCGGCGGAGCATCGGGCGCCACATCGTCTGACGCACGCCGCGCAGGATCTCGCGGCGACGTTCCATCGCTTCTACACCGAGTGCCGCGTGGTGTCCGACGACGACTCGCTCACGCAGGCCCGGCTCTGGCTCTCGTCGGCGACGAAGCAGGTGCTCGGCACCCTCCTCGATCTCGTCGGCGTCTCGGCCCCCGAACGCATGGACCGCCTCGACGACGCCGACGGATCCGTTGGCGGTGCGGCAGATGGCGGCTGAGGGCGTCGAACCGGACGCTCTCGAGATCCGGCGTGCGAGACCGACCGACGCCCGCGCGTTCCTCGCGTTCTGGAAAGGGGTCGTCGCCGAAGAGCGATTCGTCCGGACCGAGGAGGTCCGCACCTCGGTCCGGGCCTACCGCCGCCGGTTCCGCGGGAGGTCCGACCTCGAGACGGACATCGTCGCGGTCGATGGCGGCCGCCTGGTCGGGCACGTGACCGTCCAGCGGGAGCGACATCCGGTGACCCACCACGTCGCGTCGCTCTCGATCGCCGTCGCGGCCGACGCCCGGGGGCGGGGGATCGGCCGTCGGCTGATGGATGAGGCGATCGCCTGGTCCAGGGCCGCCGGCGTCGAGAAGCTCGTGCTGTCGGTCTACCCGCACAACGAGGCAGCGATCGGTCTGTATCGGAGCGTCGGCTTCGTCGAGGAGGGAAGGCTCGCGAGGCACTCCCGCAAGTCCTACGGTTACGAGGACGAGATACTCATGGCGGCCTGGATCGGGGGCGACGGGTGAGCGCGCGGGAAGCGAACATGGGGGACGGGCGCACCGTGCGCATCGGGTTGCTCGGCAGCGGGACCGTGGGCGCCGCGGTGATCCGGCTCCTCCACGAGCACGGCGACGACGTCGCGCGGCGTGCCGGCGTGCACCTCGAGGTCGTCCGGGTGGCGGTACGCGATCCGGGCCGTGAACGAGGGCTGCCGCTCCCAGAGGATCGCTTCACCGACGATGCCGGCGCGGTCGTCGACGACCCGACGATCGACATCATCTGCGAGCTCATGGGGGGCGTCGAGCCGGCCCGCGGGCTCCTGGTGCGCGCGCTCGCGAGCGGGAAGTCCGTCGTCACGGCGAACAAGGAACTGCTCGCGTCGCACGGCGAGGAGTTGTTCACCGCCGCGGAGCGGGCGGGCAGTGATCTCTACTTCGAGGCGGCGGTGGCGGGCGGCATCCCCTTGATCCGGCCGCTCCGGGAGTCCTTGGCGGGGGAGCGGGTCGATCGGATCCTCGGCATCGTGAACGGGACGACGAACTTCGTCCTCACCCAGATGTCCGAACACGGATGGACGGGGGACGAGGCGGTCGCGGAGGCGCAGCGGCTCGGGTTCGCGGAAGCGGATCCGACCGCCGACGTGGAGGGATACGACGCGGCGGCGAAGTGCGCGATCCTCGCCTCGGTCGCGTTCGGCGCCCGGATCGTGGCCGACGACGTCTACCGCGAGGGGATCTCGGCGGTCACGCCGCAGGACTTCCAGGACGCGGCACGACTCGGCTACGTGATCAAGCTGCTCGCGATCGCGGAGCTCGACGACGAGGCGATCGCGGTCCGCGTGCACCCGGCGATGATCCCCGACGTGCACCCGCTCGCTTCCGTCCGGGGTGCCTCGAACGCGGTCTTCGTCGAGGGACCGAAGATAGGGCAGCTGATGTTCTATGGAGCCGGCGCGGGCGGCGATCCCACGGCGACCGCCGTCGTCGGCGATCTCGTGAGCGTCGCGAGGAACCTGCTCCAGGGCGCGCGCGGACCGGGTGCCGGCTCGACCAACGCGCGACGCGTTCGCCCGATGGACGACACGCGCGATCAGTACTACCTGAAGCTCCGCGTGGACGATCGCCCGGGCGTCCTGGCCGAGATCGCCGATCGGTTCGGCCGCAACGGCATCTCGCTGGAGCGCGTCTGGCAGGAAGGCACGGGTGAGGAAGCGACCCTCTCGTTCATCACGCACCGGGCCCAGGAGGGAGCGTTCCAGAAGACGATGCGTGAGCTGCGAGAGCTGGATGCGGTCCACGCCGTCGCGAGCGTGCTCCGGGTGGAAGGCGAGGAGTGACCGCCGCGGGGGCGCCGCAGTGGCGCGGCATCATCGAGGAATACCGCGAGTGGCTTCCGATCACGGCCGACACACCCGTGGTCACCCTCCGCGAGGGGGGAACGCCCTTGGTCCGGTCCGAGACGCTCTCGGCCGAGACCGGCTGCGACGTCTGGCTGAAGTACGACGGGGCGAACCCGACCGGATCGTTCAAGGATCGCGGGATGACGCTCGCGATCTCGAAGGCGATCGAGGAGGGCGCGAAGGCGGTCGTCTGCGCGTCGACCGGCAACACGAGCGCGAGCGCCGCGGCGTACGCGGCCAAGGCGGCCCTGACGTGCGCGGTCCTCGTGCCGAAAGGGAAGATCGCGCTCGGCAAGATGGCGCAGACCCTCGTCCACGGCGCCCGCGTGCTCGAGGTCGACGGCAACTTCGACGCCGCACTCGAGCTCGCCAAGGACCTGGCCGACCGATACCCGGTCACGCTCGTGAACAGCGTGAACAGGTTCCGGCTCGAAGGGCAGAAGACCGCGGCGTTCGAGATCTGCGACGCGCTCGCGCGGGCGCCCGATCTCCACCTCGTCCCCGTGGGTAACGCCGGGAACATCTCGAGCCACTGGCTCGGCTACTCCGACTACCTCGAAGCCGGAGTGATCCACGAGCCGCCTCGGCTGTTCGGCTTCCAGGCCAAGGGCGCGGCGCCGATCGTGCTCGGGGAGCCGGTGAAGGATCCCCAGACGATCGCCACCGCGATCCGGATCGGGAACCCTGCGTCGTGGGAGAAGGCCCTCTCCGCGGCGAAGGAGTCCGAGGGCGCGATCCTCGCCGTGACGGACCGCGAGATCCTCGCCGCGTATCGGCGGGTGGCCCGGGAGGGGCTCTTCGCGGAACCCGCGTCGGCCGCGAGCGTCGCAGGGCTCCTCCACCTCCACGCCGAGGGGAACCTCACAGCCGACGCCACCGTGGTGTGCGTCCTCACGGGGCATGGGTTGAAGGACCCGGAGTGGGCGATCGCGGGGGCCGCGCAGCCGCAGACGGTGCGTGGCGACCCCGCGGCGGTGGCTACCGAGCTGGGGCTGTAGTGCGGATCACCGTTCGGGTGCCGGCGACGTCGGCGAACCTCGGTCCGGGGTTCGATTGCTTCGGGCTCGCGCTGGACCTGTGCAACGAGGTGATCGTCGATACCGAGGCCGAGCCGGGCGTGTCGTGGGAGGGTGAGGGTGCCGGCGAGCTGCCGACCGACGGCACGGACATGGTCAGTCGCGCGATCGCCCACACCGTCGAGCTGCAGAGGCAGATCCATCCCGGCGCCGACGTTCCCGCCTTCGGTCTACACGGGCTCAATCGCATCCCGTTGGAGCGAGGGCTGGGTTCGTCGTCGGCGGCCGCCGTTGCAGGTGTCGCGCTCGCGAGGGTGCTGCTCGGTGATGCGGGCTTCGACGACCCCTCTGCAACGTTCGCGTACGCCTCGGAGCTCGAAGGGCATCCGGACAACGCGGCCCCCGCCACGTATGGGGGCCTGACGGTGTTCGCGGCCGGCTCCGGATACGTCCATCGCCTCGACCCGCATCCCTCCCTCGGTCCGGTGGTCCTGGTGCCGGAACGGCTCCGACTCCCGACCGCGGAGGCTCGGAGCGCGCTCCCTTCATCGGTCGATCGTAAGGATGCGGTGTTCAACATCGGCCACGCCGCGCTCGCCGTCGTGGCGCTCACGCAGGGAGATCTGGATCTGCTGGTGGTGGCGCTCCACGATCGTCTCCATGAGAGCGTCCGCGGAGCGATGCTTCCCGAGGTCGCGGCCCTCCTGGACGACCTGCGTCATCGGCAGCTCCCTGCCTGCCTCTCCGGGGCTGGACCGTCGATCCTCGTGTTCGAGCGAGACGCTCATGTCGTCGAGGCGCTGCCGGACGGCTGGCGCGCGATCCGGCCGGGCGTGCGCGCGACGGGTGTCGAGGTCGTCGTCGAGGGTTGAGTCACGCGGCACAGCGGCCGGTGCTGACGGCGGCCCCGCGATCCTCCACCTGTTCGACGAGGGGGATCAAGCGGGGCGACGTGATCGCGTACCCGAGATCCCCATGCGTGAGCGACGCCCCGAAGACGAGACCGGCCACCCTGCCGCCGGGCAGCGCGAACGGCCCGCCGCTGTTCCCGGGTCGGACGCTGACCTGGAGCTCGTAGACCCGTCGGCGGATCTCGTCCTCGGAGTAGATGTCGCGGCCCAGGGCATCCAACGCCCGGCGAGCCGCCGCGCGGAGCGCCGTGTACCTCCCGTGCGGATAGCCGAGCACGGCGCCGCCCGTCCCGCGCGCAACCTCCTCCGGCTCGAGCGTGAGCGCCGGCGCGTCCAGACCGTCGACCCGGAGGATCGCGGCGTCGAGATCGTCGTCGAACAGCACCGGGACCGCGTCGAACGTCTGACCATCCCACTCGACCCTCGGGCTCGCGCCGGCGATCACGTGCGCGTTGGTCAGCACCAGATCGTCGGCCACCACGAACCCGGTTCCCTGCAGGATCTGATCGCACGCCGGGCCGGAGATCAACACGAGCGAGGGGCGAGCGTCCCGAGCCGCTTCGGCGGCGAGCCCTTCCGTGGGTTGGCGGACCGGTTCGGCGGGGAGCGGCGGCAGCCCGGCGAAGATGTCCGGGAACCCGATCACGTCGAGGACGGCGCCGAGCTGCGCCGCGAGGGCAGGAGGAGGCGGGAGGGTCGCATCGACCGCTCGAACGACGATGGATCGTTGCAGGGCACGCGCGACCGAGGGGAACGGCCCCGCGGCGAGGTTGATCCCGATGAACCAGATCGCCAGGACGAGGGCGCTCACGGACAAGGCGGATCCGCCGAACGCGTCCGCCTTCTTGAACCGCGCACCGATCGCGCGTCGGTGCAGTTTCGCGCCGAGGACCGAACCCACGGCGTCCCCCACGGCCCCGAAGACGAGCACCGTGCCGAGCTCAACGCCTGCCTTGGCAAGGTCGGAACGGACGAGATCGGCGACGAGCGGCGCCACCTGGATGCCGACGAGGAACCCGACCGCCAGGCCGGCGAGCCCCGCGACCTGGAGAAGGGCGCCGCGTCGATAGCCGCCCCACGCGGACAGTGCGAGCAACAGCAACAGGACCACGTCCAGGACGGTCACGAACCGACATCGTCCCACGCTTCGGCGCGCGGATCGCGAGCGGCGTCATCCGCCGTCCCCGCCCCCTACACTGCCTGACGTGGTCATCCTCGCCCACATCTCCGACCCGCACGTGGGTTCGCCCCACTTCGTGCCGAACATGCTCCATCGCGTGATCGAGGAGATCAACGAGTTGGATCCCGCAGCCGTGATCTGCAGCGGCGACCTGACGACCGACGGCTATCGACAGGAGTATCAGGCGTGGCTGTCGTACGCGGAACGGATCAAGGCGCCTCTCCACACGATCCCCGGCAACCACGATTCCCGCAACGTCGGGTACCTGCATTTCGAGGAGCTGGTCGGTGCACGCAACTGGTCCGTGGACGTGGAGGGCATCCGGATCGTCGGAGTGGACTCGAGCGAACCGGACCTGAACGAAGGGATGGTGGGACGCAGCCACTACACCTGGATCCGGGAGCAGTTCGCACAGCCTGCCGATCTCAGGATCTTCGTCTTGCACCACCACCTGATCCCGATCCCCGGAACGGGCCGGGAGCGGAGCACCGTGATGGACGCCGGGGACCTGCTCGAGGTCCTCGTGCGATCGGGGGTGAACGTGGTCCTCGCGGGACACAAACATGTTCCCTACGTGTGGCGGCTCGAGGACATGTATCTCACCAGCGCCGGCACGTGTTCTTCCCTCCGGGTGCGAGGACACACGAAGCCCTGCTACAACGTGTTGGAGATCGACCACGGCGAGGTCACGATCTTCCGGAAGTTCCCGTTCGGCGAGCGGCAGCAGATGGCACGGGTCGCCATCGCCACGGGGACGCAGATGCAGCGCGAGGACGAACACCTCGTACAGGAGTCCGCGCAGGCTGCTCCTGCTTCGGCCGACTGACCGCAGGACCCGACCCATCCACCCAGGAGACCCACATGCGAACGCTCGCCCTCGTGGACGGTGAGCACTACCCCTCGGTCACGCGCGCTGCTCTGGCCGTCGCGGCGGAGCGCGGGCACGAGGTCGTGGCCGCGCTCCTCGTGGGCGGGACCGAGAAGCTCCGGGCGGAGGGAGGGCTCCCGGATCTCGGCGTCGAGGTTCGACCGGCGGCCGCGGATCGGATGGTCGCGCTGCGACAGGCGATCGCGGACCTCGCGCCGGAGGTGATCCTGGACCTCTCCGACGAACCCGTGCTCGGCTACCGGGAGCGGATGGAGCTCGCCTCGGTCGCGCTGGCGGCGCGGATCCCCTACGTCGGGGCGGACTTCCGCCTCGACCCTCCGGAGCAGGGTCCACCGCTGTCGGTCCCGACCCTCGCGGTGATCGGGACCGGCAAGCGCACCGGCAAGACCGCGATCGCCGGGACCGTGGCCCGGCTGGCGGCTCGCCGCGGGCTCGAGCCGGTCGTCGTGGCGATGGGCCGCGGCGGGCCACCGGAGCCGACACTCGCGCCCGCCGGCTCGATCGATCTGGCGCACCTCGTCCGCCTCGCGGCGGAGGGGGAGCACGCAGCCTCCGACTATCTGGAGGACGCCGTGACCACCGGCGTGCCCACCGTGGGAGCGAGGCGCGCCGGCGGCGGGCTCGCCGGCGCGCCGTACACCTCCAACGTCCGGGAGGCCGCGGACCTGGCGGCCTCCCTCCATCCCGGGATCGTCCTCGTGGAGGGGTCCGGATCGGCGATACCGCCGGTCCCCTGGGACGCGGCGATCCTCGTGGTGCCCGCCACGGCCCCACCGGAATACCTGCGCGGCTACCTGGGCCCCTACCGCCTCTTGCGGTCCGACCTGGTGGTTGTTACCATGGCCAGCGACCCATCCGGGTCCGAAAACCTTTCCGCGCTCCGTTCCCCTGTTCGGCGCTACCTGAACGATGCGGCGTTCATCGTGACGGACTTCGTTCCGGTGCCGCTGGAAGAGATCCGGGGCAAGGAAGCGTTCTTCGCTACGACTGCACCTCTTGCGGTCGTCGAGGGGTCGATCAGACGTCTCGAAGCCGATCATGGGTGCACCGTCGTGGGTTGGAGCGCGCGGCTGGCGGATCGCGTCGGTTTGGTCGAAGACCTCGATGCCGTCCAGGGATACGACGTCCTCCTCACGGAGCTGAAGGCGGCAGCCGTCGACACGGCGGTTGCCAGGGCCCTCGACCGAGGGGCGGAGGTCGTGTTCGTGGACAATCGCGCAGAGGCTACGGAGGGATCCGTCGACCTCGACACCGCGCTCGGCGGGGTGATCGACCTGGCGCTCGACCGGGGCAGCATCCGCCCCACCTCATGAGAGAACGATGACGAGAGACAAAACACCGCACATCACGATCTCCGATCGCGACGGCCTTCCCTATTCCAAGGGCCTGATGGCGTCGCAGGTGATGGTGACCGGGCTGTCGGTGTACCGCTCCTACGAGGTGGCGGAGACGATCGAACTACGATTGCTCGACGCCGGGCGGTCGTCGGTCGCGAGCTCTGAGCTCTCGGATCTCGCCCTCATGGTCATCCAGGAGCTGGCGGGCGATCGATACGCCACCAACTTCGGTCGGTGGCGGGACGTGGAGCAGCTCGACGTGCCGCTCGTGATCCTGATCGGGGGCGCGACCGGCGTCGGGAAATCCACGATCGCCACACACTTGGCGCATCGACTCGGCATCGTCCGCGTCGTCGCCACGGACGGCTCGATCCGAGAGGTGATGCGCTCGATGCTCTCCGCCGAGCTCATGCCCACGCTCCATGTCTCCTCGTTCCAGACCGACACGGTCGTCCGGGAGCCGACCCGGCGCTCGGATGCGCTCGTCGCCGGGTTCCGCGAGCAGACGGCGGCCGTCGCGGTCGGGATCGAAGCGCTGATCAAACGAGCGGCCGCGGACGGGACGAGCATCGTGATCGAGGGGGTCCACGTGGTGCCGGGATTCTTCGACCTGAGCGCGCACGGAGACGGTATCGTGCCCGTCCCGCTGGTCGTCGAGGTGGAGGAGGAGAGTCCGCACCTGAATCACTTCGCCGCGCGGGAGACGGGCGTCCGGCCCGCCGAGCGGTACGCGAACAACTTCGGCAACATCAGGAAGCTCCAGCGCTACATCAAGAGCCAGGCGCTCTCGCACGGCGTGCCGATCGTGCCGTGTTCCTGGACACGGCCGACATCGAAGAGATCCGCGAGATCAATCGTTGGGGCGTGCTGTCCGGCGTCACCACCAACCCCTCGCTGGTCGTGAAGGAAGGCGACGATCCGGAGGCGGTCTGGAAGGAGATCCTCGCGGAGGTCGAAGGCGAGATCTCGCTCGAGACGACCGAGCCGGAGGCGGGCCCCATGTACGAAGAGGGGCTGCGGCTCGCCGGCATGGCGCCGAACGCGGTGGTCAAGGTCCCGATGACCCCTGCGGGCCTCGAGACCGGCAAGCGGCTCGGCGCCGACGGGATCCGCACGAACGTGACGCTGGTCTTCTCGCCGGCGCAGGCGATCCTCGCCGCCGAGATCGGCGCGTACTGCGTCTCACCGTTCCTCGGACGGCTCGACGACGTCGGTGCGGACGGGATGAAGCTGCTGCACGACATCTGCGAGATCTACGCGGTGCAGGGGTATACGTCGAACGTCCTCGCCGCGTCGCTCCGCCATCCGATGCACGTCGTGGATGCCGCTCTTGCGGGCGCCGACATCGCCACGATGCCGTACGACGTCTTCACGAAGCTCGTGAAGCATCCCCTGACCGACTCCGGGCTCGAGCGGTTCCTCGCCGACTGGCGAACGCTCGGGGGTGAACACCCCGCGGCGGAAGGACCCGACGGGCCCGACACGAACACAGACCAACAGCCCTAGCGAGCCAAAGAGCCCTCGCGAGGAAAGAAAGGCAGGGCACCGATGGAAACCATGGACCGCAGCACGCTGGAGGGGAAGCTCCTCCCCGAGCTGCAGCAGATCGCACAGACGCTGGGGATCGAAGGAACCCAACGCCTACGCAAGGCGGGCCTCATCGACGCGATCGTCGAGGCCTCGTCGAACGGCGAGCGACCCGGGAACGGGGAGGCGAAGTCCTCTGCCTCCCTCGAGAGTTCCGTCGCGACGATCGAGCGCGCTCCTGAGAGCGCGCGCGTCGCCGATGACGGAGACGAGGGCGACGAGGGGAACGAGCCTCAGCCCACGGACGGCGGGAACGACCGTTCGACCGCGTCGGTCGAGACCGGGTCCCCGCGCCGAGACGATGGGCGATCCGGCGGTGAGGAGCGCCCCAGGGACGATCGGCAGCAGGGCGGGCGTGGCGGATCGCGGCCGCAAGGCGGCGATCGCGACGACCGAGGGGACTCCGGCGATCGGAACGATCCGCGGAACCGCCGTCGTCGCCCCACCCGGGAGGAGCGTCGGCAGATGCGGGAGGAGCGCCGGGAGCGGGAGGAGCAGGAGCGCATCGAAGCGCTGAAGACCGCCCCCTCCGCCTCGGGGATCCTCGACCTGCTCCCCGACGGCTACGGC
>JAJNBA010000063.1 GCA_021155985.1 Actinomycetes bacterium
CGGCGGCGAAGCCGCCGGCCCGGCTAGGCTGCACCGCGCCATGTCCGGCAGCGACGTCCGCTACGACGGAGTGACCGCGCTCATCGTCGTCGACCTCCAGAACGATTTCGCGGACCCATCGGGCTCGTTGTCCGTCCGGGACGGCGAGCTCGTGATCCCGGTGGCGAACAGGGAGATCTCCGCCGCCGGCTCGGCAGGGTCGTACATCGTGTACTCACAGGACTGGCACCCGCCCACCACACCGCACTTCGAGAAGGACGGCGGGCTGTGGCCCGTCCACTGCGTCCAGGGGACGTGGGGCGCAACGTTCCACCCCGACCTGCAGGTGGTGGGCGACGTGGTGCACAAGGGCGACCAGGGGGCGGACGGGTACAGCGCGTTCAGCGAACGCGACCCGCTCAGCGGCGAGACGGCGCCGACGATCCTCCAGCGCCTCCTCCAGGAACACGACGTCGAGCGACTCGTCGTCTGCGGGTTGGCGACGGACTTCTGCGTCGTCGAGACGGTGACGGATGCGCGCGACCTGGGCTACGACGTCGTGGTCGTGGGCGACGGGATCCGCGCTGTCGACCGCAAGGCGGGCGCGGGCGCGCGGGCGATCCAGCGGATGCGCGAAGCCGGCGCCGACGTCACCTGAGACCTAGCTCTGACACTGCGGGCAGAAGTAGGACGTTCGCTGGGAGACCTTCACGGTCTCGATCGGGCTCCGACATCGGCGGCACGGCTCGCCCTCGCGCCCATAGACCTTGAGCTCCCCCTGATACTCGCCGGGCTTGCCGAAGAGATCCACATACGCCTCATCGTCCAACGTCGTCCCCCGGAGCTTGATCGCCTCCTGGATCGTCTCCTGGATCGCGCGATAGAGGCGGCGGACCTCCTGGGAGGAGAGCGTGTCCGACACGCGGTCGTAGCGTAGACCGGCTGCGAAGAGCACCTCGTCCGAGTAGATGTTGCCCAGACCACTGATGAACTTCTGATCCATCAGGAGCTGCTTCATCTTCGCGCCGCGTTCGGCGAGGAGGTATTGGAACGTCGGCCACGTGAAGACCTGGTCGAGCGGATCGATCGCGATGTGCTGGAGCTCCTTGACCTTGCCGATCTCGTCCGCGGACGTGACGAACATCTCCCCGAAGGTGCGAGGGTCGATGAACCGGAGGTCCCCCCCTTGCTGGAAGGTCAGGACGACGTGGGTGTGCGGCTCGATCGCGACACGGCCGTTCCCCCGTTGGAACTGCCCGCTCATCCCGAAATGCGTGACCAAGACGTCGCCCGAATCGAGGTGAACGAGGAGGTACTTCCCTCGTCGCTCCACCTTCGAGAGCTTCCGCCCCTCCAGTCGCGAGGTGAACTCCTTCCGCTTCCCATGCCGCCGGATCACGCGCATCGCGTTCCGAGAGGTCTTGACCTCCGCCGTCTTCACGCGCCGGCCGACCACGTCCTTCTCCAGGTCCCGGCGCATGACCTCAACCTCTGGCAGCTCCACCCGGCCCCCTATGCCCCGACACGTTCCGAGATGTGGTCGAACGCCTCGCGCGCGGCCCGCTGTTCGGCTTCCTTCTTCGACCGGCCGATCCCGACACCCAACGGCTCGCCGCCGAGGAAGACCGTCGCGGTGAACTCCTTCTCGTGGTCGGGGCCCCGTTCCTCGAGGTGGTACTCCGGCATCGTATGGAGCTCGCGGGAGGCGAGCTCCTGCAGGATCGTCTTGTAGTCGCGGTCGCCCTCGCCCCGGGCGTAGGCCTCCATGAGGGGGCGGAACAGCCGCTCGAGCAGCCGACGCGTCTCGTCGAGCCCGAGGTCCAGGTACACGGCACCGAAGACCGCTTCGAGGGCGTCGGCGAGGATGCTCGCCTTGTCCCGTCCTCCGCTCAGCTCCTCGCCCCTGCCGAGCCGCACCAACGAGCCGAGCCCGAGGGACCGCGCCACGTCGGCGAGGGCCTGCGCGTTCACGATCGCGGCTCGGAGCTTCGCGAGCTCCCCCTCGGGCAACTCCGGGAAGGAGGCGAAGGCCATGTCGGTGACCACGAGGCCGAGGACCGAGTCGCCGAGGAACTCGAGCCGTTCGTTGGTGGCGTCCACACCGTGTTCGAACGCGTACGAGCGATGCGTGAGCGCGGTCTCGCGCAGCCTCTCATCGACGAAGCGGATGCCCAGAGCCGCGTCGAGGGCCTCGGGCCCGGGCAGCGACGAGGTCTCGGTTTGGGTCACTCCGTCACTCGACCTCGACGGCCTGCCGACCCGCGTAGTACCCGCAGTTCCCGCACACGCGGTGGGGAAGCTTCGGCTGATGACACTGTGGGCATTCCGAGTACGCGGGTGGTTTCGCCTTCCAGTTCGCAGCGCGCTTGTCACCCCGCGTCTTGCTCTGCTTCTTCTTGGGGACTGCCATCTCTTCATCCCTTCCTACGTTCTGGCACAGGTTCGGGTACGTGTCCTGGCGTCTCTGGTTTCGTATCGATCACGGCTCCGGAGACCGCTCCGCGCTCTGGTCGGGGGCCTGGCCGGGGTCTGACTCCGAGCGATGCAAGACTTCGAACAGCTCGCCGAGACCTGCCCAGCGGGGGTCGATGTCGGGCTCCGTGCACGTGCACTCACCGAGGTTCAGGTCGCCGCCGCAGCGGCCGCACAGACCCCGACAGTCGGGACGGCACACCGGGGCGAACGGCAGCTCGACCCCGACCAGATCGCGGATCATCTGGTCGGGGTCGAGGAATCCCTCCGGCCCCAGCGGGTACTCGTCGGAATCCTCGTGAGGGAACGGGGCGAACAGCTCGCGAACCTCGACGCTGAGCTCCTCTTCGAACCCCTTCAGGCAGCGGGCGCACCGCAGCGACAGCACCCCTCGGAGCCGGCCGCTCGCGAGGATGCCTTCCGCGAGGCATTCGAGGATGAGGTCGGCCGTGACCGGCGTATCCGCGGGCAGGCCGGCGAGCTCCGTCTCGAGATCGTCGATCGTGCCGGAGATATGCTCGGACCGCCACACGCCGGGCCGCCCCACGAGGTCGCGCACGTCGATCGCGCCGATCACCGGTCCCCCTCCTCGTCGAACAGGTCGTGCTCCGGCCGGAACTCCGCCTCCGCGACGGTCGCCGGCCCTCGGAGCCGCTCGCGGCCGACCTCGACCTGGTCGAGCGTTCGGTTCAGCGACTTCGTCGATATCTGTGAGGCTTCGAGGATCTTGCGGATCGAGTTCTCGAACTGCGCGAGCTTGCCGTCGACGTAGTCCTCGGCCTCTGTGCGCATCACGCGGGCACGCTCCTCGGCCTCGGCGACCACCCGATCGGCCTCGGTCGTCGCCCGAGCGACGATCTCCTCCTTGCGCGCCATCCGGAGCTGCTCCTCGTGCGCCTGCTCGACGATCTGCTCGCCGTCCTGCCGCGCCTTCGCGAGCAACTCCTCCCGGTCCCGCACGATCCACCGAGCGCGCTTGATCTCTTCCGGCAGCCCTTCCTTCATCTCGGCGATCAGCTCGAGGATCTCGTCGCGGTTGACGAGCACGGACGAGGACAAGGGCATCGACTTCGCCTCTCGCACGAGCTCGTCGAGCTGCTCCAGTCGGGCCGCGAGGTCCATCAGCGTTCCTCCAGCCGGTCGTCGAGAGCCGTCCGCACGTGATCCGGGACGAGCCCCGAGACGTTCCCTCCGAGCTGGGCGACCTCCTTCACGAGCGAGGATGAGAGGAACGACCACTTCGGGCTCGTAGGCATGAACAGCGTCTCCACCCCGGCGAGCCGGTGGTTCATCTGCGCCATCTGGATCTCGTACTCGTAGTCGGAGACGGCACGGAGTCCCTTCACGATCGCGGCATCCCCTTCCTGGGAACGCGCGAGATCCACGAGGAGACCTCGGAACGAGACCACGGTCACGTTGGACATGCCGGAGCACGCCTCCTTCAGCATCGCGACCCGCTCCTCGAGCGTGAACATCGCCTGCTTGGACGGATTCTCCAGCGCAGCGACGACCACCGTTTCGAAGGTCTGCGATGCACGTCCGATGATGTCGAGATGACCGTTCGTCACGGGGTCGAACGTCCCCGGACACAGGGCGGTCAGGCCCATCACACCTCCAAGTTTCCTGGCATGTCCCCTGGGGTCCCCGGCGGGATCCGTGACCGGAACAACGAGACGACGCTGTCTCCGTAGGAGAGCCGCCTCGCGGTCTCCCAGTGTAGCGGAATCACACCGTTGGAACTCTTCGATCCACGGCTGATGACCACGGTGAAACCCTCTCTGAGCAGGGAACTCAGGTCCAGGGCGGCCAGGACCGGATCCAGTTCGGCGGGGCCCACTTCGTACGGCGGATCGAGGAAGACGAGGTCGAATCCCGGCCCGTCGGCCCGCTCGAGGAACGTCCGAACGTTCGACCGACGGACCGTGCCACGACCCTCGAATCCTGCTCGCCGAAGATTGTCGCGGACCGCGGCGACGGCCGAGGAGGAGCTGTCGACGAACGTCGCGTGCTCCGCTCCTCGAGAGAGCGCCTCGATGCCCACTGCGCCCGTTCCTGCATAGAGATCGAGGACGCGCGAACCCTCGATCCACGGAGCGATGCTGGAGAAGAGGCCTTCGCGGACCCGATCGGACACGGGTCGGACGCCTGCCGGCGCGCGCCCCAGGCGCGTCCCCTTCGCGGTACCCGCGATGACGCGCATCGTACCGAGGATACGGGGAAGGGCGGGGATCCTTCCTCACGCGCTGAACAGCCAGGCGATCGAATCTTCGAACCGCTCGCGCAACTCGGCGAGGAGCATGGGATGATCGTCGAGCTCCGGGTCCACCTCGATCAGCTCGAACGCGCGGGCTCGGGCCCTCTTCACGAGGTCGAGATCCTCGGCGAGACGGGCGAGCTTCAGGTCGGGCATGCCCGACTGCTTCGTGTCGAACAGCGTGCCCTCGCCTCGGAGCTTGAGGTCTTCGTCCGCGAGCTCGAACCCGTCGGTCGTCCTGGTCATCGCCTCGATCCGGGCGCGTGCATCCTGGTTGGTCTCGTCGGACTCGTCGAACAGGACGCAGTACGAGTCGTGCGCCCCGCGGCCGATCCGCCCTCGGAGCTGGTGGAGTTGCGCGAGACCGAATCGTTCGGCGTTCTCGACGAGCATCACGGTCGCGTTCGGGATGTCGACGCCAACCTCGATCACGGTGGTGGAGATCAACACGTCGGAGCCCCCGGTGCGGAAGTCGTCCATCACGCGGTCCTTGTCCTTGGGCCGCATGCGCCCGTGCAGGAGCTCGACCCGCAGATCGGGGAAGATCTCCGTGGCGAGCCGCTCGGCTTCGGCTTCGGCTGCCCGCACCTGCGAGCGGTTCCCCTCGTCGATCGCGGCGCACACGACGAAGGCCTGTCGTCCCTCCCGCACCTCGCGCCGCACAAGCTCGTAGGCGGCGGCGCGTTCCTCGTCGGATCGGGCCGCCGCCGTCCCGATCGGCTGACGACCCTGCGGCATCTCGTCGAGCACCACCACGTCGAGGTCTCCGTAGTACGTGAGCGCCAGCGTCCTCGGGATGGGCGTCGCGGTCATGATCACGAGGTCGATATCGCCGTCGCCCTTGCCCTTGAGCGCCATCCGTTGGTGGAGACCGAATCGGTGCTGCTCGTCCACGACCGCCAGGGAGAGATCGGCGAACGACACGGCTTCCTGCACGAGGGCGTGGGTCCCGATCACGAGATCCACACTTCCGTCCGCGACGCCGGCGAGGATCCGGGCCCGGTCCTTCCCGGTAACGGCCGCGGTGAGCAACGCGTACGTGACCGGATCGTCCTCCGATGGGTCCGCCGCCAGCTCCTCGAGCAAGGAGCCCTGACCGTGAGGCGCAGGCGCGCCGCTCGACCCGCGTTCGAGGCGATCTATCACACCGACCCCCCCGAGCAGGGCCGCGACCGAGCGGGCGTGCTGGGTGGCGAGGACCTCGGTGGGCGCCATGATGGCTGCCTGATGGCCCGACTGGATCGCCGCGAGGCAGGCCGACACGGCCACGAGCGTCTTCCCGGAGCCGACGTCGCCTTGCAGGAGGACGTTCATCGGGCGAGCGGCGGCCATCGCCGCCCCGACTTCCTCGATCGCACGGGTCTGGGCCTTCGTGGGCTCGAAGGGCAGGGTTGCGAGGAGTCGGTCGGTGAGTTCCCCATCCGCCAGATGCGCGATCCCCGTCCGCTCCGACTCGAGCCGGTGCTTGCGGAGCGCGACCCCGAGCTCCAACGTGAACAGCTCGTCGAACTTCAGACGTTCGATCGCGCGCGCGAGCTGCTGCCCGTCCTCCGGGAAGTGCACCCCTCGCAACGCCGTGTCGAGATCCTCGAGCCCTTCCGCCTCGATCACGCCGGGCGGGATCGGGTCCCGGATCGGCGGGAGCCGCTCGAGCGCGGAGAACACCAGCTCTCGGATCGTCCGAGTGGCGATCCCATCGGAGGCACGGTGGACCGGGGTGATCCGTCCCGTGTGCACGAGCTCCCGCTCGTCGCCACCGAGGATCTCCGCCTCCTGGTTGGCCAGCTGGAGGCGGCCCCGGTACCTGGTCACGGTGCCCGAGACGGCGAGCTCCAGACCCGCCTTGTAGATGCCCGCTGCCCAGGGTTGGTTGAAGAACGTCAGGTCGAGCTTCCCGGTGCCGTCCGAGATGGTCACGGTCACCATCGACTGCCGGCGACGAGTGAGTCGCTTGACCGTCGCGTGCACCCGAGCGATCACGGTCGCTTGCTCCCCGGCCCGCAGATCACTGATCCGTTCCACGGCGGAGCGGTCGATGTACCGCCTCGGGTAGTGCCGGAGCAGTTCGCCGACGGTCCGGACGCCCATCCCGGCCAGGATCACGTGCGCCTCCTCCCCCTTGTCCCGCAGACCGGTGCGGCGGGTCGCGACCTTCCGGTCCACGTGCAGGACCGGGGAATCGAGCGCGAGAGCGGAGGGAGAACCGGGCACGTTCGTGAACGGTTCTACCATCCACGTGTGACTTCTCGACGCCTCATCGCCGTCGTGTTGGGGCTCCTGCTCCTCGTCGCGTGCGATCGCGAGGCGGTGGATCCCCCGCCCCGGGGGGAGATCCCGGCCCACAACGCCACCGAAACGCCGCTACTCCCCGTGTTCGCGGACACGCTGCCCGCGATGGATCCGGACACGTTCGAGCGTCTCCTCCGGCAGCTCGACGGCACACCGGTGCTGGTCAACTTCTGGGGATCGTGGTGCCCGCCGTGCAAGGAGGAGATGCCACGTCTCGTCGCAGCGCACGACGAGTTCGGGGACCGGGTGCAGTTCCTCGGAGTCGATATCATCGACTCACGGAAGGCGGCCACCGCGTTCATGGCGGAGTACGGGATGACGTTCCCGAGCGTCTTCGATCCCCCGGACGTGATCAAGACCTCGCTCGGCCAATTCGGACAACCGACGACCGTGTTCTTCCGATCGGACGGAACCTTCGAGTTCGCCTACGCGGGTCCGATCCCCGAGGACGTGTTGCTCCGGCACCTCGAGCGTATCGCGGGGTAGCGGTGCCCCTCTGGTAGCCTCGTCGCATCTATGGCAGCGGTCTGTGACATCTGTGGCAAGAAGCCGTGGTTCGGCAAGTCGGTGACGTTCTCGCACAAGCGGATCAACCGACGATGGGACCCGAACATCCAGCGCGTGCGCGCGCTCGTCGACGGCACGCCGGGCCGCATCAACGCGTGCACGAGCTGCATCAAGGCAGGCCGGGTCACCCGCATCCCGCAACGCCAGCCCTAGGGATCAGCGCCCTTCCGATCCTTCCCCACGCAGCACCGCGATCGACCACAGCTGGTCGACCGGACCGATCCCGTCACCCAACGGCAGGGCGTGGCGGATCGCCTCCGTGACGAATGCCTTCCCCTCGCGGACCGCGTTGGCGAGCGACTCCCCTCGAGCCAGATGGGCGGTGATCGCAGAGGACAATGTGCAGCCGGTGCCGTGCGTGTGCGGCGTGTCGATCCGATCGGCTTCGAGCCACTCCTCCCGCTCCCCGTCGACGAACAGGTCGGTCGCGCGATCTCCCTCGAGGTGCCCTCCCTTCACGAGGACGGCTCGGGGTCCGAGCGCGAGGATCGTCGTCGCGGCACGCCGCATGTCGTCACGCGTTGCCACCTCGAAGCCGGCCAGCCCGGCCGCCTCGGCGAGGTTCGGCGTGACGAGCTTCGCGAGGGGCAGGACCGATCGCCGGAGGGCGTCGACGGCGTCGTCGGCGAGCAACGGATGTCCGTGCTTCGACACGAAGACGGGGTCGACGACGATGTTCGGGAGCGACATCTCCGCGGCCGACTCCGCCACGGCTTCGACGATGGCCGCCGAGGCGAGCATCCCCGTCTTCGCCGCATCAACACCGATGTCACCGGCCACGGCACGGATCTGCTCGGCCACCGTCGTGGGTGAGAGCTCCTCGAATCCCGCGACGCCCTTCGTGTTCTGGATCGTGACCGCCGTGATCGCGGTCATGCCGAACACGCCGAGCGCGCTGAACGTCTTGAGGTCGGCCTGGATCCCGGCGCCACCACCAGAGTCGGACCCGGCGATCGTCAGCGCCCTCGCTCGGGGAGGCCTCTGTCGTGGGGACGGTCCATCGGTCATCGGAAGTGATCCCACCCTTCGATCGCGAGGGGGCGTTCCGTTCCCTCCGCGTCCACGGCCACGAGTCCTCCAGCACTCTCGGCAGCACTCTCGGCAGTGCTCTCGGCGCTCACGCCTTCGATGATGGCGCCGATATCGCTGAGCGACACGCCGAGCCTCTCTTGAACGTCCTTCGATGCTCGGGCGACAGCGTCGGAGCTCGGAAGCGTCGCGAGCAGCTCGTAGTCCTCTCCTCCGCCGAGCGCCTCATGCACGGTCGACGCCGGGTGCACCGGCACGTGCGCGAGCTCGACCCGTGCCCCGACCCCGCTCGCCCGGCAGAGCCGGGACAGGTCGATCGCGAGACCATCGGAGACGTCCATCATCGCAGTGGCGCCGTGGGCTGACAGGATCGACGCCTCGCCGACACGCGGGACAGGGCGCATCAAGCGTCGGAGCGCGTCGCGCTCGTCGTCCGACCAGGAGCGTTGCGAGGAGACCCGCAGCCCGGCGGCCGAGCCGCCGAGGGACCCCGTCACGACCACTCGGTCGCCGGGACGAGCGCCGTTTCGGCGCACTGCGCGCCCCGGGCCGACCTCACCGGTCACGGTGACGACGATCGCGAGCTCCTCACCGCGCGAGAGGTTCCCGCCCACGAGCGACACCGCGAACTCGTCACAGCACTCGCGCATCCCCCCGGCCAGCTCGATGACCCACGAGGCGTCGATCGCGTCGGTGAGGGTCAGCGCGCAGAGCGCGAACCGCGGGCTCCCCGCCATCGCGGCGATGTCGCTCACGTTCACGGCGATCGCCTTGTACCCGAGATCGCGCGGCGTGGTCCGATCGGGGAGGAAGTGCACCCCTTCGACCATGGCGTCTGTCGTCAGGACGAGCTCTCCCGAACCACCCCGAACGACCGCGGCGTCGTCGCCCGGTCCCACCAAGACCTCGGGCCCGGCGCCCGACAGCACCCTGCCGATCGCGGCGATCAGTTCGTCCTCGGTGAGGTCCATCTGCTCCGCTC
Source organism: Actinomycetes bacterium (assembly GCA_021155985.1). Taxonomy (GTDB): domain Bacteria; phylum Actinomycetota; class UBA4738; order UBA4738; family HRBIN12; genus JAJNBA01. The sequence goes on from JAJNBA010000063.1 coordinate 9,573, forward strand.
TGGCCGTTCCACTTGGCCGTTCCCGGTTCTGGAGGAGGCAGCTTGGGCGTTCGCTAGACTCTAGGCTTTCCGCTTGCCCACGCGTTCCGCGTACCCGCCGACCAAAGCCGAGGATCACCCAAAGATCAGGAGGACCGAGTGTCAGTTGTGTTCGCCGATCCGGCCCCGGAGGAGCTCCGTCGCTTCACCGAAGCGATGCCGGAATGTCGGATCACCGAGTTCGGTAACGTGAACGTCCAGACCAAAGTGGTGTCCCGCAGCGCCGGCAGCACCTTCGTGGTCGACCGGCCGTCCAGCGGGAAGACGATGACCCGCGACGCCTATGACGAGATCGCCCGCCGACAGGACGCGTACCTGGCTGATCACGACATGATCCAGATCGACGGTTGGATCGGGAACCATCCCGAGCTCCGGACCCGCGCCCGCCTGCTCATGGAGAAGCGGTACGCGAACATCGCCGGGATGCAGCAGAAGCTCTACTTCCCTCGCGACGACGATGCCGATCCGGACGTCCAGGTGATCTACACCCCCGGTCTGACCGCGCCCGGCTATCCCGGTGACCGGGTGATCGCGGTCGACCTCGACGCGAACGTCACGCGCGTCCTCAACTCCGACTACTTCGGTGAGTCGAAGAAGGGCGGGCTGCGGATGTGGAACAACATCGTGTTCGAGAAGGGCGGCCTGGCTCTGCACGCCGGGCTGAAGGTGATCCCGACGTCGGCCGGCGACAAGGTATTCATGATCATCGGTCTCTCCGGAACGGGGAAGACGACGACGACGTTCACGACGCAGAACGGCTCGAAGCCGATCCAGGACGACTTCGTGGGGCTGATGCCTGGAGGCCGCGCGTTCGGCACGGAGAACGGCTGCTTCGCCAAAACGTTCTCGCTCGATCCGGAGTTCGAGCCGTCGATCTATGGCGCCGTCACCAAACCGACCACCTACCTCGAGAACGCATACCAGGACGACGCGGGCACGGTTAACTTCTTCGAGGAGAGCTACACGCAGAATGGTCGGGCCGTCTTCGAGATGCGGGACCTGCAGACCTTCGAGGACGCCCGGAACGTCGGACCCGTCGACTACCTGCTGATCCTCAACCGGAACGAGAACATCATCCCGTCTGTCGCGAAGCTGGATCAGGAACAGGCGGCCGCCTACTTCATGCTCGGAGAGACGACGGGAACATCGGCGGGCGGCGCCGCAGAGGAAGGCAAGTTCCTTCGCGTGCCGGGCACCAACCCCTTCTTCCCGCTCCCCCACGGCCTGCAGGGGAACCGCCTGCTCGAGCTGCTCGCCACCCATCCCATCGAGACGTACCTGTTGAACACGGGCAGGATCGGCGGGAAAGACGGCGACGACCGCTCGAAGAAGGTGAAGATCCCGCACACGTCGGCGTGCGTGAAGGGGATCGCCGAGCAGACGATCGTGTTCGAGGAGGATCCGGACTTCCGCTACCAGGTGGCCTTCGACGTCCCGGGGTTCGACGACCGGGAGCTCCTTCGCCCGGTCCTCCTCTACGAGCGAGAGGGCCGCCTGGACGAGTACCGCGCGATCGTCGAGCGGCTCAAGGTCGAGCGGGTCGAACACCTGCAACGGTTCACGGAGCTCTCCGAGGACATCATCAAAGCCGCGGGCTGACTCTCGGATCCGGCAGATACCCTCTCGATCCTCGACCAACAGGCTTACCAGCCAGGGCTTTGACGCTTCTACCCCCTGGGGGTATATGTTGCGCTCGCGGCGACGGGAGGATGATTGGATGGAGCACGAGGGTCACGGCGGGCACGAGGGCACGGCGGGCACGAGGGTCACGCGGCGATCTTTCGCGATCGGTTCTGGCTCATCTGGCCCTGAGCGTTCCGGTCTTGCTGTTCTCCGAGATGATCCAGGACTGGCTCGGATTCAGCCTCCCAGCGTTCTCGGGCGACGACCTCGTGGCACCGATCCTCGGCTCGGCGGTCTTCTTCTACGGCGGCCAACCCATCCTCACGGGCGGCCTCGAAGAAGCGCGAGCGCGGCGCCCCGGCATGATGTTGCTCATCGCGCTCGCGCTCATCGTGGCGTTCGGTGCCAGCGTGGCCAGCGCCGTCGGATGGCTCGATCTCGAGTTCTGGTGGGAGCTCGCGCTCCTCGTCGACGTCATGCTGCTCGGTCACTGGCTGGAGATGCGTGCTCTCGGCCAGGCGACGAGCGCGCTCCAGGCGCTCGCCGCGCTCCTGCCCGAGATGGCCGAGCGCGTGACGGAGGCGGTACCGAGGAGGTGACGCTCGACGCCCTTCGTCGCGGCGACGGCCCTGCTCGTCCGCTCGGGGGCCGGGGTCCCTGCCGATGGCACGATCGTCGAGGGGGAGGCGGCGTTCGACGAGTCGATGATCACCGGCGAGTCGCGTCCCGTGACGCGGGACCGCGCGACCGGATCGTGGGAGGCACCATCGCGACCGACTCGTCGGTCCGCGTCCGGGTGACGGCCGTGGGTGAGGAGACCACGCTGGCGGGGATCCGCCGTCTGGTCGCGGAGACACAGGCGTCGCGGTCCCGAGCGCAAGCGCTCGCCGTATCGCGCTGGAGGATACCGTTCGCCCCGAATCCGGGCAGGCGGTCGCCGATCTCCGGGCCGCAGGCCTCGAGGTGCTGATGATCACCGGCGATGCGCGTGAGGTCGCGGAGGCGATCGGGCGCGACCTGGGGATCGACATCGTGCGCGCGGAAGTGGTGCCGGAGCGCAAAGAGGCCGTCGTGATCGAGCTCCAGGGCGATGGCCGCCGCGTGGCGATGGTGGGCGACGGCGTGAACGATGCGCCGGCGCTCGCGCGACCGACGTGGGCATCGCATCGGGGCCGGCACGGACGTCGCGATCGGCTCGGCTGGAGTGGTTCTGGCGAGCGACGACCCACGCGGCGTGTCAAGCGTCCTTCGGCTCTCCCGCGCGAGCTACGCGAAGATGATCCAGAACCTCGTGTTGGCCACACGGCTACAACGCGCTGGCCCCTCCCGCTGGCGGCCGGCGTGCTCGCTCCCTGGGGCGTGGTGCTCGCCCCCGGCGGTGGGGGCCGTGGCGATGGAGCCTCTCGACGATCGTGGTCGCGTTCAACGCTCTGCTGCTCAGGCGGCTCGATCTCCGTCCGGGGGAGGCCCCGGCCCGCCGCGAGACCGCCCCAACAGGTACCCGGTGACGAACTGGAGCGCGATCGGCACGAGGAGGACGATGACGTACCAGTTGAGCTCCGCGGCGTCGTCGGTGAACGCGCGTCCCTGGGTCTCGACGGTCGCGAAGAGCAGGAAGAGTCCCATCAGGCCGAACCACACGCCGGCGCGCGCCACCACGAAGAGGGCGTAGAGGACGAGATCGCGGCGGCCCACGAGGTCGTCGATCGGGTGTCGGAGCCAGTGCACGATCGACCGCACGCCGAGCAACGCGAACAGACCCGCCGCCACCAGTTCGACGTCGATCATCCGCGCTGCTCCCGGAGGACACCGAGGACCTCTCCGTCGGTGACCTGATCGAAGTCCACGTCGTCGGCCTCGACCTCCAGGCTGGCGCGCACGGCAGGCGGGCCCACGGGCGCCGCGAACACGACCCGGCTCGCGCCGGCCGCGCGCGCCCACCGCAGCGCGGCGACGGCGGTGGCGCCGGTCGCGACGCCGTCATCGACGATCACCACCGTCCGTCCGGCGACCGGCGCCGGCGGACGGCCCTCTCGATACGCGGCTTCCCGGCGCTCGATCTCCGCCTCCTGGAGAGCCGCCTCCCGCTTGATGTAGTCCATCGAGACGCGCAGCTGCCGCACCGCCCGCTCGTGCAGCACGCGCACGCCGGGAGCCACCGCCCCGATCGCCAGCTCGGGATTGCCGGGCGCTCCGAGCTTCCGCGGGATCACCACATCCAATGGCGCTCCGAGGCTCCGCGCCACGGGACCCGAGACCGTCAC
>JAJNBA010000064.1 GCA_021155985.1 Actinomycetes bacterium
GACGAAGATGGGCACGGTCGTGGGGATCCGGCCGTTCAGACCGCTGTGGTCGAAGTGGAGATGACAGTTCGCGGCTCCCGTGATGTCCGCGAGCGAGATCCCGTCCAGGCCGAGCGCCTCCTCGAGCGGCGTCGCCCGCGGCGAGAACGTGGCGTCGAGCTCTGCGTTGCCGAACCCGACCCCGTGGTCGCACAGGACGATGCCGTCGCGATGGACGACGGCGTGGGCGTACGACGGCCACCACTCACGTCGCAACAGCTCTTGCTCGTGAGCGGGCAGCCGGACCTCAGAGACGAGGAACGGGATCACGCGGATGTCGCTCACCCGGGCAATCTACGTTCCTCGCGCCGACGATACCGGAGCCGGACCGGTGCCCTTTGCCCGGAGCCCATCGCGCGGATCGCTCCTCGCCTGCTCAGCCCGCGGCGAGCACCTCGCGCAGCTTGACGGCGAACGCATCGGGCTCGCCAGCCCACCCGTACTCGCCGCCGAGGAATCCACCGTGGTGGCTCGGGAATATGACCGGCGCCGTCCCCAACCGCTCGGCCACGGCGAAGGCGCCGCGGTTGGCCATCTCGCCGGCCGAATCCTCGCCGGCGGCCACGACGATGTGGGTCGAGGCCGCGCGGAGGGCCTCGAAGTCGGGCTCGAACAGGGGCGTCGAGCCCATGGCCTGGCCGAGGAGCGGATCGTCCCGGGACCCGTCGTCCTCGGTCGGCAGCCCGAACGCGGCCGGGTCCGGAGCCGGCCGGTCCAGCCAGTCGGCGGGGATCTCGCCCTTGTGGCTGGTGAGGGCGATGAACTTCGCCATCCCCGCGCCCATCCCGCTGCGCTGGTAGGTCTCGTACATGTCGCGGGTCGCGGCCAGCGCCTGCTCGCGATCGGAGAGCACCGTGACGAGCGGCGGTTCGTGCGCGACGAGCGTCCGCACCTGCTCCGGGTGCTCGGCCACGAGGGCCAGCGCGTTCACCGCGCCGCCGCTGCTGGCGAACAGGTCCACCGGCCCGGCATCGATCGCAGCGATCAGCCGATGCAGGTCGTTCGCGTGCTCCTCGATCGTGTTCTGCGTCGTGCCGTCGGTGCGCGAGCTCCGCTCCGACCCGCGCGGGTCGTAGGTCACGACCGTGCGATCGGTGAAGTGCGTCGCGAGCGTGCCGAACCCGGCGGCGCCCATCGGTGACGCGATCATGAACAGGACTGGGTCGGTGCCGGCGTCGTTGCGCCGTACGTCGTACGTAAGGATCGCGCCGGGGACCTCCAGGGTTCGGCTCATCGGTTCGGTCGTCGTCTCGGTCATGGGTGCACCTCCCATCGCTGTCACGTGTTCATGTCGCCGTGGCCGTCGCGTACTGCGGGCGCCCGGAGGGCCGGTAGGTTTGGATCGTCACTCCGCTGGGGGTGACCATCTGCGATCCGACCAGCTCGAGCGCGATGTCCGGGCCGGTGTCGGGGAACAGCCGCGTGCCCTGGCCGACGACCACGGGGATGGTGAGCAGGTTCAGCTCGTCGACGAGGTCGTTCTCGAGGAGCCACCGGACCAGGACGCCGCTGCCGTGCACCTCCAGCTCGCCTCCCGCCTTGGCCTTCAGCTCGCCGACGGCGACCGCGAGGTCACCGGAGAGGACGGTCGTGTCCGCCCACTTCGGATCAAGGGGTGTGGTCGTTGCCACGTACTTGGGCTTCGTATTCAACGCCGTCCAGATCGAGCTGTCGCCCGGGTCATCCCACGTTCCCCAGGAGTCAGCGAAGATCTCGTAGGTCCGTCGGCCGAACAGGAACGCGTCGGCGCGCCCATAGATCTTGTTCAGGTACCCCATGATCTCGTCGTCGATGTACGGGGTGACCCATCCGCCGCGCTCGAACCCGCCCCTGCGGTCCTCGTCCGGCCCACCGAGCCCCTGCATCACTCCGTCGACGGTGACCATCGTGGTGGTCGTCAGCTTCATGGTCGCGATTCCATTCTCGTTGATCGCCTATCCCGCCCAGTCGCCGACGCCGGGTGGTCCCTCGAGCACGGTGGGGACGTACTCGAGCAGCTGGAGTCGACCGTCGAACGTGCGGCTCTCGACCAGGTCGAGGGCAACGTCGGGATACCCGTCGAAGATGCGTTCCTTCCCGGTGGCGCCGGTGATGACAGGGAAGACGACCACACGGAAGCGATCCACCACGCCGGCCTGGAGCAGCGACCGGCACACGCTGAGGCTGCCGATGGTGCGCATGGGTCGCGCGTCGCTCCGCTTCATCTCCTTCACCGCTTCGACGGCGTCCCCGTTCACCAACTCGGAGTTGGCCCACGAGAGCGGTGCCTCCAGGGTGGACGAGAACACCACCTTGGGCAGCGCGGTCAATGCGGCGAGTCCAGTCTCGTCGGGCATCTCGGCGGCGAACCCGGACATCAGCCGGTAGGTCGTCGCACCCATGAGGGCGACGTGTTCGTTCTCCGCTTCTTCCCCGATGAAGGCGAGATACTCAGGCCCCTCCATGCCCCAGTAGCCGGGCCAGTCGTCCGCGGACGCATAGCCGTCGAGGGAGATGATGAAGTCCACCATGAGGCTTGCCATCGGCCTCTCCTTCCTCGTCGCAGTGGTCTCTTCGTTCGGACCGGCTGCCTTCACCGCGCGGAAGCGGTCTCAGCCAAGATCGCGTCGATCTGGCCGAGGGCCTCCGTCATGCCCTCTTCCACGCCCATCGCGGCGAGCTGTTCCATCGCCTCGACGGTCGGGAACTCGCTCTCGATCGACATCCGGGTCTTCCCGCCGCCGATCTCCTGGATGGTGACCCGGTCGGTCGTCATCGGGAGCTCGGTGTTCGGCGTGCCGTCGTCGTTCGCGAAGCCGTCGCGGAAGACGAGCCGATGTGGCGGCTGGACCTCGTCCACGTCCCAGAACCCGCGTGGCTGATCGCCTTCCGGGCCGGTCATGTGGTACTCGACCCGGCCGCCGGGGCGCAGGTCGTGGGATGTCATCGTGGCGGGATAGGTCGGTGGTCCCCACCATCGCTCCAGCTGGCGCGGGTCGGCCCAGAGCTCCCACACCCGCTCCGCCGAGGCGTCGAACTCCGCCTCCAGCGTCAGCGTGCGCGACTCCGGGTCCTTGCGGACAGCGGTGACGGTCATCGGTGTGCCTCCTTCGGGGCTTCCTTGAGCAACTGGTCCATGCGATCGACGCGCTCCCGCCACAGCTCCTCGTACCGGTCGAGCAGGCGCCGCGCGGTGCGAAGCCCCTCGAGGTTCGTGCGAATGACCTTCCGCCGCCCGATGCGGTGCTTGTGCACGAGGCCGGCCCGCTCGAGCACCGCGACGTGCTTCTGCACCGCCGCGAAGCTCATCGGGTAGTGGCTGGCGAGCTGGGCTACGCCCTCCTCCCCGTCGATCGCGCGGCGCACGATGTCGCGCCGGGTGGCATCACCCAGGGCTCCGAAGATCCGGTCGTGGTCGCGGGCGATCTGCATTGGTACAACCATACGGTTGTACGGCTCTACGCGTCAAACTGGCCGGACGTGGATGGAGGTGGAGTTCCTCCTGCTCCCCGGGCGAAGCATCGCCCCCCTCGTGCCGAGCCCCACCGCGAGCAGCGTCGACGCGACGAACAGCAGGACGAGGGTGTTGAAGGTTCGCCCCGAGAACTCCACTGCCCGAGCCTAGGCAGCGGGGGAGGCGGGACGCCGTCGTCTCCGAGGGCTCCTCCTAGGATGGCTCGATGTCGCCCGAGGTGATCCGGTCGCTCTCCGCAGAGGTGCTCGCTCGCGAGGCGGGGGTCAGCGAGGCGCGGATCCATCGGTTCGTCGAGCTCGGCATCCTCGAACCGAAGGACGACGGTTTCCGGCCCGCGGACATCCAGCGCGTCCGCGTGACGGAAGCGCTGGACCGCGCCGGGACGCCACCGGAGCACCTCGGCAGGATCATCGCGGAGGGCGCATTCACGTTCCGGTGGGTCGATGCACTGTTCAGCGATCCGACGCCGGTCTCCGACGTGACTCTGGAGGATGCCGGGCGGATGCTCGACCTGCCGATGAGCCTGGTCGAGCGTGCGTACGCTGTCTGGTCGATCGCCGCCCCGGCGCGCGTCGACCGGGTTCGCCAGGACGACCTCGAGATGCTCACCGTCGTCGCTGAGGCGCACGACGCTCTCGGCCGTGACGAGGATCGGACCGTCGCGGCCATCCGGTACTTCGGCGAGAACCTCAGGCGGATCGCGGAGTCGCAGATCCGATGGTTCCGCTCCAGCATCGAGGAGCCACTCCTCGCGTCCGGCGTGCGCCAGCCCGAGTTCGCCCCGACGACAACGGCGACCGGCGGCCGCCTCCTGCCGCTCGCACGGAGGGCCGTCGACGTGGGATACCGGCGGCACCTGGATCACTACCTGCTCGAGGACGTGATCGAGAACATCGAGGTGGCGCTCGACCGTGCCGGGCTCGCGCGGACGGGAGGGAGGACGGCTCCCGGGATCGCTTTCGTCGATCTCTCCGGCTACACGTCGATCACCGAACGGGAAGGTGACGCGTCGGCCGCCGACATCGCCGACCGGTTCACCGAAGTGGTTCGGCGCGTCACGATCGGAGCCGGCGGTCGGGTGGTCAAGTTCCTGGGTGACGGGGCGATGAACCATTTCCCCGACCCGCTCGCCGCGGTGCGTGGAACACTCGAGCTCGTCGCGCGGATCGCTACGGTCGACTTGCCGCTAGCGCATGCCGGCGTCAATGCTGGGCCGGTCGTGTACCGGGATGGCGACTATTTCGGACGCACGGTGAACGTCGCCGCTCGAGTGTCCGATCGAGCTTCGCCAAGCGAGGTCCTCGTAACAGCGAATGCCCTGCCCGACCCGGTCCCGGGCGACCTCCGCTTCGACCTCGTGGAGGAAGCGACGCTGAAGGGCGTCTCGAAGCCGGTGTCGGTGTTCCGAGCACAACGGGTTGGCTGAGGAAGCACGCGGATGTCGTGTTGGTCGGTTTACGCTTCGGCCCGATGGCCGACAACCAGTTCGACGAGGCACTCGAGCTCGTGCGAGCCGCGGAGCGCCAGCGCGTGACGCTGAGGCTGGTCGGCGGCCTCGCGGTGCGAGCGCTCTGCCCGGCCTTCCCTCCTCGCAGCCACGACCGCCAGGACCTCGACTTCGCCTCCACCTCCGCCGCCCGAACAGCGGTGACCGCGTTCCTGGCCGCCCGTAGCTTCGAGCCAGACGACCACTTCAACCAGATCCACGGTCACAAGCAGCTGTATTTCCGGTCGCCGGCCGGCCGCTCCGTCGACGTCCTGATCGACCGCTTAGAGATGTGCCACGCGCTCGACTTCCGCGACCGCCTGGACCGGATGCCCCTCACGCTCGACGTCACCGACCTCCTCCTCACGAAGCTCCAGATCGTGGAGCTGAACGAGAAGGACGCGGCCGACGTGCTTCAGCTCCTCGGCGCGTATCCGGTGCGTCCCGGCGACGGCTCCGGAACGATCGGGCTCGCTCGGTTCGGGGAGATCGTGGGAGACGACTGGGGATGGTGGCGGACCGTCACCGGCAACCTCGAGCGGATCCGGTCGCTCGCGACGGGCGACGGAGCCTCGCTCGAGCCGCCCGCGCCTCCGTTCGACCCCGTTGAGCAGCTCGGGGCCCTCCTGGACGAGGCCGAGCGCGTCCCGAAGTCCCGTCGGTGGCGCCTTCGGGCGCTGATCGGCGAGCGGGTCCGCTGGTACGAGCTCCCCGAGGTGGAGGCCCATGACTGACACCGGCGGGACCGCTGTGGAAGGGGTCCGGGTCGTCGACCTGTCGATCCCGGTCGGTCCCGAGACCCAGATCTATCCGGGCGACCCCCTCCCGGCCGTGCGGCGGGCGATGACGATCGAGCAGGACGGCGCGAACGTGCTCGCGCTCGAGCTCGGCTCGCACACCGGCACCCACGTCGACGCCCCGTTCCACTTCGAGACAGACGGCGAGCGCCTCGAGGATGTCGGACTCGACCGGTTCGTCGGGCGGGCCGTGATCGCCGACGTCACCGGTCACGGGGATCGGGAGCCGATCGACTGGGACGTCCTCTCCGCGTACGAGGATCGGATGGCGCCCGGGACGATCTTCGTCCTTCGGACCGGCTGGTCCGAGTTCTACGGCACCGAGCGCTACTTCGACCATCCGTTCCTGACGGCCGCGGCGTGCGAGCGCATCCTCGAGCGGGGCGTCCGCACGCTCGCGATCGACGCGTTGAACCCGGACGAGACGGTCGTGGGTGAGACCGAGGAGCGGTGGGACGTGCACCACCTCGTCCTCGGCGCCGGGGGGGTGATCGCCGAGAACCTGACGAACCTGTCCGCGATCGACTTCGAGGACCCGCTGCTCTGCATGTTCCCGCTCCGGCTCGCGGGGGACGCGGACGGCGCGCCCTGCCGCGCGATCGCGCTCGACGTTGCGGGAGCTACTCGACCGGCAGCTCCTTGAACGCCTTCGAGATGTCCACGCCACGGCTGCGCTGCACGGCTCTCGCCACGAAGTAGATCACCAGGCCGGACGCGAAGATCCCGACGTTCATCAACACGAGGCCCGGCCGGCCGTTCAACCCCGCGCTGGGATCGGTCAGGAACGCCCATGCCATGATCGCGAGCGCAACGACAGAGAGCGCGCCGACGATGCTCACGACCGGGATGCCGCCGACGCGCCACCGTACCGGCGACGCCTCGAAGACCTCGCGCATCCGGTACGGGAACACGATCGCGGCGAGCGACACCAGCAGGAAGCCGAGGATGAACCCGAAGATCCCGACCAGCGTCGCGAACTCCGGGATCCAGACGAACGCTGCGAGGGCCGCGATCGAGCCGGCGCCCACGAGCATCAGCGCGTTCACCGGCGTGTGGTGCTGCGGATGCACCTTCCCGACCCACGCCGGCATCAGACCGTCGAGTGCGTAGGCGAGGAAGTTCCGGCTCGCGTTCGTGATCTGACCGGGCAGCCACGTGTAGCTCTGGAACAGGAACGGCACGAGGATCAACAGCGCGATCACGGTGCTGCCGGATCCGAACGCGGCGACCTGCGTGAAGACGAGCCCCTGCGTGGCCGCGAGCTGGCCCATCCGCTCGAGCCCGATCGCCTTGTCGGCCAGCGCCAGCATCACCAGCAGGTAGACGGTCGCGACGACGGCGACGATGGGCATCGACCACAGCTGCAAGCTCCTCGCTCGCTTCACCTCCGACCCGATGTAGGCAGAGGACTGGTTGAAGACGAGGTTGATGTAGATCCACGTGCCCGCCAGGAGCGTCCACTTCAGGCTGAAGGGCCCACCTCCAGCGAAGCCCGCCTCGCCGGCCGCCTCGCCGAGACCGCGCAGGGCGGCCTGCCCGAGCCCCTCGCCGAGCGAAGCCGTGATGTCGGCGCGGGACTTGAACAGCCACACCAGCATCACGAGGCCGATCCCGATGAGCGAGAGCAGGAAGACGACGTTCTGGAACCGGAAGTATCCCCGCAGGCTGCGGGAGAACAACGCCACCAGGAAGACGATCAGCGCGGTGCCGGCGAGGAACGTCCCCCACGGGGACGCGAACCACTCCCCGAGGTCCGTCATCCACTGCACGCCGGCCATCTGACCGACCGTGACGAACAGCGGCGCGAGACCGAACTGCGCGAAGAACGCCGAAGGCACGCCGCCGTAGATGAACCACCAGACCGTGTTGTTCCAGCTCGACATCATCCCGAGCGCCGGATGCAGCGCGCGGCTCACGTACACGTAGTCGGCGCCGGACCGAGGCATCGAGGCGGCGAAGAACGCGAACACGAGGCTCGTCGGGATCACGACGAGGAACGTCAGGATCGCCGTGAGGTAGAGGTTGGCGCCCGGATAGAACGCCGTGGAGAAGAGGAAGACGAGCGCCGCCATCAGTCCGAGCGACACGAAGTTGATGTTGTAGATCAGGACGTCGAGCGTTCCCGCCTCCCGGACGAGCCCCGACGCTCGCCGCTCGAACGTCGCCGGCGTGGTCTCAGCAGCCATCGTCCCCCCTCAGGTCGGCAAGCACGCGGAGCGTAGCGCAGGACGCCGCTCACCGTCGCCCTGCACTCGGGGAGGGCCGAGCATCGACTCGGCTCGGCCTCCCTTCCAGTGTCCTCGCTTCCTAGAGACGGAGGGCGGCGTCGTGCGCGACGACGTCGCCCTCCATCGGTGAGCTCAGTCCTCGATCCCGGACACGCGTTCCTCGAACCAGTACGCCGGAAGTGTCTCGACCGATGGCCGGTCGAGCTTCCGCTCATGCCTCTTGGCGAGCCATTGCGCAGCGGCCATGAGCCCGATCACGTCCGCGAAGCCGAGGATCGCCGCCCACGGCAGCTGACCGGCGAGCTCGCCGGACTCGAGCTGGGCGTAGAAGCTTCCCAGCGGGGTCAGCAGCGGCCACAGCACCAGGACGTTGCTGACCACCCGGAACGCGACCGCGTAGACGATCCCGAGGCCGAGCAGGAACGTCATCTCCTGGGCGCCCATCCCGTAGCCGACGTGGTACAGCGCGTAGAGGATCGCCGCGCCCGCCACCGCCGGAGCCGTGCCGAAGCTCGCCTCCAGCCGACCCTGCACGAAGCCGCGGAAGAAGATCGACTCGAACAGGCCGACCGTGAGCGACATCGTCAGGAGCGGGACCCAGTCCACCGGACGGGGCAGGTCGTACCCCAACAGCGTGATCGCGAACTGCACACCGGCGAACAGCAGGGCCGGCGCGACGACCGTCCGCCAACCCCTGAGGGTGATCCCCAGCGAGGCGAGCGGCCTCCGGCGGAGCCACACCGTGTAGACCACCGGACCGGCGACGCCGACGAGCATCCCTGCGCCGAAGCTCAGGAACATGCCCAACGTGTTGTCGGTGGTGAAGCCCTGGAACGCCAGGGCGAACAGGCCGACCACGACCGCGTAGATGCCGGCGACGGCGACGAGGTCCTTCGCGTCGATCCGCCACCGGAGCCACGGGAGCGCCGCCCGGATCCGTCGGCTTGTCATCGCCAGGAGCACGGCCGCGGCCCCGATCGCCGCCACCGCGACGCCGTACGCGACGTTGCCGAGGATCGCCATCAGCAGCAACCCGCCGACCACGAAGGCGGACGCGGAAGCAACCAGCAGGATCCGGATCCGGGAATCGGTGGCCGGTGAAGGAGTGATAGAGCGTGTCTCTTGCATCGTCCTCACCTCCAATGGAACGCTATGCCGCCGTGTCGGGCGCGACCTCGGCCATCCGTCCCGACCGCTGCGGGACCTCCTCACGAAGGTCCTGTCGGTGCCGGGACGGAAGGCCTCCTTCAGTGGCGGCCCCCTCAGCCACGATGGCGGCGAACGGGAAGGGGTGAGGACGATGAAGCTCAGGAGGAAGGATCTGATCGCTACGCTGCTGATCGCAGCCGTGGTGGTCCCGTACATCGGCTACCTGGTTTGGGAGGAGATGCCCTTCATCCAGGACCCCCGCGGGATGGCCGGGGTCGGGATCGTCGGGCTGCTCCTCGGCTTCGCCGCGTGGGGGGTCGGGCTGCGGTCCGTATTCGGGAAGGTGATGCTGGTCCTCGGCGTGGCGACGCTCGGGCTCGGCATCGCAGCGGCGCTCGTCGGGGCAGAAGGCAGCGAGCTCCTGCTCGCCACGTTCATCGGGGCGATCGTCGTCGTGTGGGCGATCGAGACGATGCACGACGCCGGACTGTTCGGCACGGGGGCACACGCCCGCTGAGACGCATCGAGTGACGGGAGCGGCGCGTTCCGCCCCGCTCCCGCACCTTCTCTGGTCCGGCGGCCATCCCGAGACGATGCCTGGGAGCTCGAGCGTTACCCGGGCCGGCTACCCGACCAGCAGCCAGGCCTCCATCGGCCCCTTCCCCTTCACCTCGATCGGGCCTCGTGGCTCGAACTCGTGGGAGTCCCGCAGGGCATGCACGACGCGAGATGGCACTTGGATCCGGTTCCGGAACCCTATGGTGCTCCATCCGGCTCGCGGTGTTGACCGTGCCCCCCCGGCGTCGTAGATGAAACGGCTCCCGATGACCCCGGCCACGACCGGGCCGGTGTCGATGCCGATGCGCGCAGGTGGAGCCCCGAACCCTCGGACCGGATCGTCTCCAGGTGACGGGAGCATCGCGATCGCCATCTCGACCACGGCTCCAGGTGGTCCGACCGCCCACCGGGACCCTGCGCCACCATGTAGGCATCGCCGATCGTCTTGATCTTCTCGAGGCCGCGTCCTCCGCGAGCTCGTCGAACGCCGAGAAGAGGTCGTCGAGGACACCCACCATGAGGCGAGGAGCTGCGCGAGATGGGCCGCGAACCATCCCGCGGCGCCCCGGACGCCGACCAGCATCAGCGCGCCCAGAGGGCGACGCCGCTGGAAGCGACGGAGCCGCCGAGGGACCACTGCAGCAGGAACGGGAGCAGCAGGATCATCGCGAGCTGGTGCGAGCGGAACCGCTCGAAGCGGCGCGAGCGAGGATAGAGAGCCAATCCCAGGAGGGACAGCACCTGATACCCGAACGGGATCGTGGCCGAGAGCCAGAGCCCGGACACCGCGTAGGTGATCACCCAGATGAACGACAGGGCAACGATCAGGAGCGTGGCGAGGACGAGGGTTCTGGAGCGGGAGGAGGTCCTCCGCGGTGGCTCCTGGAGCGCTGCCCAGCGAGGCGAGTCGCAGGAGCACCCTTCAAGCGGTCCCTCGCGATCGTCTCCGGCTCGGTCGCGAGCATGAGACTAGAGTCGCCGCGTGGCGGGAAGGACGCGGCGGAAGAACCTCGAACAGCCGGATGATCCCATGCGGTTCGACGACGACCGGAAGGATCCGGCTCGCTCGGAGAGCTGACGGTCGGACGGCGTCGCGGTGATGATCTGATCTTGCGCCCGACCTCCTTCGCGGCGCTCCTAGACCCGCGTCAGGCGTGACATCGTCGCCGGCTCGACGTAGACGAGCTCGGCGCCGGGCGAGCGCTCGAGGACCTCGTGTGCCCGGGCGTACATCTCGTCCTGCCGTCGGGCGAGCGCCTCCTCTTTCTCCTCGGGGTCGTATGCACCTGACACTGCCCAGTGATCCCGGAGCTCCTTCACTGACGGGGTGTAGACCCGAAGCTCGAAACGCCGGCTCTCCTCGAGGACGAAGAGGCCTCGGTGGACGACCGTCGCGACCGCTGCCTCGGCATGCCTGAGGTCGTCCTCGTAATCGAACCCGGGATCGTCCTCCGAGAAGAGCAGATCCCCGTTCGCCCTGACCTCGACGAACGGCACCTCGAGGGCGGGACGGATCTCCATCAGCGTGCCGGCCGACCTCAGCAACCGGTGGATCTCCTCAAGGGCATGGACCATGCCCTCGGGCTCCATTCAGCAGAGCGACCAGGACAGTAGCGCCACATCGAAGACGTCGGCGTCGCTGGCGGCGGCGAAGTCCTCGAATGCCACGTGGTGAAATCCGATCCGCTCGTTCGGCGCGTCCGAGAGCCGCGTTCGCGCCCTGGCGATCGCGTCCTCGAACGGTTCGATCGCCGTCACGTGCGCGGCCCGGTCGGCGTACCGCCAGGTGAGACGCCCGTCCCCGCATCCGATCTCGAGGACCTGACGTCCCTCGAGCTCGACGAGATCGAAAAGCGCGTCGATCTCGTTGCCTTCGGGGTCGATCCGTACGGTCATGGCACGACCCTATCCCTAGCGGACGAGTCGGTACTCCAGATTCGGCGCTGCGATGTAGCCGTCCAACGAGATGCTCATGTCGATGACCACGCTGCCCATCACGCCTCCTCTGTCCGTTCCATGACCCGGGTACGCTCACGACCCTAGCCGTGCGCCTCCCCCGTCGCGTACCCGCTGGCGCCAGCCTCCCTAGACTCCGCCGTATGATGGCGTGTTCCTCCTGCGGAGCCGCCAACCAGGCGGATGCGAAGTTCTGCTCGAATTGCGGCTCCGCACTTCCCGCGTCCTCCCCCGCCGACGAGGTCCGGAAGACCGTCACGATCCTCTTCTGCGACGTGACTGGGTCCACGCAGCTCGGGGAGCAGCTCGACCCCGAGTCCCTCCGGAAGGTCATGGCGAGGTACTTCGATGCGATGCGCGCCGAGGTCGGGCTCCACGGTGGAACCGTCGAGAAGTTCATCGGTGACGCGGTCATGGCCGTGTTCGGGATCCCGTTCCTCCACGAGGACGACGCGCTGAGGGCGGTTCGAGCGGCGGACGGCATGCGCGAGAGCCTCGAGACGCTGAACAAGGACCTCGAACGCGACTTCGCCGTGCGGCTGGTGTCACGGATCGGCGTGAACACCGGCGAGGTCCTCGTGGGGCCCGGATCGACCGACTTCGGCCGAGTCACGGGTGACGCGGTCAACACCGCGGCTCGCCTGGAGACGGCCGCGCAGCCGGCCGAGATCCTGATCGGCGCCGCCACGCACCGGCTCGTTCGCGACGCGGTCGATGTCGAGTCGGTCGAACCCCGCACCGTGAAAGGGAAGGCTGAGCCCGTCGAGTGCTATCGACTGGTCGGGGTCCTCGCAGGAACGGCGGCGCCGCCGCGGGCGTTCACGTCGCCGATCGTCGGCCGGGTACGCGAGCTCGAAGACCTCGAGCGTGCGTTCGAGCGCTCGGTCCAGGACCGGACGTGTCAGCTGTTCACCGTCCTCGGCGCCGCCGGGGCCGGGAAGTCCCGCCTCGTCGAGGAGTTCATGGGTCGCGTCGGCGGGTCCGCGCGGGCCCTCGTCGGCCGGTGCCTGCCCTACGGGGAGGGGATCACCTACTGGCCCGTGGCGCAGGCGCTGCGGGCCGCGTTGGAGGTCCACGACTTCGTCGAGCCGGAGGAGGTTCGGTCCCGTCTCGACGGGATCCTCGCTCTGGACGATCACGCCGATGCGATCGCGGCCCGGCTCTCCGAGGTGCTCGGGATCGCGGAAGGTCACTCGGCCCCCGAGGAGACCGCCTGGGCGATCCGTCGGTTCGTGGAGGTCCTCGCGGTCGAGCGGCCGGTGGTCGCGGTTTGGGAGGACATCCACTGGGCGGAGCCGGCGCTGCTCGACGCGATCGACCACGTCGCGGATTGGGCCG
>JAJNBA010000004.1 GCA_021155985.1 Actinomycetes bacterium
CGACCAGCTCGAGGACCCGGATCTGGTGACCGAGGTCGAGGCCCGTCGTGGGTTCGTCGAGGAGGAGGAGCGGCGCCTCTTGCGCGAGCGCGCGCGCGAGCACGGCCCGCTGCAGCTCACCGCCGGAGAGCGAGTCGAGGCGCCGCCCCGCCGCCCATCCGAGCTCGAGTTGCTCGAGCGCGGTCGCGACGGCCATCAGATCCGCCTTGCGCTCCGTGCCCAAGACGCCGAGGTGTGGCGTCCGACCCAACAGGACGTACTCCGTCACCCTGATCCCCTCGGGGATGACCGGCTTCTGCGGCACGAGCGCGACGAGACGCGCTCGCTCGCGACGGGGGTAGGACCCCAGCTCGCGTCCCCACAGATCGACCCGGCCCTCGAAGGGGAGCAGACCGGCCACGGCATGCACCAGCGTGGTCTTCCCGGCGCCGTTCGGCCCGATCGCGCACACCCACGAGCCCGAAGAGACCTCGAACGCGACGTCGCGGAGGATCTCCTGTCCGCCGAGACGGACACCGAGGCTCGACACTCCCAGGGCGATCGCATCGAGGTCGCTGTGCGCTGTCACACTGACCTCCTCCCCGCTCGCCGGAGGGCCAGCACGAAAAACGGCGCACCGACGAACGCGGTGATCACGCCGATGGGGATCTCCGCCGGAGCCACCGCCGTACGAGCCAAGATGTCGACGAGGATCAGGAACGAGGCCCCGAAGAGCACCGAGAGCGGCAACACCTGCCGGTACGACGTGCCTGCGAGCAGCCGGACCGTGTGCGGGACGATGATCCCGACGAATCCGATCAGTCCCGCGACGGACACGGCGGCCGCGGTGGCGAGCGACGCGGCCACGACGACCACGAGCCGGAGCCGGCCCACGTTCAGCCCGAGGCTCTCGGCCTCGAGATCCCCTACCTCGATCACATCGAGCAGCCGGCGGACCAGCCAGAGGGTCGTCACGGCGACCAGAACGGAAGGGAGCGCGATCCGGGCGTCGTCCCAGCCGGTCGTCCCGAGGCGACCGAGGATCCACGAATAGACCTGTCGGAGCGTCTCGGCGTTCTGTTGCTGGATGAACGTCTGCACCGCGGTGAGGAACGACGCCACCGCGATGCCGCCGAGGATCAAACTGGTCGAGGATCGGCTGCCCAGGCTGGATCGTCCGAGGCCGTACGCCATCCCGACCCCCGCAACCGCCCCGATGAACGCGGCGAGGGGCACCGTGATCGCGAACGCGGTCGCGGGACCGAAGACCACCGCGACCGTGGCCCCGAGGCCGGCGCCGGCGGCTGCCCCGAGGAGGTACGGGTCGGCCAGCGGATTCCGGAATACGGCCTGATACGCCGCGCCCGATGCGGACAGCGACGCCCCCACGAGCGCCGCGACGAGCACTCGAGGGAGGCGCAGGTTCCCCAGGATGGCCGCCTGTTGCTCCGACATGCCGTCCGGCGGGTCGCCGAACGAGACCAGCCATCGGAGCGCGTCACTCGCAGCGATGTGCACCGGCCCCACGAGCAGACCCGCCACGATCGACAGGAGGAGCAGCCCGACGGCGACCGTGAGCCAGCGAGCGCGCCGGCTCACGCGGCACTCATCTCCGGCACGCTCTCGACCGCGGCCGCGATCCGGCGCAGGTAGTCGACGACCCGCGGTCCCCACCGGGACGCGACATCATCGTTCAGGG
Organism: Actinomycetes bacterium; assembly: GCA_021155985.1. Classification (GTDB taxonomy): domain Bacteria; phylum Actinomycetota; class UBA4738; order UBA4738; family HRBIN12; genus JAJNBA01. The sequence goes on from JAJNBA010000004.1 coordinate 1,679, forward strand.
GGATCACCCCACCATGCACGACGGCATCGATCCGGGCCCAGCCGGGACGCTCCGACACGGTGCGCGGCGACTGGCCACAGCACTTCGTGTCGGCGAGGAAGATCAGGTCGGGGTCCGCTTCGATGATGTACTCGGCCGACAGCTGCGGGTAGCCCCCGCCGGCGCCCTTCGCCTCGTCCGCGATGTTCCGGAGCCCGACGAGCGAGTACAGCTGGCCGATGAACGTCGAGGACGTGACCGAGTAATACGTGTCGTCCAGCTCGTGATAGAAGCTCAGCGGCGGGTCGGGCGTTTCGATCGACTCGACGATCGCGTCGATGTCCCCTCGCATCTCCTCCACGAGTTCGGCCGCCTCGGTCGTGTTGCCGGTCGCCATCCCGAGCTGGTCGATCTGGTCGTACACGTCTTCGAGCGTCGCCGGTGCGTCCTGTTGCAGCGTTGGGATGCCGAGCCCCTCGAGCGAGGAACCGAGGTCACCCGGTTCCGTCGCATACACAACGAGGTCTGGCTCGTAGGAAACGATCGCCTCCACGTTCGGCTCGAACCCCGAGAGATCCGTCTGCGGGGCCTCTGCCGGGAAGTTCGACTGGTCATCGACGGCCTCGATCTGCTCGCCGGCACCGATCCCGAACAACATCTCGGTCGCCGTCGGGGAGAGGGACACGATGCGCTCCGGGCGACGCTCGAGCGTCACATCGCCGTTCGCTGCGGCGATCGTGACCGGGAAGGCGGAGCCAGGCCGTGGCGTCTCGGGCGAGGCCTGGGGCGTCGTGGGCTCCCCACAGGAAGCGAGGAGGAGCAGGATGGCGACGATACCGCCGACGGTTCGGTGGATCATGGCGCGTCTCCCTTCACGCGAAGGTGACGGTCCTCTCGCGCTCGGGCAGGTCTCCTGACTCCCGGATCCTCGCTCCCCGACCCTTCCCGGGCCCTTCCCGATGAGATGGCCCAGTGGTTCGTGTCGGGTTCGCTCCCCGGTCACAGTGGCGCGACCGTGCCGGACTCACACCGGCTTCCCTCTTCGGGCTCGAACGGGATACGCCCGCCGAGCCCTCCGGCCGCCGAAGCGGCCACTCGGGCACGTGAACCTCTGTGCCGCGAAGTCTAGCGCGGTTCCTAGATCGGGCTGCACCAGCTGGATCGCTCTACCGTCCAGCCCGGATCGAGCGGCGCGAGGATCATCGTGACCTCCCCGAACTCGTCCGTATCGACGACAACTCGCTCCGTCCCAGGGCTCGGCCCGGGCTGACCTGCCGCGACCGCTGCACCGATCGCCTCATCCGACGCCTGGGCCTCGAGGCGCTCCAGCTCGGCGCCGACGGCCTCGTCCCGCGTGGCCATCCCGTCGCCACCGGCCTCGTTCATCGACCGAGTGGGAGTGAACCCCTCCGGACATGAGCCTCGGCCGTCCTCGTCGGAGCCCGAACACGAGAGCGCCCCGATCGTGAAGACCAGCGACACGGACAGCCGCGCGAGCAGCTTGGACGACCTCGGTGCCATGGCGTGACCGTACCGAGTCTCCATCTCGACGTGTGGGATGCTCTCCCGCATGCCCGCCCCGAGCAAGCGCACGCAGGTCCACCGTCACCCCGAGCGGGGTGACTACGACCGCGCCACGATCGACCAGATCCTGGACGAGGCGCTCATCTGTCACGTCGCCTTCAACGATGGCGACAGCGCCCCCCGCTGCCTGCCCACGATCCACGCACGCGTGGGCGACACGGTCTATCTGCACGGCTCCACGGCCGCCCGCGCCTGGAAGGCCCTCCGCGCCGGCGCCGAGGTCTGCATCGTGGCCACCATCGTCGACGGTCTGGTGATGGCGCGCAGCGCCTTCAACCACTCCATGAACTACCGGTCCGTCGTGGTCTTCGGGACGGCCCGCGAGGTCACCGAGGAAGAGGAACTGCACACGGCCGCGGCGGCGATCACCTCGCATGTCGCCCCCGGCCGCGAAGATGAAGCCCGGATGCCCACCGCCGCCGAGTACCGACAGACCCTCCTGCTCGCGGTCCCGATCGAGGAAGCATCGGCCAAGGTCCGCTCGGGTCCGCCGAAGGACGACGAGGAGGACATGGAGCTGCCGATCTGGGCCGGCGTGCTCCCGCTCCACACGCGACCCGGCGAGCCGCAACCCGATCCTCAGCTCAGCGGGGACCTCGATGTTCCTCCCTCCGTCTCCGGGTACCACCGACCCGGCGGGCAGTGAACTCACCCGTCGAGCGGGGTCCACGGCTCCGCGACAGCTTCCGCGCGATGCCGCGCACCGCGTGGATCCTGTTCGCAGGCACGTTCGTGCTCCGGCTCGGGAGTTTCGTCTTCCCGTTCCTCGCGCTGTACCTGACGAAGAACGGACTCTCGGTGACCGAGGCCGGTCTGGCGATCACGGGGTACGGGATCGGGGCGATGCTCGCGCAGTTCTCCGGCGGTCTGCTGACGGACCGGATCGGTCGCCGGAACGCGATCGCGATCTCGATGATCACCTCGGCCGGGCTGGTCCTCCTCCTGCTCCAAGCACGATCCCTTCCCGCGGTGCTCACGATCGTCGTCGTCTACTCGTTCTTCGCGGAGCTCCACCGCCCCGCTTCGGGTGCCCTGATCGCCGACCTGATCCCTCCGGAGCACCGTGTCGCCGCGTACGCGTTCAACCGGCTGTTGTTCAACCTCTCTTTCGCGATCGGTCTCGCGATCGGGGGACTCCTCGCGGAGGAGCACTTCCGCGAGCTGTTCATCGCCGACGCCGCCACCTCGGTGGTCTTCGGCCTGATCTCGCTGGTCGCGCTCCCCCACGGCACGCGCACCACCCGAGCGCAGGATCGGGAGATCGGCAGCGCTCGGGCCGCGATCCTCGCCGATCGGGGGTTCCTGCTGGTCCTCGCGGCGATCCTCGCGGGGGGGCTCGTCTACGCGCAGGGGTACTCCACGTTCCCGCTGTGGGTCCGCGACCTGGGCTTCCCCGAGAGGGTCTACGGGTTCCTGCAGGGTGGGAACGGCTTCCTCGTCGCGATCTTCGAGCTCGGCGTCACCGCGATCGCGATGCGATACCCGCGGATCCGGATGATCGCCCTGGGCGTACTCCTCACGGGCCTCGGGTTCGGAGCGTTCGGCATCCTCTTGACGGGGATCGGGATGGCCGGCGCGGTCTTCGTGTGGACCTTCGGCGAGATGTTCGGATCTCCGAGCACCGCGGCGTTCATCGCCGACCGAGCGCCGGCGCATCTCCGAGGCCGGTATCAGAGCAGCCTGGGGCTCACGTACTCGCTCGCGTTCACGATCGGGCCGATCGGGGGAACGGCGATCTACGAGTGGTGGCCACGAGGCCTCTGGATCACCTGCGCAGCACTCGGTGTGGCCGGAGCAGCCCTGGCCCTCGCGGGTGAGCGGTATCCCGCACCCGCTCCGGTCGACTCGCCTCCCGGTTGACGCTCGGCGGCTCCCAAGCTATATATCGAGCCGATATACCGCCCCGATATATCGCGGCGCTACGTGGAAGGGATGCTCGAACATGCTCGAACTCGCGGTCCTGGGTCTGCTGAAGGAGCGGCCCATGCACGGCTACCAGCTCTCCCGTGAGCTGGGCGATTCGCTCGGAGGCCTGTGGAGGGTCTCCTACGGTTCCCTCTATCCGACGCTGCGCCGTCTGGAGCGGGACGCCGCGATCGAGTCGGAGGCGGGAGACGTGCGAGGCGCCCGCAGGAAGAAGGTCTACCGGATCACCCCCAAGGGAGAGCAGATCTTCCTCGAGCTCCTACAGGAGTCGCCGCAGGACACGCAGACGGAAGACGCTCGTTTCCGGATGCGCCTGGCGTTCTTCCGCTACCTGCCACCGGAGACGCGGATCCGGTTGCTGGAACGACGTCGTCAGGCGCTGAAGGAGCGTCTGTCCACGATCGACGAGTCGGTCCGCACCGGCCGTGGCGGCACGGACGATTACGGACGCGCGCTGATCGAGCACAACCGCACCATCACCGAGTCGGACATCACGTGGCTCGAGCAGCTGATCGCGGCCGAACGCGCCAAGAACCCGCCCACCGGGGGACTGAAGCGCCGCCGCGCGGCACTGCGGGCACGAACGGGCTCAAGCAGCGGAGCGGTAGCCCGAGGAAAGGAGCGCATCTCGTGAGCAAGGTCCGGATCGCGATCGTGGGCGTGGGCAACTGCGCCTCATCGCTCGTGCAGGGGTTGACGTACTACCGGGACGCGGATCCGTCCGAGAAGGTCCCGGGCCTGATGCACGTCGAGCTGGGCGGGTATCACGTCGGCGACGTCGAGGTCGTCGCGGCGTTCGACGTCGACGCGAAGAAGGTCGGTAAGGACGTCGCCGAGGCGATCTTCACCGAACCGAACAACACGATCCGGTTCGCCGAGGATGTCCTGCCGACCGGGGTCACCGTGAGCCGTGGGCGGACGCTCGACGGTCTCGGCGCGTTCTACCGCGAGGTGATCGAGGAGTCCGACGAGCCCGAGGCCGACGTCGTCCGGGTCCTGCGGGACGCGGAGGCCGACGTCCTGGTCTCCTACCTGCCGGTCGGGTCCGAGGAGGCAGCGAGGTTCTACGCGCAGTGTGCGATCGATGCCGGCGTGGGCTTCGTGAACTGCCTCCCGGCGTTCATCGCCTCGGACCCGCTCTGGGCGCGGAAGTTCGGCGAGGCCGGCGTGCCGATCGTGGGTGACGACATCAAGTCGCAGGTCGGGGCCACCATCACCCACCGGATGCTCGCGAAGCTCTTCGAGGATCGCGGCGCCGAGCTCGACCGTACGTACCAACTGAACTTCGGCGGCAACATGGACTTCATGAACATGCTCGAGCGCTCCCGGCTGACCTCGAAGAAGATCTCGAAGACGCAGTCGGTCCAGTCGCAGCTCGATGTGCCGCTCGACAAGGACTCGATCCACATCGGACCCTCGGACCACGTCCCGTGGCTGGAGGATCGCAAGTGGGCGATGATCCGCCTCGAGGGCCGCAACTTCGGCGACGTCCCGATCTCGGTCGAGATGAAACTCGAGGTATGGGACTCGCCCAACTCCGCCGGTGTCGTGATCGATGCCGTCCGTTGCGCGAAGCTCGCGAAGGATCGTGGGATCGGCGGGCCCCTGATCGGGCCCAGTGCCTACTTCATGAAGTCGCCGCCGGTGCAGTTCTCGGATGCGGCGGCACACGACATGGTGGAGAGCTTCATCCTCGGCAACGGCCACGCCGAGGATCAGGACTGGACCCGGTTCTTCGACGTCCAGTCCGCCGAGGCCTGACCGGCCGGAGTCTCCTGCTGCCTCGGATAGCCTGACGGCTCGGTGAACATCGGGCCGGGCACGCTGGAACGGATCCGTGGGGCTCTCGCGAGCCCGGATTTCCGCAAGTTGTTCGCGATCCGGCTCGTCAGCCAGTCCTCCGACGGGCTGTTCCAGGCGGCCCTCGTGGCCTCCGTGGTCTTCCTGTCCCCGGAGCAGCAGGACACCGCCACCGGCTTCCTGAAAGCGACGCTCGTCATCGCGCTCCCCTACTCGATCCTCGGGCCGTTCGTCGGCGTCTTCATCGACCGGTGGCGACGTCGGAGGATCCTGCTGTTCGCCCCATGGGTCAAGGCGGCGTTGGTGGGGCTCGTCCTCTTCGATCCGGTCGACCAAGCCGGCCCCTTCCTCGCGGGGGCGCTCCTCATCATGTCGGTGAACCGGTTCTTCCTGTCGACCGCCGCCGCCGTCGTCCCGCGGCTCGTCCCGCACGAGGACCTCCTCGTCGCGAACTCCCTGGCCACGGTCGGTGGCACCGTGGCGTTGCTCTCCGGTGTGTTCGTCGGAGGTCGTGTCATCGATGTCGTCGACATCACCGCCCCGGTGGTCATCGCGGCAGGCGTCGGCTGGCTCGCTGCCTCGTGGATCGCGTCGCGGATCGCGAGCTCGCTCAGGCCCCACACGAAGCCCGAGGATCCCGGCCTCCTCCGGCACCAGCTGCGGCGCGTCCGCGTGGAGTTCACCGACGGGGCCCGCCGCCTCCTCCGGAGTCCGCGTGCGATCGGCCCGATCGCGTCCATCACCCTCGACCAGATCGGACAGGGGATCGTCCTCACGCTGTCCCTCGTGGTGTTCCGACACACGTTCGGTGAAGGGGTCGCCTCGTTCTCGAACCTGATCGGGGCCGGCGGCATCGGCGTCCTGATCGGCATCCTGACGGTGGGCAAGCTCGAGGAACGGTTCTCGAAGCCGCGGATCGTGGCAGCTGCGTTCGTGGTCGGCGGGATCGCCCTGATCGCCGTGTCGTTCCTCATCCGGGACTGGAGCATCCTGCTCGCGAGCTTCGCCGTAGGACTCACCTTCGCGTGGAAGAAGATCTCCATCGACACGATGGTGCAGGAGGCGATCCCCGACGGGTATCGCGGACGCGTGTTCAGCGTGTACGACGTCGTCTACAACCTCGCGAGGGTCATCGCGGCGGCGCTCGCGATCCCGATGATCCCTCGCCTCGACGTCGAGGGGTCTCTCGCGATCGTGGGCATCGTGTTCCTCCTGTGGCCCCCGGTGATCGGCCGCTGGTACGGGCGGGAGCCGGAGGTGGAGCTCGTTCGTACCTGGCGAGAAGAGCGGGACGGGCAACGGCGGCTCGCCTTCCGACTGGCCCTCGAGGACGGGACGCAGCTCGACGTCAGCCGCCCCGAGCCGGACGGGCCCTGGCGTCTCGATCGCGAGGACGACCGTCTGCCCTCCGACTCGGGGAGGAGCCGTATCGTGTCCCGAGATCCCATGGAGAGACCATGAACGAGCGGAGCAGACGGAACGCATCGATCGTCGGCGCGATCGTCCTGGCCCTGCTCTCGATCGGTGCGGGAACGCTGATCGCGCTCTCCGATGACGACGAGCGGGCGAGCACGCCGACCACGACCTCGAGCCTCACGCCTTCGGCCGAGCCGAGCGACGAGCCCAGCGTCCCTCCCGACCCGACGATGCCCGCGTCGCCGGCGCCGCCGGGGGGTGAGTCGCCCGTCCTCGAGGACGGCCACCACTTCGGGTACATCGCGGGTGCATCCCGTCTGGAGGACGGCACCTCGGAGGTGGAGTTCGACCTGGCGTACTTCTACGTGGGCGAGCCCGCCGAGCGGGAAGCCGCCGAACGCGACGACGAGGTCCTGAACGGCTACTACATCGTGAACGAGAACGACCGGCTGCGGACGTTGCCGCTCGCCGATGACGTCGAGGTCGCGTACATCCCCGTCGATGCATGCTGCGACCTCCGGCCGGGGAGCGTCGACGACTGGCTCGAGGCGATCCTCGAGACGAATCAGACCCCCTACGGCGGTGCGGACGTCCCCTGGTGGTTCACGGTCGAGGGCGGCGAGATCACGCGGATCGAGCAGCAGTATCTGCCGTAGGAATCTCCGTGCTTGCCGTTGCGGTGTCTCGCGCCCGCACAGCGAACAGACCGGCCCCCGCGGCGATCGCCCCGCTCGCGACGATCGCTTCGGGCGCCCCCCAGAACTCGGCGACCCATCCGGCGATCGGCCCTCCGATCGCGCTGCTTCCCAGGAAGATCGTCGTGTACAGCGCCATCACGCGTCCACGCATGTCGGCTCGGGTGAACCGCTGCAGCGTGGAGTTCGCCGTGATGGCGAACAGCATCGAGGCGTACCCCACCGGCACCATCGCGATCAGCCCCACGACGAACGTCGGCGCCCATCCCGCGACGGCGAGGAACGCACCGAACGCGATCGAGAAGCCGGCCAGCCGGCGCAACGTCGGCTCCGTCTGACGGTTCGCCATCGCGATGGCACCGAGGAACGCCCCGAGGCCGAGCGCGGCGTACAGCCACCCGATCTCCATCCCCGAGCCTCGGTAGGTCCGGTGCGCCTGGAGCGGGATCACGACGCTGAAGTTGAAGGTGAACAGGTACACGAGTGCCATGACGACGAGGGGGACCCGGAGCTCCCGGGAGCTCCACACGTACCGGAGCCCCGCGCGGACGAGCCCCGGTTCACGCTCGGCCTTGCGTTGGGGGTGAAGCTCGTGGATCCGCATCGCCAGCAGGGCGGCGATGACCCCGACGTACGAGATCGCGTCCAGGAGGAAAGGCGACCAGAGCCCGAACGTATCGATCATCGTCCCGGCGATCGCGCCACCGAGCACGCGGGTGCCGGTGAACACGGCGCTGTTCAGGCTGATCGCGTTCGTGATGTGCTCCTCCCCGACCAGCTCCACATAGAAGGACTGCCGCGTCGGCGGTTCGATCGCGAGGATCAACCCGGTCAGGAACGCGATCACGAACACCATCCAGATCTCGACGACGCCCGTGGCGACCAGCGTGAACTGAAGAGCCGCGAGCAGGGCGTAGCCGGCGTTCGACCAGACGAGGATGCGTCGCTTGTCGAACCTGTCGGCGAGCGAGCCGGCGTAGACCCCGAAGAGGAGGACCGGCAGGAACAGGAGCGCCGCCTCGATCCCCAGCGCGACGCCGCTGTCCGTGAGCTCCAGCACGAGCACGGCGCCAGCGGTCCAGTTCACCCAGGTGCCGGTGACGGAGATCAGCTGCCCGACGAAGAAGAGCCGGAAGTTCCTCGAGACGTGCATCGAGGCGAACGTCTTCCGCATCTCGTCGGCCAGCCGGGACATACATCCCAGACTACGAGGCGTGACGAACCGCCTTCCGCGGGGTGGTGACCGGCGGGTCGGACCGGCCTCCTAGATGAACAGACTCACCGCGGCGTCGCGCATCTCCGCGATCGCGGTGGCGGCACCGATCGGCTCCTCGAGCCCGTCGAGCAGATCCTTCCGCTGCAAACCGAGGAGGTCCATCGTCATCTGGCAGGGGATCAGGCGCACACCGAGGTCCTGCGCCGTCTGGATCAGCTCCTCCGGCCTGGCCACCTGACGGTCGTCGGCGAGCTTCTTGAACATCGCTGGCCCGGCGCCGGCGAACTGGTACCGGCTGAGCTTGGCCTTCTGCGCGGAGCCCGGGTTCATCATCGACATCATCTTCTGCATCCAGTTCGAGCCCGTGATGCGCACGTCCGGCTTCACGATCGCGAAGAGCCCCCAGAACGTGAAGAAGACGGAGGACTCCATCCCGGAAGCGGCGGCGGTCGTGGCGAGGATCGTCGTCGGCCAGATCCTGTCGAGGTCACCGCCCCAGGCGATGATCGTCAGCTTGTTCTTCTTCTCGATCCGCTTGCCACCGGCTTCCTCGAGCGCCTCGACGCGGTGGAGCAGGTCCGCGAGCTGGAGCTCCGAGGTCAGGTCCGTCTCCGTCGTGGCCATCGCGCTCACCGCTTCCTGATGACGTAGCGGTAGACGCCGTCGGACTCGTCGGTCTCCAGCAGCTCGTTCCCGCTGAGCTCCGCCCAGCTCGGGACGTCGCTCTTCGAGCCGGGATCGGTCGCGAGCAACTCGAACAGGGCGCCGCTGCTCGCGTCTCTGATGGCCTTGGCCAGCGACACGAGCGGCCCGGGGCAGGATTGCCCCTTCGCATCGATGGTGGCGGTGATGGTGTCCACGGCGGGACCTCCTGGGATCTCTGAGGGCGGTCGGTGCAGGATGGTGCGGCAGGGCTGGGTCCGTCCCGGTCAAGCGGGACAGCAGATGCGGTCGGGGATCATCGCCCCCACGGTCCCGGCTTCGCGTGTACGCACCATTCGCAGGTGCAACACCCTAGTCGACCGTTCTCATCCCGGCAAGGTCGAGGCACACCGCCCAGCCGACCATCTTTCCTTGCCTCCCAACGCGCATCACGGGCCGATCGGCTCCATCACCTTGATGCACCCAGCGTCGGCGCCGAGCTGACGGAGTCCTTCCCGGTCGCCCGGACCGAAGTCCACCACCCCGCCTCCCGAGGGGTGCATCAGCTCTCCGGCCGCCCGGACGTGTCCGAGCCCCATCAGGTGGCCCAACTCATGGAGGATCACGGGTCCCTGTTGGCCGGGCGCGCTGAATCCCGGTGGGTTGGGATCGTCGGCGTTGATGGCCACCCATCCGCTCACGTAGACGTCCTCGAGTCGGGTCGGAGCGATGCGCGGGACGGCGACCCCGGCGGCGACGCGATCACCGCGTCGGAACGGGATGTCCGAATCGTCGGGATCCGTCCACGCGATGAGGACCGGCACCCATCGATCCCCGTATCGATCGAACTGATACACGTCGCGGGAGATCGAGGCCTCCTCGTCGGTCGTCCCTTCGTAGACGAAGGCGATCCCCGTGGCCGCCGTCATCCGGTGAACGGCCTCATGGACGTCCTCGATCGATCCCGGCGGCGCGAGCTCGGCGTTGACGACGTAATGGATCGGCTCGCAGGGGTCCCATCGGGTCGGGGTCCCCTGGTCGGTCCGATCCAGGAACAGGAAGCCGGGCCCTCGGGCCTCCTCCGTGCCCTCGAACAAGGGTGCGATCGCCACCGCTCCCATGCTGAGAGCGAGGAGCACGCAGACGACCGTCACCCCGAACGGGAAGCGGCGGCGGCGCGGGACCTCGCTCCCCACCGGAGCGAGGTCGGGCCTGAGCGGTACCGGTGGCGGGGGAAGCTGCTCCATCACTCGATCCTAGGTCGTCTCGTATGAAGGGCATCGGCGTGCCCGGGTTCCGGCTTCAGCGACCGTGGATAGGGTGTCCCGATGAACCGCCGCGGCTTCTTCCTGGTGATCTGCCTCGGTGCGTTGGTCGCGGTGATGGCTCCGGTGCCGAGCGCCTTCGCCGCCGCATCCCTCACCGTCGACACGTTCGAGGACACGTACGACGGGAGCTGTGCGGACGCGGACTGCTCGCTCCGTGACGCCGTCGTCTCCGTGGATCCGGGTGGGACCGTTCGGGTGCCTCCGGGCTTCTACGCGCTCGCCCGTTCCGGCGCGGGTCCTGACGCCGGCGACGTCGACCTCAGCCGACCGGTCACGATCGTGGGCACCGGCGAGATCGGGAGCTTCGTCGATGCGTCCGCGCTCGGGGATCGCGTGTTCGATGTGTCAACCGATGTCTCGCTCCGCCATCTCGCGTTGCTCGGCGGGAGCCAGGTCGGGCGAGGTGGGATCGTCCGCGCATCGGTGGGCACACTCGTGGTGCGCCGCTCCACGCTCGTCGGCGGCCGGGCGGACAACGGAGGGGCCGTCGCGGTGGGGAACGCCGCCACGGCATCGATCGACCGCTCCTGGATCTCGGAGAACGGGGCGACGGTTCGCGGCGGCGCGCTCTTCCTTCTCGGAACGACGGTCGTCTCGCGATCGACGATCTCGGGGAACGTCGCGGCGGGAGGAGGCGGTGCCTTCGTTGGTCCGTCCGCTTCTCTCACGATCGGGAACGCCACCGTCTCGAGGAACGTGGCCGTCCACGGTGGAGGCGTTCGAGCGACCGGCGACATCGGACTCTTCTTCGCGACGATCGTGGCCAACCGGGCCGGCGTGGGTGGCGGCGTGCTCATCTCGTCGGAGTCGGAGAGCTCGACGGCGAACAGCGTTTTCGCGCGCAACCGTGCCTCCGACCACGGATCGCTGTGTGTCCGGCCCCTCACTTCGGATGGACGCAACGTCGCCGATGCCAGAGGCTGCGGTCTCAGGGCGCCCGATGACGTGACCGGTGTGAACCCACGGGTCGGGATCCTCCGACAGAACGGTGGCCCAACGCCGACCCACGCCCTGAAGCCCGACAGTCCCGCCCGAGGCCGAGGCAGCGGATGCCACCCGACCGATCAACGCGGCGCGCCTCGATCCGCGTGCGACAGCGGCGCGTACGAGCTCGTGTTGTGCCGCGGCCGACCGGTCACGATCGTGGGGACACCCGGACCGGACGAGTTCTCCGGCGGCCTCGGACGGGACGTCTTCCTCGGGCGCGGGGGCGACGACGAGTTCCAAGGGTCTCTCGACGCGGATCGCGCGTGCGGAGGGAAGGGCGACGACCATCTGATCGGAGGCCCCGGCGACGACCAGCTCGCGGGCGCCGCGGGTCGCGACCTGCTCCTCGGCGAGAGCGGTGGCGACCTCCTCGTCGGAGGTCCAGGCGTCGACGTGTGCCGCGGCGGCGACGGGAACGACGTCACCCGCCGCTGCGAAACCGTTCCCTGACGTCCCTATGCGATCCGGCGCCGGCGCTCCTTCGGCCAATAAACGAGCACGACCTTCGCCTTCACCTGCTCCCGTCTGACCGGCCCGAAGTGGCGGCTGTCGGTGGATGCGTCCTCGCGATCGCCCTCCACCCAGAGCTCGTCGTCGGCCAGCGTTCGTTCACCCACACGCTCGTTCGGGACGCCCGTGATCCGTTTCACCATCTCGTAGCCGGGGCGGCCGGGATGCTCGACGACCACGATGTCCCCGCGCCGGAACCGACGGCGGGCCACGGTCAACGCCCAGTCGCCGGGCATCAACGTCGGCACCATGCTGGCGCCCTGGACCTCGATCCTGGACGGCCTCCAGCGGAACAGGGCGACGCCGATCGCCCCCACCGTGGCTACGGCGCTCAGCGCCGCAAGCGGTCTCGGGGACCGATGGTAGGGTGGCTGCTCACCCCACGTCGGAGGAGGCGGATCCATGTTCGAAGCATTCCTCAAACCGCAGCGGACCGTCCACGCCCACTGCGACCTTCCATGCGGCATCTACGATCCGGCACAGGCGCGCATCGAGGCGGAGTCCGTGAAGGCCTGCCAGGAGAAGTACCAGGGCTCCGACGACGCGATCTTCAAGGACCGCGCGGTCTCCATCAAGGAGCAGCGCGCGAACCTCGTCAAGGAGCACCTCTGGGTCCTGTGGACCGACTACTTCAAGCCGGAGCACCTCGAGACCTACCCGCAGCTGCACGAGCTCTTCTGGAACGCCACGAAGGAGGCCGGCAACGCCAAGCGCTCCGAGGATCCGGCGCAGGGCCAGAAATTGCTGGACGCGATCGACGAGCTGTCGAAGGTGTTCTGGGAGACCAAATCGGCGTAGCCCCGAGCCGTTCCCCCCAGGGTGCCTGAGGGCCGGGCCGCTTCGCGGCCCGGCCCTCACCGTTCCCACCCCACGTGCAAGAGAAGAGGCCGACGGGCGGGGCCGTCGGAGCATCCGCCCGCCGGCGACGCGCACCCGAGGGTGCACGCTCAGGTCCTCCGATCCTTCACCCCCCTCACGGGGCGAAAGAGAACCGGCGGCGCCGAGGCGGGTCTGGCGGCACCCCGGCGCCGGCCGGTCTCGTGCGCAAGCATCGGACAGGAGCCGCACCGCGCATAGTGGTCGAAGGTCGAAAGTTGCCCGACTTCCGGCTGATACGTTGGCCTACCAATGCGGGACATCGGTCTGGTCGGCGTGCCCTTCTCGGGGAAGTCCACGCTTTTCAGGGCGCTGACCCGAGCCGGATCGCACGGAGGGCAGGCCAACGTCGCGGTCGTCCCCGTCCCCGACCCACGTCTGGGCGTCCTGACGGACATGGAACGGTCGAAGAAGACCGTGCCCGCGCAGGTTCGCTTCGTCGACGTTCCGGGCGGCACGTCGAGCGCCCAAGGTCTGGCGAAGCTCCGCGAGTCCGACGCGCTCGCGGTCGTCGTGCGGTCCTTCGGCGTCGACCGGGCGCCGGCCCGCGAGCTGGCGGATGTCCGCAGTGAACTGTTGCTGGCCGACCTCGGGGTGCTGGAGAGCGCGCTCGAGAAGGGCCTGAAGCGGGCGAAGGGGCGGCCGGGACCGGACGTGCACGCGCTCCAGCGCGCGAAGGACGCGCTCGACGCGGAGCGACCGCTCCGCGACGCCGGTCTCGACGACCAGGAGCTCGCCCATCTGAAGGGGATCGCGGCCCTGACCCTGAAGCCGGAGGTCGTGATCGCGAACCTCGAGGAGGGAGACGAGCTCCCGGCCGAGCTCAGCGACGCGGTCGGTGTCTACGCCTCGATCGAGGCCGAGACCACCGAGATGGAGCCGGAGGAAGCCCGGGCGCTGCTCGAGGAGTTCGGCGTCAGCGAGCCCGGGCTCGACCGGGTGATCGCCGCAGGGTACGGGGCGCTCGAGCTGATCACGTTCCTGACCACGGGCGACGACGAGACCCGCGCGTGGGAGGTGCGGCGGGGCGCGAGAGCGCCCGAAGCCGCAGGTGTCATCCACACCGATCTCGAGCGTGGCTTCATCCGTGCCGAGGTGATCTCCTACGACGAGCTCGTCGCGATCGGCTCGATGGAGGCAGCGAAGGCGTCCGGCAAGCTCCGCGTCGAGGGGAAGGACTACGTCGTGCAGGAAGGCGACATCCTGCACGTGCGCTTCGCCGTCTGAGGCCTACACCCCGCCGATCCCCGACCCCCGGCAGGCCATCCCACGGAGGGATCCGAACTCCACTTCCGCGATGACCGAACCGTCTCGCACGACCTGCCACGTGCCGTCCCATCCGGAAGTGCCGCCCGGGTCCCTGGTCATCTGCTCGATCGCGTCGGTCTGCTGGAATCCGGCCATGTTCCCCCTGATGTAGGCGGGCCCGCCCGGCAGGATCCGCGGGCCGTCCGGAGTCATGAAGGCGAGCTGGTCCTCCTCCGCGCAGTCGAGCTCGATGATTCGGTCGCTCGGCGCGTCCACCACGTCGAACGTCACGGTGAAGTCACTCTCCCCACCGCCGGTAGATCCACGCGACCGGGTCCCGGATCGTCTCGGACTTCGCGAGCGTCCGCGCGAATGCCTCCGCTGTCGCTTCTTCCGCGATGTCCCCTCGACCGGCCGTATAGGCGAAGAGCGTGCGGAACACCCCGGAACCGGCCTCCCGGAACAGCTCGTCGAAGTCGTGCGCCTCGGTGGTGCGCTCGTCAGCCAGCGGGACCTCCGCGATCGCCTGCACGTCGGACGATAGAGGGGCCGGACGCCTCCGGCGTTTATCCGCTGCCGTTCGGCCCGAGCAAGAACCGTGCCGGGGTCGGGCCCTTCCCCTTCAGGTTCACGACGTGCACCTCAGAGAACCGGAACCGGTCGTTCAATCGATCGTGCACTGCCTCGGAGACCTGGATCTCGCTCGGGACCCCGTTCGACTCCATCCGCGCGGCCGTGTTCACGGTGTCGCCCCACAGGTCGTAGGCGAACTTCCGAGTACCGATCACCCCGGCGACCGCCGGCCCCGTGGCCATCCCGATCCGGACGGTCATCGGATCGCCGCTCGGCCACCTGAGCGCCTGGATCTCGTCGCGCATCGCGAGTGCCATCTCCGCGGCCACCTCCGCATCGTCCGCTCGGGGCTCCGGCACGCCGGCGACGGCCATGTACGCATCACCGATCGTCTTGATCTTCTCGAGGCCGAAGCGCTCGGCAAGCGCGTCGAAGCGCGAGAACACCTCGTCCAGCACCTCGACGATCTCCGGCGGCTGCGATCGACCGGACTGCTGCGTGAAGTCGACGAGGTCGGCGAACACGACGGTCACCTCGTCGAACGCCTGCGCGATGTGACCGTGCTCAGTCGCGGGGTCGCGCTGCTTGAGGAGGTCGGCGACCTGCTCCGGCAGGATGTTGCGCAGGAGTCCCTCGGACCGGCCGCGTTCCCGGTCGAGCTCGCGGTCACGCAGGAAGAGCAGTCGCTGCGAGCGCTCCAGCACGTACGCACCGACCGTGCCGATGAACGCTGTGATGAGGAGGAAGTAGTCGCCGAAGACGATGTCGATCGTCAGGTCGTCCGTGAAGAGGAAGGCGCCGACGTTGTGCATCACGATCAGCGTGACGCCGGCGAGCGCCGAGTAGCGGAACTGCAGCCGGCTGAGGATGTACGCGAAGATCAGGATCAGCATGTTGCCGGCATAGCCCCAGTCGGAACGCCCTTCGGCCACGAACGCTCGGTGGATCACCCACACGAGCCCGCTGAACAGGATCGCCCCGGTGATCATCGGCTGCCAGATGCGCCGATAGTTCGGCAGGTACGTGAGCGCGAGGCTCACGAGTCCCGTCGGAACGCCGAGTCCGTATCGGATCACGGAATCGAGGACGACCCCTTCCCCGTCGACGACGAGCAGGGCGAGCGGGCCGAACGCGGCCCAGGTCACGGCGCCCAGGAACGTCGCGACCCGGATGTATTGGATGTTCTCGTCGAAGTACGTGTCCTGGAACCGGCGCTCGAGCCACTGGTCCTTGAACTTCAGCGACCAGGGCCGGAGCTCGGGTGCTTGATCGAGGAAGGCGCGGACGGCACGGAGCACGCCTCAGCGATCCCTTCCGATCGGAGCGAGGCGCCCGGCAGACATAGCCGCGCATCGTGCCACAAGTTGAAGGCTCGGCGACGGGGTCACCCTAAGGAACGCCCTATGACTTGTTTTCCCTACCGATAGCTGCATCTGAACCTGTATACTCCGCGATTCCATGGACGACTATCGGATCGGGCAGGCGGCGGAGGCGATCGGCGTCCGGGTCGAAACGCTTCGGCGGTGGGAGCGAGACGGGAGGCTGAGCACGGTCCGAACCGCGGGAGGTCAGCGTCGGGTCCCCGCCGCGGAGGTGGCTCGCCTCGTCGCGGAGCGACGAGCCGAGCGAGCGCCGGCTTCCTCCAGCCGGCGGAACGCGTTCCCAGGGGTCGTCACGAAGGTCACGCGCGACACGGTCTCGGCGCTCGTCGAGATCCAGGCCGGGCCGCACCGGGTCGTGTCGCTGATCACCCGTGAAGCGGCCGACGAGCTCAACCTCAAGCCGGGCATGGAGGCCGTCGCCACCGTGAAGGCGACCAGCGTGATGATCGAGGTGGAGAAGTGAGGGCAGGCGCCCTCCTCGCCTCGTGGCTGATCGTCGGAACCGCGTGCGGAGCCACCAGATCGGGCGACACGACCGACGCCGTCACGGTTTTCGCGGCGGCCTCCCTCACCGAGGCGTTCACGCGGATCGCCGACGAGTACGGAGAGCTCCACGGCGTCGAGGTCCGTCTCAGCTTCGGCCCCTCCGACGGCCTCGCGACCCAGATCCAGGAAGGCGCTCCGGCGGACGTCTTCGCATCGGCGAGCCCGAAGTGGATGGACGCGGTGGCGGAGGACCCCGGCGTCACCGACCGGGCGGACTTCGCACGCAACATCCTCGTCGTCATCGTTCCTGCCGGGGATCCCGCCGGCATCGTCACGGTCGGCGATCTCGGAGAACCGGGGATCAAGCTGGTCCTCGCTGCCGAAGGCGTGCCCGTCGGGGACTACGCCCGCGAGATGCTCGCGAACGCGGGGATCGCGGAGGAGGCCCTCGCGAACGTGGTGTCGAACGAGGACGACGTCAAGGGGATCGTCCAGAAGGTGGCCCCCGGAGAAGCCGACGCCGGCATCGTCTACCGGACGGACGTCACCGCCTCGGTCGTCGAGGACGTCGAGACGATCGACGTGCCCGACGACATCAACGTCGTGGCCGTCTATCAGATCGCCGCCCTCGACGGTGCCGCCCAGCACGCTCGCGGGTTCGTCGAGTACGTTCTCGGTCCCGGGCAGGAGACGCTCCGGGGATCGAGCTTCCTGCCACCGTGAGACGCCGGCTCCCCATAGGCGTCGTCGCCCTGGCGGCCCTCGGTGCAGCGTTCGTGCTCCTCCCGGTCGCCGGATTGCTCGACCGAGCGCCCTGGGACCAGTCGGCAGAGCTCCTCTCCTCCGACATCGCGGTCGAGGGGCTCCGCGTGTCCCTGCTCGTGTCGTTGGGCGCCGCGGCGATGTCGATCCTCGTCGGGGTCCCGCTCGGCCTGCTGCTCGGCCGGACCTCGTTCCCCGGGATCGCGCTGGTTCGCGCAGTCGCCCTCCTCCCGCTCGTCCTTCCCCCGGTCGTCGCCGGGATCGGGCTGCTCACGGCGTTCGGGCGCCGAGGACTGCTGGGAGGACCGGCGCGCGCGATCGGCCTGGAGCTCCCGTTCACCACGGCGGGAGCTGCGGTGGCAGCCGCGTTCGTATCGTTCCCGTTCGTCGTGCTCGCCGTCGAAGCCGGGCTCCGCTCGCTCGACACCCGCCTCGAGGACGCCGCCTCTTCCCTCGGCGGGTCGAGGGGGTACGTCCTCCGGCGGGTCACCCTCCCGATGCTGGCTCCGCAGCTCGTAGCGGGGACGGTGCTTGCCTGGGCGCGCGCGCTCGGGGAGTTCGGAGCGACGATCACGTTCGCGGGCAACTTCCGCGGGGAGACCCAGACGATGCCGCTCGCCGTGTTCGAGGCGCTCCAGTCGGATCCCGGTGCCGCGACCCTCCTGTCCCTCGTCCTGGTGGTCGCGTCGCTGGCCATCTTGATCGCGCTGCGAGGCCGGTTCATCGGGGCGCCGACGTGAGCCTGCGGGCAACGGTCGCGGCAGACCGCGGGTCGTTCGAGGTTCGGGCGACGATCGCCGCCCAGGAGGGCGAGACGCTCGCGTTGCTCGGTCCCAACGGTGCGGGGAAGACCACGGTCGTCATGGCGCTCGCCGGGCTCATCGACAGCACCGGTGCGATCGAGCTCGGAGACGAACGGATCGACGGCCTCCCCCCGGAGCGACGGCCCCTCGGCGTCGCGTTCCAGAACGGCGCCCTGTTCCCTCGGATGAGCGCCCTCGCGAACGTGGCGTTCCCCCTCCGGGCCCGCGGCATCCGGCGCGGCCCAGCGCATGCCGAGGCGAGTGCCACCCTCGCTCGCCTCGCGCCCGACGTTCGACCCGAAGCCCTGCCACCGACGCTGTCCGGGGGCGAGGCGCAGCGCGTGGCGGTCGCTCGGGCCATCGTCCACGAGCCACGACTCCTCCTCCTCGACGAACCGTCCTCGGGTCTCGACGTTCGAGGCCGGGCGGAGCTCCGCCCGGTCCTCGTCGACACGCTGGCGTCGTTCCCCGGTGTCCGCGTGCTCGTCACCCACGACCCCGTGGAGGCGATGACCCTCGCCGATCGCGTGGCGATCCTCGAAGGCGGTCGGGTCACCCAGGAGGGAACGTTCGACGACGTGCGCCGGACCCCGCGAAGTCGGTACGCAGCCGAGCTGGTCGGCGTCAATCTCTTCGTCGGGCGGCTGGAGCCGATCGACGGCGGGGCGGGGCGCCTCATCGCCGGCGAGGGCGACGTCGTGGTCGGCTGGCCGGACGGGGTCCCGCGCCGGCCGGTCGACGGGGTGACCGGGACCTTGCGACCATCGGACGTGGTCGTGCACACCGGCCCGCCCGCGCGGAGCTCCGCCCGCAACGTTTGGCGCGGGACGGTGGAGGAGCTCGCGATCTATGGAGAGCGCGTCCGAGCGCGGATCGCCTCTCGACCGCCGCTCGTGGCCGAGGTCACGGCGGGCTCCGTCCGTCAGCTCGGCTTGGCTCGGGGCTCCGAGGTCTGGGCCTCGTGCAAAGCCGTCGAGGTGGAGATCACGCTCCCCGCTTCACAGAGTGGGAGGACGTACCCTGGGTGAGGTGAAAACGGATGAGCGCTCCCTCCGGAAGACGGACGGAGATGGCGAGGGCCCACGGCCCAAGAAGCGCCGCCACCCGGCGCTCACGTTCCTCGGCGAGCTGCCGGGCCTGATCCTCATGGCGTTCGCCCTGGCTTTGTTCATCAAGAGCACCCTGCTGCAGGCGTTCTGGATCCCCACGGGCTCGATGGAACCCACGTTGGTCCCGGGCGACCGCGTCATCGTCGCCAAGGTCCCCTACTACTTCCATGACCCGCAGCGCGGCGACGTCATCGTGTTCGAGGAGCCCGATCCCGCCAAGGAGCCGGATCGCGGCGTGTGGGGTGCGATCACCCACTGGCTCGGACAGGGCCTCGGATTCTCTCCGCCCGACCACCCCGACTACATCAAGCGGGTGATCGGCGAACCGGGTGACGTCGTCTCCGCGAGGAACGGGAACGTGTACGTGAACGATGTCCGGATCTCCGAGCCGTATCTCCATGAACGCACCGCCCGGTTCCCGGAGACGACGGTTCCCGCAGGGAAGCTGTTCGTGATGGGCGACAACCGCTCCAATTCGCTCGACTCCCGGTTCACCCTCGGGTTCGTTCCGGTCGACCGGGTGGTGGGCAAGGCGGTCTGGATCATCTGGCCCGTCGAGAACATGAGCGGCTTCTAACGAGGGAGAGCTCGTGCGCGGGCTCCTGATCGCCGGTGGTGTCCTCGTGGGCCTGTGGCTGCTCGCCGCCGTCCTGCTGCTGGTGATCGGGCGAAGGACGACCGCTCGGGAGCTCGTCACGTTCCTTCCGAACCTCATCCGTCTCTTCCGCGGCCTGCTCGGTGACGAACGGGTGCCTCGTTCCTCGAAGGCCCTTCTGCTGCTCGGAGCCTTCTGGCTCGCGTCCCCGATCGATCTGATCCCCGAGTTCTTGCCGGGGGTCGGTGCGCTCGACGACGCCGTCGTCGCGGGGCTCGTCCTGCGACACGTCGTGAAACGGGCCGGCCCCGACGTCGTGAGGGACCATTGGCGGGGAGACCCGAAGACCATCGGTCTCATGCTTCGGGCTGCTCGCGTCTCCTAGTCGAGCACCTTCCCCTCCGCCGCGGAACGGAACGACGAGTTCCTCGATCGGCTTCGGTCCGGTTCCGCTCGCTAGCCGATCTCCCGCTCCTTCGCCCAGGCGTCCAGCAGCTCGTACGCTTCGTCCTCCGGGATCTCGCCGCGCTCCATGCGCACGTCCATCAGGAACGCGAGCGCCTCGCCCACCACGGGCCCGGGCTCCACGCCGAGTCGCTCCATCACCTGCCGACCGTCGAGGGTCGGGCGTATGGAATCGAGGTTCTCTTGCTCGGCGAGGCGGGCGATCCGATCCTCGAGCTCGTCCTGCAGCCGGGCGAACCGCTCCGCGCGCTTCGGGTCGCGAGTCGTGCAATCCGCCCGCGTGAGCTGGTTCAGCTTGTCCAAGAGGGGGCCGGCGTCGCGGACGTACCGCCGCACGGCGGCATCCGTCCACCCATCGCCGTACCCGTGGAACCGGAGGTGGAGCTCGATGAGCGTTCGGACGTCCTCCACCGTGGAGTTGGGATATCGCAGCGCGCGGAGCCTCTGCTCCGCCATCCGCGCGCCGACGACCTCGTGATGATGGAAGGAGACGCCGTCGGGAGTGATCTCCCGGGTCGAAGGCTTCCCGATGTCGTGGAGCAGACCCGCGAGCCGGAGCACCGGATCGGGCTCCAGCCGTTCGACGACCGCGAACGTATGCCGCAGCACGTCCTTGTGCCGATGGACCGGGTCCTGCTCGAGCTGGAGAGCCGGGAGCTCTGGAAGGAACTCGTCCGCGAGCCCGGACTCGACGAGCATCGCGAGCCCGGTGCCGGCCGACCCGCCGATGAGGGTCTTGTCGAGCTCGTCGCGGATCCGTTCCGAGGAAACGATGCGGAGGCGTTCCCGCATCGTCGCGATCGCTTCGACGACCCGCGGAACCGGCGTGACGCTGAACTGGGAGACGAAGCGTGCGGCCCGCAGCATGCGCAAGGGGTCATCCGAGAACGCGATCTCGGGGTCGAGCGGCGTGTCGAGGCGCTTCGCGGCGAGATCCTTGACCCCTTCGAACGGATCGACGAACTCGCCGTCGGGCATCCGCACGGCCATCGTGTTGATCGTGAAGTCACGGCGGGACAGGTCGGTCCGGATGTCTTTCGCGAACGAAACCGCCGGCTTGCGCTCGTCCTCCGGATACCGCTCCTCGCGGAAGGTCGTGATCTCGAGCAGGGTGCCGTGTCGACGCGCCCCCACCGTGCCGAACTTCACGCCCACGAGATACAGCGCGTCCGCCCATCCCCGAAGAAGCCGAGAGGTCTCGGCCGGCGAGGCGTCGGTCGCGAAGTCGAAATTGGTCGCCGGGGTCAGTCGACCCATCACCAGGTCACGGACGACCCCGCCCACCAGGTACAGCTCGTGACCGGCCGCCTGGAAACGGTCGCCGAGTTCCTTCGCGAGCGGATCGATCTCGAGGGTGGTCACGACGTCCAACCTTACCCTCGCACTCCTCCCGCCCCGGCGGAGTACGGTGCGGCGATGCCCATCTGGCTCGGATTCATCTGGACATCGCCGAACACGCTGCTCGGCCTCGTGCTCGGTGTCTTCACGTTCCAGATGCCCCGGCTCGATCACGGGGTGGTCATCTTCGATCGTGCTCCCCGAGGGCTCACGGCGCTGCTGCCACGTCTCGGTCGTACCGCGATGACCATCGGCTTCGTGATCGTGTCGGCCCGGCCGCTCGAGGGACGACTCCTCGCCCACGAGCGACATCATGTCCGTCAGTACCTCGCCTGGGGCCCGCTCTTCATCCCGGCGTACCTAGTGGTCGCGGTCCGATCCGGGTACCGGCGCCATCCGATGGAGCTCGCCGCAGTCCGCGCAGCGGAGGCGGCGGAGCCGTAGCCGATCAGTAGGGGAGGCTCTCGGAGGCCGCCTCCGCCTCGTCGAACGCCGCGCGGCGTTCGAGCGTGCCGTGGAGCGCCAGATCGAAGTCGTGGGGGTTGGTCGCCGTCCGGCGGGCCTCGTCCGGCGAGACGACGCCTTCCTTCACGAGCTTCACGAGCGCTTGGTCGAATGTCTGCATCCCGTAGAACTCCCCGCCTTGGATCACCTCGAGGATGCCCGACGTCTCCTCGGGGTCCACGATCCTGTCGAAGACGCGCCCGGTGTTCACGAGCACTTCCACGACCGGGACGCGCCCCTTCCCGTCGGCACGGGTCACGAGACGCTGGGACACGATCCCGCGGAGGGCTCCGGCGAACGACGAACGGATCTCCCGCTGCTGTTCGGGCGGGAACAGGTCGAGCGTGCGGTTGATCGTCTCCATCGCGTCGATCGTGTGCAGGGTGGAGATCACGAGGTGCCCCGTCTCGGCCGCCTGGATCGCGGCGAGCGCCGAGTCGGAGTCACGGATCTCCCCGATGAAGATCACGTCCGGGTCCTGGCGGATGACGTGCCGCAGAGCGGCGGCGTACGACTCCGTGTCGATCCCGATCTCGCGCTGCTGGACGATCGAGAGTTGGTCGTCGTGCACCACCTCGATCGGATCCTCGACGGTCACGATATGGGTCCGGCGGGTGCGGTTGATGTGACCGATCATCGCGGCGATTGTCGTCGTCTTCCCGGTTCCCGTCGGACCGGTGATCAGGATCAGGCCGCGAGGGGAGGCCGCGAGCGTGCTCATCACGGGCGGCAATCGGAGCTCCTCGAACGACGGCACCTCGGCGCGGACGCGACGGATCGCGAGCCCGATCACGCCGCGCTGACGGAAGACGTTGACACGGAACCGTCCGACGCCGGAGAGCGTGTAGCCAAGGTCGGCCTCGTTCGTCCGCTCGAACTCCCGCTTCTTGTGCTCGCTCATGAGCGCGTCGGCGAAGCGGTCGGTGTCGGCGGCGGAGAGGTAGCCGAGCTCGGCCGGCGAGAGCTCGCCGTCCACACGCACGAACGGGACGTTGCCCGCTTTCAGGTGGAGGTCGCTCGCGCCCCGCTCGACCGCGTACCGCAGCAGCTCATCGATGTCCATGCCAGACCGACGCTCCTCTTCTCATCGCTGGTCACGCGTCCTTCGGACGCCCGGTACATGCATCGGCCCCTCCCCACGGAGACCTGAGGAACGGAACCTAGAATCAGGCCGGATGGCTGAAGGAGGCGGAGCGGCGACGCCGGGCGAGGATGCCGGCGGCTCGAAGCGCCGTCGCAGACGACGGCCGAGGCGGGGCTCCTCGCACGCGGCCGGTGCGGCGAAGGCACAGGGAGCGATCCGGGGCGGCGATACGGCACGCGATGCCCCCCGGCCGGCGCAAGCCGACCGGGCCCGTGCCGAGCCGGGGCGCACCCAGGCGGGTACGGGCCGAGGTCAGAAGCGCAAGCCCCAGCGGAAGGGCCCGGAACAGGACAAGAAGAAGGACCAGAAGAGCCGGAAGCAGCGGCGGAAGCGGCGAGACACGTCGGGGAAGGCTTCCCCGAGATCACGTGGCGCCCCCTCCAAGCGAGAGATCTCGGCGGGCGGCGTGGTCTACCGACGGGACGGCGGGGAGATCGAGATCGTCCTGGCGTCGCGACGCACTCGCCGTGGCGAGCTCGCCTGGGGGCTGGCGAAGGGCGGTATCGAGGACAACGAATCCCCGGAGGAGGCGGCGGTTCGGGAGGTCCGTGAGGAGACCGGGCTCCTCGCGGAGATCGAGGACTCCCTGGGGGAGACCCGCTACTTCTACGTGTGGGAGGACGTGCGCATCCGCAAGACCGTCCACTTCTTCTTGATGCGACACACGGGCGGGAACATCGACGACCGTGATGACGAGATGGAGGAGATCCGCTGGTTCCCGCTCGAGCGCGCGCTCAAGCGGGCCGCGTACCGTGGCGAGCGCGACGTCCTCGTCCGTGCCGCCGAGATCCTCCGGTGAGTCCCGTCGACGTCGCGATCGCCGTGGCGATCGGCCTGATCTCCGGCGTCCTGGCCGGTGTCTTCGGCGTCGGGGGCGGGATCGTGATGACACCCGGCATCCAGGTACTCCTCGGGGCGCCGCCGATCGTGGCGCTTGCCACACCCTTGCCGGTGATCTTCCCGACCGCGCTCGCCGGCGCGCTCGCCTACCGTCGCCGCGGTGAGGTCGACATCCAGGCGGCCGCGTGGCTGGTCGGACCCGGCGTCGTCGGCGCCGCGCTGGGAGCCTGGCTCACCACCGCGATCGATACGAGGGTGCTGCTGATCGTGACGGCCCTCCTGCTCGGCTGGCAGGCGGTCTCGATCCTGCGCGCGGGCCAGCGGCAACGAGCAGGCCGACCGGCAACAGCCCCCATCCTCGGAGGGATCGGGGCCCTCGCCGGCCTCGTGTCCGGTCTCTTGGGCATCGGCGGCGGCCTCGTGATGGTGCCGTTGCTCGCGGGCTGGCTCGGGATGCCACTCAAGCGCACCCTGGGAACATCGCTCCTCGCGATCGTCGCTCTCGTGGTCCCCGGAGCGGTGGTCCATGGGGTGCTCGGCCACCTCGACCTTTGGCTCTGCATCGCGCTCATCGTCGGATCCGTGCCCGGAGCCCGGCTCGGCGCGACCATCGCGCTGGGCGCGCGGGAGCGGACGCTTCGGGTCGTGGTGGGGTGCGGACTCCTTGCCGTTTCGATCCTGTATGCGATCGAGCAGGCCTCGGCGATGCTGGACCGCTGAGGTCGGGGACTACGATTGTCGCTCGGCATGCGTCGCTCCCGCGGACCACATCTGGCCCTGAGCCTCCTCTCGATCCTTTCGGCGATCGTCTGGATCGCGGCGCCCGCGCACGCCCAGGGGGAACCGGACGCAACGATCCGCCTCATCAGGCAGACCGCGTACACCACGCCGGAACAACCGGTGATCAGGCTCGCGATCCGGATCAGCAACGTCCGCGCGACGATCCCCGACGCGGTGATCGGTTGGCGGCTCGGTCCGAAGGTGGTGTCCCGCGTCGGCTACGAGACCGCGCTGAAGGTTGGTCCACCGTACGCAGCGGCAGCCGACACGGTCTTCGACCCCGGGGACATCAAGCCCGGGGAGACGATCGACATCGCGATCAAGATCGACACGTCGGAGACCGGAGCCATCGAGGATGACTCCGGCGTCTATCCGCTGCAGATCGAGCTCCGGAGCGGCGACGAGCTCACGACGTCGATGACCACCGCCGTGATCCACATCTTCCAACCCCCGGAGAAGCGGGTGTGGTTCTCCTGGTGGACCGAGGTTGCGACACCGATCGCGTTCGGGCCCGACGGCACCCTGATCGACCTCGGCTTCGAGAGCACGCTCGAGTCCGGCGGCGGGATCGTCGCGCAGGTCGAGGCCCTCCGGGACCTGCTGCAGGGAGCACCGGCGAGCGCGGCCGTCGACCTGATCGTCTCGCCCGTGGCCCTCGACCAGCTCGAGCGGGCGGCGGACGGGTACAGACGGGCCGATGGAACGACGGTTCCGAGCAGCGATCCCGCGCCGCTCGCGGCCGCAGCGACGCTGGAGCGTCTCCGAGAGATCGCCGCCTCGCCGCTCGCCCGGCTCCACGCGATGCCGTTCGCTGCTCCGAGACTCCCCGCATTGCTCTCCGCCGGCCTGAAGTCGCATCTCGACGCTCACTGGCGCGTGGGTGACGAGACGTTCGAGCGGATCCTGGGCGAGCGCCCGGACCCGGCGGTCGCGAGACCGCCCGGGTTGGCGTTCGACCAAGCGTCGGTGGACTCGATGGAGGCGCGCGGGGTCACCACGCTCCTCGGAGCCGTGGACACGGTTGCCCGGCCACCGCAGGACAACGACTTCGCCCCACCGCCGGCTGCGACCCTGCACACGTCATCGGGGGGAGATGTGACGCTCCTCCTCCCCGACCCCGGAGCGACGTCACTCTTGAATGACCCCGTCATCCGAGAGGACCCGATCCTGGCGGCGCACGTCCTCCTCGGCGAGCTCGCCACGATCTGGAAGGAGCGGCCCGTTCCACCAGATGACGTGGAGCGCGGCCTCGCACTCGACCTCGCGCCCGATCTTCCGGCAGCGTTCTGGCTCCCCGCCGTTCGCCGGCTCTCCCAGGCGCCGTTCCTGGAGCCGGCCCATGCCGGGGATCTGCGCGGCCACGTGCTGCCTCCCCCCGAGCCGGCGACCCTCGGCTCGGAACCGGCCGAGGCGTTCCTCTCCTCCTACACGACCGACCTCGTCGCGGCCGCCCAGCGCGTGAACACGTTCGGCAGGGTCGTCGAGGAGCCGGCAGGTGAGGCGGACCGGCTCAGGCGCGGGCTGCTGTACGCGGAGGCGTCGCAGTACATCCGCAACGAGGGGTCCGGCCGGATCTGGATCAACTGGGTGAACGACGTGATCGACAGCACGTTCGATGCGATCGCCCCGGACACCGCACGCCCACTCACGTTCACGTCGCGATCGGGCACGATCCCCCTCCGGATGGGCGATCCCGGTTCGCGTGTCCTGACCGTGCGGGTGGAGCTGGCATCGGTTCGGGTCGACTTCCTCGGAACCGGAAGCCGGCCGGTGCGGATCACCGAGCCGAACCAGGTGATCACGTTCGATGCCGAGGTGAGGGCAGCCGGGACGAGCCGGGTCGAGGTGTTCGTGCGCTCGCCCGACGGCGTGGAGCTGTCGCGGGCCGTGCTGGTCGTTCGATCCACCGCGATCAACCCGATCGCCCTGGCGATCACGATCGGAGCCGGCCTGGTCCTCGTCGCTCTGTGGTCGAGGAGACTGTTCCGCCGGCGGCAGACGTGAGCTCGGAGCACGGACGTCCGCACCGCGACTCGCGGGAGACACTGGTGCGACATGCCGCCGTCATGACGGTCGGAACCACCCTCTCGCGCCTCACCGGGTTCCTCCGCCTCAGCGCGATGACGGCGGCGCTCGGCGTCACCATCAGCACGCTGGGCTCGATCTACACGGTCGCCAACCTCACGCCCAACATCGTCTACGAACTGATCCTCGGGGGCATCCTCACCTCGGTGTTCGTCCCGGTCTTCGTCGGCCGCCTCGAGACGCACGGCACCGAGGACGCCCGTGAGGTGGCCGATCGAGTCATCTCGCTCGTAGCGGTCATCCTGGTCACGGTCGCCGCCCTGGGCGCCGTGTTCGCGGAGCAGATCATCCGCCTCTACCTCGTCTCCTCGGACGCTCCGGACCGCGAAGCGCAGATCCAGCTCGGCGTCTTCTTCCTCCGATGGTTCATGCCGCAGATCGTTTTCTACGGCGTGGGCGCGGTCGTCATCGGACTCCTCCAGGCCCACCGGCGGTTCGCGGCGCCGATGTTCGCGCCGATCCTGAACAACCTGGTCGTGATCGGGACCTTCATCGCCTACGCGGCCGCGCGGGGGAGTCGAGCACCCGATGTTCGAACGATCACCGACCTCGAGCGGACGATCCTCGCCGGGGG
Organism: Actinomycetes bacterium; assembly: GCA_021155985.1. Taxonomy (GTDB): domain Bacteria; phylum Actinomycetota; class UBA4738; order UBA4738; family HRBIN12; genus JAJNBA01. The sequence goes on from JAJNBA010000004.1 coordinate 29,326, forward strand.
GACGACCCTCGGCGTCGTCGTGATGACCGTGGCGTTGTGGCCCTCCCTCCGCGCGATCGGGTACCGCATCCGGCTCCGGCTGACGTGGCGACACGAGGCCGTCCGGCAGCTGGTGCGTCTGGCTGGCTGGGTCGCTCTCTACGTCGCCGCCAACCAGCTCGCATACGTCGTGGTGATCGTGCTCAACAACCGCTTCGACGCCGGCCCGCAGGTGTACACCACCGCCTTCATCGTGTTCCAGCTCCCCCACGCGATCTTCGCGGTCTCGATCTTCACGGCGCTGTTGCCCGGGATGAGCGAGCGCTGGGCGACCGGCGACCCCGCGGGTGTACGCGCGTTCCTGTCTCGCGGCCTCCGCGACACGGCCGTCGTCACGATCCCGGCCGCCATCGGCCTCTTCGCGCTCGCGGAGCCGATCGCTCGTCTCCTGTTCGAGCACGGGGCTGCCGTCGACGCGGACGCGGTCGCCATCGGCGCCGCCCTGCAGGGATTCGCCGTCGGTCTGCTGTTCTTCTCGTCGTTCCACCTCCTGACCAGAACGTTCTACGCCATGCAGGACACTAGGACGCCGGCCCTCGTGAACGTGGTGGTCGGTTGCGTGAACGTGGCCGCGGCCCTCCTGTACACGGCCGGCCCCCTCGATCTCGGTCTCCGGGGGATGGCCCTGGCGCACGCGACCTCGTACGTCGCGGGCGCGGGGATCCTCCTGATCCTCCTCCGGAGGAGGCTGGGAGCCCTCGACGGGAGGCGGATCGCGAGGACCGTCGCGCTGACCTCGATCGCAGCGATCGCCTCCGCCTCAGCCGCCGTCGGCGTGCTCCGGGTCTGGGACCTCCCGGCGGACGCGGGGGCGCTCACGCAGGCTGCGCACGTCGGCACCGCCGTCGCCGCCGGGGTGCTGGTGTTCCTGATCTCGGCCCTTATCCTGCGAGTCGGAGAGGTCGATGACCTGAGGAGGTCCATCGTCAGGAGGCTCCGAGGATGAACGTTCGACGCGACGAAGCCGGATTCGTGGGCAAGATGATCGTCGTGTGGCTCCTCTTCCTCGCGGTGATCGCCGTCGCGGCGATCGATGCGGCTTCGATCGCGTTCACCACCTACAAGCTCTCCGACGTCGGATCCACCGCGGCGAGGGAAGGGGCGCTCGTCTTCAAGGCCGATCACGACGTCCGCAAGACCTGCGCTCGCGTCGCGAAGGTGGTGACCGCACAGGAGCCGACGGCGAAGGTCGCCCGCGGCGGCTGCAGCGTGGAGGCTCCGACCGGCCTCGTGACCGTGAAGATCCAGAAGCTGGCGAGCACCGTCATCGTTCACCGCATCTCCTTGACGGAGGACTTCGCTTCCGTGATCGTCACCGAGACCGCCGGACCACCCTCGCTGTAGCGTTCGACGCGGTGACTGCTTCCGAGACCGACGAACTTCTCGTCCGACGGTTCCAGGACGGGAGCTCCGACGCGTTCGAGACCCTCGTGCAGCGCCACGGCGCGCGCGTCTACAACCTGTGCCTGCGGATCCTCGGCGACGCGGAGGAAGCCGCCGACGCCTCTCAGGACACCTTCCTCGCCGTACTGCGCAAGCTGAGCAGCTTCCGCGGAGATGCCGCCTTCACGACATGGCTCCACCGCGTCGCCGTCAACGCCTGCTACGACTCCCTCCGCAAGAAGCGGCGACGCCCTATGCTCCAGCTGGCTGCCGATGAGGGCGACGAGCGGCCGGAGCCGTCACTCCCCTCGCCCGATCACGCGGAAGGGGTGGTGTTCTCCGTCGACGTGGCGCAGGCGCTGGCCAAGGTGCCGGAGGAGTTCCGCGTCGTCCTCGTGCTCGCGGACGTGCAGGACCTCCCCTACGAAGAGATCGCGGCCGTCCTCGAGATCCCGGTGGGAACGGTGAAATCGAGGGTCTTCAGGGGCCGGGCGGCTCTCGGGAAGGCGCTAGGCGTGACCGAAGGGGAACCCTCCGGAGCGTCACGGACGTCAGAGGAAGAGGCATGAATCATCCCTACGAGCAGCTGGCCGCCCTGATGGACGGCACCCTGGACGAGCGCGAGCTCGCCGGAGTGCAGGCGCATCTGGATCTCTGTGCCACCTGCCGACAGGACGTCGACCTCGCGACCCACGGCGCCAGAGCCGCTCGCTCCCTCCCCGTCGTGGACCCTCCTCCCGACCTGCATCGGCGTGTCGTGGGAGCCGGCGGCGGCCACGGCACCCCGGCGTGGTACCGCTGGGCCGGTGCGGCCGCGGCCGCCGCCGCGGTGATCGCGATCGCGATCGCCCTCCCCAACGTCGGGAGCGACCCGGACCGCGGCGAGGTCTCCAGCCTGGCCGGCGAAGACTCCGCGGCTACGGTCGAGAGCGGTCCGGTGGGTGGAGATGTCGTCATCAGCGAAGAAGATCGCGACTACGACGCCGCGGGGCTCGAGGAGCTCGCGCGCTCCGCCAGGGCGTCGCGCCGCGATGCCCCGAACGCAGCCGGAGGGGCCGGGCAGGATGCGACGGCCGCCGTCGGCTGCGTCTCCCGGGCCTTCGGAGACCAGCAGGCGGGGCGGCTGACACGACTGATCCGAGCGAGGTTCGAAGGTGAGGAGGCCTACATCGCCGTTTATCTCGAAGGCCCGGGCGCGGGCGAGCCGCCGGACACAGTCGCGGTGTGGGCGGCGTCAACCGAGGACTGCAGTGTGCTCTCCTTCGCGTCGGCTCGCATCTGACCTCCTTCCCGACGGGCACGCGGGAAGGAACCGGCTCACGGGCGGCGTTCAGGTCGTGTGGGAGGATGACCATCGCATGACCACGGAACGCGAGAACGACGTCCGGAACATGATCGTGATCGGGTCCGGCCCCGCCGGATTCACGGCGGCGCTCTACGCCGCCCGGGCCAACCTCGAGCCATTGGTGCTCAAGGGCGTGGAGGCCGGCGGCCAACTGATGTTGACCACCGACGTGGAGAACTATCCGGGCTTCGCCGACGGGATCCTGGGGCCGGAGCTCATGGACCAGATGGAGAAGCAGGCCGCCCGGTTCGGCGCGGAGATCCTCTCGGTCCACGTGACCCGCGTCGATCTCTCCTCGCGGCCCTATCGGGTCTGGGCGGGCGACGAGGTCTGGAAGACGCGGACCGTGGTGATCGCCACGGGGGCGACGGCGAAGTGGCTCGACGTCCAGGGCGAGGAGAAGCTCCGCGGGAGAGGCGTCTCCGCCTGTGCCACCTGCGACGGCTTCTTCTTCCGCGATCGAGAGCTCGTCGTCGTGGGCGGGGGTGACTCGGCGATGGAAGAGGCGACGTTCCTCACGAAATTCGCCTCCAAGGTGACGATCGTTCATCGGCGCGACGAGTTCCGCGCGTCGAAGATCATGCAGGATCGCGCCCTCGCGAACCCGAAGATCGAGGTCGCCTGGAATGCCGAGGTCGTCGAGATCATCGGCGACGACGCGGTCACCGGCGTGAGGCTCCGCGACACCTCGACCGGTGAGATCAGTGACCTCCCCACCGACGGTGTCTTCGTGGCGATCGGCCACACGCCGAACACCGAGCTCTTCGTCGATCGGTTGGAGCTCGACCCGGACGGGTACATCGTGATCCAGGAGCCGCGCACCCAGACCTCGGTCGAAGGGGTGTTCGCGGCCGGCGACGTCACCGACCGGATCTATCGTCAGGCCGTCACGGCCGCAGGACAGGGGTGCAAGGCAGCGATCGACGCCGAGCGACTACTCGAGGCGGAGTCCCACGCCGCGGTCGAGGCAGGGAATCTCGCCGCTCGAGGGAGCGTTCAGAGCGAGGCCTAGACCCCGCCGGCGAGCCGGCGGTCGAGAGGAGAGCAGAGATGGCGAACATCGGAGATGTGAACGACACGGAGTTCCAGACGAGCGTCCTCGATTCCGAGACACCGGTCCTCGTGGATTTCTGGGCGGAGTGGTGCGTGCCGTGTCACATGGTCTCTCCGGTCGTGGAGGAGATCGGGCAGGAGAAGGGCCAGGATCTCAAGGTCGCGAAGCTGAACATCGACGAGAACCCGGACGCCACCAGGACCTACGGGGTCATGTCGATCCCCTCCTTGATCTTGTTCAAGGCAGGCAAGGAGGTCGCGCGGGTCACCGGCGCCCGGCCGAAGGACGCGATCCTGCGCGACCTCGAACCGCACCTCGCGTAGGGCGTCTTCCCCACCCCGCTCCCGTCGGCGGTTGCCGTCGCCACGCGTACCCACGCACACTCGAACCGATGGGCATCTTCCGCAAGGGTGACAGCGGCCCGGAGATCGCGGACATCCAGTCGAGGTTGACAGCGCTCGGGGCCAAGATCGACGGCGAGGAACTGGTGGGCGTGTTCGGATCGTCCACCGCGGCCGCCGTCCGCTGGTTCCAGGAAGATCGGCACCTCCAGGTGGACGGCCTCGTCGGCCCGGACACGTGGGAACAGCTCGTCGAGGCCGGTTGGCTGCTGGGCGACCGCACGCTGTATCACCGCGCCCCGATGTTCCGAGGTGACGACGTGCGGGAGATCCAGCGGATGCTGAACGCGCTGGGCTTCGACAGCGGCAAGGAAGACGGGTTCTACGGCCCCCGGACGGACGGAGCCCTACGATTGTTCCAGCGTAACGTCGGGGACGAACCGGACGGGATCGTCGGCCCGCACACGCTGTCGGTGCTTCGGCGGATGCGTCCGCTGGATGCGGCCCCGTCACGAGCCCTCGTGCGCGAGCGCGAGGAATTGGATGCCACGCGGGGGCCGATCGAGGGCCGAGTCATCGCGGTCGACATCGGTGAAGGGGCCGCCGCGGCCGGCGAGTTGCATCGGCGCTCGGCGCTCGCCCTGGTGGAGGAGCTGCGGGCGGTGGGTGCCGATCCGAAGCTCCTCGTCACCGACGACCAGGCGGCCGCGCCTTCGGACCGAGCCCGTCTCGCGAACGAGGCGGGCGCGGCGGCGTCCATCACCATGGAACTCACCGCCAGGGACGGGGAAGGTGAGGGCGGCCCCGTCTGCTCGTACTTCGGAAGCCGGACCACCCATTCCCCCTCCGGACTCGTTCTCGCGCAACTGATCCTGGAAGAGCTCGAGGCGGAGCTCGGCCTGTCCGGACGGGTCCGTCCGCTGACGATCGCACCCCTGCGCGAGACGCGGATGCCGGCGGTCCAGGTCGAACCGTTCACCGGCGCGGGCCGACAGGAGGAAAGGCTGCTGCGCGAGCCCGACCTTCCGACGCGCGTCGCCCGCGCCGTCGCCGTGGGGGTGGGTCGCTTCTTCTCAGGGTAGACACGGGCGACGCGCGAGCATCGCGAGACCCGCGCCGAGGATCAGACCGAGGAGGGTCGCTTTCAGCGCGCGTTCCCGTTCCGACGGGTACCGGCCGGTGTGATCCATCTGCTGAGCGTCCGGCGTGAGGTCCGTCTCGGGTCGTATGATGTTATCACTCAATCGGGGGCAAGGCCGGGCCCGGAACCCACGATCTCCGACACGATCCGCTCGAGGTCGTCGGCGGAGCCGAACTCGATCAAGACCTGACCCCGTTTGCGTCCCATGCGGATCTGCACCCGGGTCGCGAGCTGCTCGGACAGGATCTCCTCGACCTCCGCGAGGTTGGGGTCGGAGACCTCCGCATCCGTGCCGGCCTTTTTGGGAGCGGGCTCGGGCGGACCCTCGATGAACCGTCGAACGATCTCCTCCGTCTCGCGGACCGAGAGATCCTCCGCCGCGACCCGAAGCGAGAGCGACGTGATCGCGTCGGCATCGCCCAAGGCCAGCAACGCCCGCGCGTGACCCGCCGAGAGCTTCTCGTCCGTGAGGAGCTGCTGCACCTCGAGGGGCAGGGCGAGGAGGCGGATCGTGTTGGCGATGTGCGACCGTGAGACGCCAACGCGATCGGCCAGCTCCTCCTGCTTCAACCCCAGCTCGTCCAGGAGCTGCCGGAACGCCTCGCCGAGCTCGATCGGATTGAGGTCTTCCCGATGGATGTTCTCGATCAGAGCTTCCCTGAGTAGATCGGCGTCGTCGGAATCCCGCAGGACGACCGGGACCGTCGCCAACCCCGCGAGCTTCGCGGCTCGGAGGCGCCGCTCGCCGGTGACGACCTCGTAGCCCTGGCCCGCCCGCCGAACCACGATCGGTTGAAGGATCCCGACCTCGCGGATGGAGGCGGCGAGCTCCTGCAACGCCTCGTCGTCGAACCTGCTCCGCGGCTGCTTCGGGTTGGGGGCGATCGCCCCTGCGGGCACCTCGAGCAGCCCGGTGGCCACCTCCCCCGCCTCGGGCGCGCCGGGTATCAGCGCGGAGAGCCCCCGTCCCAGACCCCCTCGCTTGGACATCAATCGCCTCCCTTGCGGAACATCCGCCAACGCCGTTTCCGGCCCAGCTCCTCGTCCAATGTCGCGCCGATGTCCGCCATCCCCTCACGATGCTCGTCCGCGGGAGCCGGAGGCGCCTCCTGTCCCGCCTCGATGTCGATGTCGGAGTTCTCGTCGATCACCACGACCCGTCGCTGGGGCAGCTCCCCGGGTGGAGCGGGTCTCGACGGAGGCTTGACCCTCGGCTCAGGTTGGCGGGCAGGCTCCTCCCAGGCGTCATCGTCCGCGTCCACCGCGGTGCCGCTGGCCTTCCGGGCGGGAGGTGGGCTCGACGTGGGAGATGCGGCCATCTCGACCTGTGGTGCGGGGTCCGCTGGCTGAGACTCCGGCTCCGGTTGACGTGCCGCCGTCTCAGGCCGCGGTTCCGGTGCAGCCGGCTCGGGGGTCAGGTCGACGACGGGCTCCCGCTCGGCCGCGCGCTCGATCATGGGATCGGATCTGGAGGCTCGCGGTTCCTCCGACGGCTCCGGATGCCCCCCGTTCCCGGAAGCTCCCTCGGCGCCCTCGGGTCGCTCCATCGGAGGCATCACGGCGATCGGCATCTTGTCGAACTGCGGCATCGGAGCCTCTGGCGGGGGGCGCAGCGCGACCTCCTGGGCGAGCTGGCGGTACGCCTGGGCGCCCTTCGACTTCGCATCGTAGATCGTGATGGGCTGTCCGAACCCCGGCGCCTCCGACAATCGCACCGTGCGAGGGATGATCACGTCGTAGACGAGATCGCCGAAATGACGCTTGACCTCTGCCACGACCTGCTCCGACAGCTTCGTTCGCGGGTCGAACATCGTCATCACGATCCCCGACAGCCTGAGGCCGGAGTTGATGTTCTGCTGAACGAGGGAGACGTTCCGGAGCAGCTGCCCCAGCCCCTCCAGGGCGTAATACTCGCACTGGATGGGCACGATCAGCTCCTCGGCCGCGGTGAGAGCGTTGATCGTCAGTAGCCCGAGGGAGGGCGGACAGTCGAGGAGGATGAAGTCATACGCTCCCTCGAGGACGGGCTCGATCGCCTTCTTCAACCTCGACTCGCGAGAGAATTGCGACACCAACTCGATCTCGGCTCCGGCCAGGTCGATCGTTGCCGGCACGGCATGAAGCCGCTCCACCGGGGTGTGCACGATGGCATCCTGGATCTCGGCCTCGGAGACGACGACGTCATACACCGTGACCTCCCGAGCGTCGTGACGGATCCCCATCCCTGTGGATGCGTTTCCCTGCGGATCGAGATCCGCAACTAGCACGCGATACCCGATGTCGGCCAGCGCGGCGCCGAGACTCACCGCCGTCGTGCTCTTGCCGACCCCGCCCTTCTGATTCGCGATCGCGATGACCCTGGCTCGACCCGGGACGTTCGGAACCACAGGCCCCTTCCTCCTCGACCGCTTGGGCGAGGTGGGGCGGGTCGGCGTGGTGGGTGCCACGGCGTGGGTCGAGCTGGCAGACGCCTTGCTCACTGTCGGGTCATGATAACGATGGGTCCGCCGCTTTCAAGGGTGGGACTCTCGATGGCCGCGATGCGAGCGTCCTCGGGCACCTGATCCGACCGGAACGTCGTTCCTGCCCAGTAGATCAGGCTCCCGTCCGGGGGGAGAAGGCGCCGCGCGACCGCCCAGGTCCGGGAGGGGTTGCCGAACCCCCTGGCGAGGCACATCTCGGCATCCGAGGGCAGCTCCTCGGCTGGCTTGGGGAAGACCAGGACGTTGGGGAGAGACAGACGCTCGACGACGAGCTCGAGGAAGGCCGCCCGCAGCTGCCGGGGCTCGGTGAGCGTGAGGAGCAGGTCCGGCCGAGCCACCGCGACAGGGATGCCGGGAAGGCCTGCTCCCGATCCGAGATCGATCACCGGCTGCTTCGCCGGACCGAGGTGGGGGACCGCGCGGAGACTGTCGAGCACGTGGCGCGCACGGAGGTGGGCCCGGTCGGACGACGAGACCATCCCACGAGGGATCGCGTGGTCGGCGAGGAGACCTTCGAACGCCTCAAGAGCAGCGACCTGGCCAGGAGAGAGGTCGGCGACGGTCCAACCCTCATGTTTCACGTGAAACATGGCCTCCCTTGGAGAGGGGCCCTCTCAGAGGGGCCGGACCACCACGAAGCGATCGGGATCGGCGCCCTCGGACACGCTCTCGAGGGTATCGAACTCCGCGATCACGTCATGCACGAGCTTGCGCTCGTAGGCGTTCATCGGATCGAGCTGCTCCTCCTCGCCCGTGCGTTGCACCCGTTCGGCGATCTCTCGCGCCTGCTCGACGAGCCGCTCCTCTGCCCTCTTCCGGTAGTCCCCGACGTCGACGAGCACGCGGATGCGGTCGTCCAGGCGTCGGCCGACCGATGTTCGTGCCAGCTCCTGGATCGCATCGAGCGTCTGGCCGTGCCGGCCGATCAGGAGCGCCATGTCATCGTCAGGACCGTCGACGATGTCGACGTAGACGTGGCCTCGGTGGGTCGTGGGCTCCGCGATGGCATCGATCCCCATCCGCTCGAGGAGCTCCTCGACGAAGTCGGCGATCGCATCGGCCTGCTCCTCGAGCTCGGGAGCGTCCGGATCCCTGTCTCGGCGATCCTCGCCCACGGCTCCCGTCGATTCCGGCTCTCGCTCCATCGCCTACCTTCCCGGCCGCTTCGGCCGATTCGGACCGGATCGCCTTGGACCCGCCGACCCACCCTTCGATCGCTTTCCCGAGCTGCCCGAGCCTGAACCCTTCGCGGTTCCTGCCCGGCCCGAGCCACCCTTGGGCGAGGCCTTGCTCGAGCCCGACGTGCGCGGAGGTGGCTTCCGAGGCGGCTCTGGCTCGCCGAGCCGCCGTTTCCGTTCCTGCTCAGCTCGCTCCATCATCCTGCCCATGATGCCGGTCCTCGGCTTGTCGGTTCGCGTCTCGGCCTTGGACTTCGCCTCGGTCAGGCGTCGATCCATCGCCTGCGGGCCGATGTGGCCGAGCCGGAGCATCACGGCCTGTTGGCCGATCTGGAAGAGGTTGGACACCGTCCAATAGAGGATCAGACCCGTGGGGAACGCGAATCCGAAGACCCCGAACATCAACGGCATGACCTTCGTGATGATCTGGGTCTGCGGGTTCTGCGCCGACGCCGGGGTCGCCTTCTGCGTCTGCCGGCTGGAGTAGAACGTGGTCCCGATCATGAGGAGCAAGATGGCGTAGTAGGGGATACGGTCCGCGATCCCATCCCCGCATTCCAGTTTGTCCCCCGTTGGGTCCCCGGCCGTGTCCCGGACGTCCACGGTCTTGCCGGCGTTCTGCGGCGAGCACTGGAGGTTCATCAACAGGAAGCCCTGTCCCTTCCCCTCATGGGCCGTGACATCGATGAACAGATCCGAGTCTTCGGGGAGATGGTTGTCCTTGAACTCGACACCTGGGGGTCGATCCTCCGGCGCGTAGGGGACCGGCGCTCGGATCACGGAATACATCGCGATCAGGATCGGGAATTGCAGGAGGAGCGGGAGGCACCCGCCGAGCGGGTTCACGCCGTACTCCTGATACAGCTTCATCGTCTGCTCTTGGACCTTCTGCTTGTTCCCCTTGTACTTCTTCTGGATCTCCTTGATCTTCGGCTGGAGCGCCTGCATCGCCTGCATCGATTTGATCTGCTTGATGCCCAGGGGGAGGAGGACGATCCGGAAGACGATCGTCAGGATGATGATCGCGAATCCGAAGCTGCCGGTGAGGTCGTACAGCCACGCGAGCAGCCATCCGATCGCATCGAGCAACGCTTGGAACGGACCGATCTCAGCCAGCATGGCTTCGCCGGATCAGATGGGGGAGCGTGGGATCGCTGGGTCGCTGTATGGTGGTGTCATACGAAACGTGGGGCATCGGCACCGGATCGAGGCCGCCACGCCCGAACGGATTGCAACGCAACACGCGTCGCGTGGCGAGGAAAGCACCCCGCGTCGCCCCCAACGAACGGATGGCCTCCTCCGCGTACCGAGAGCAGGTAGGGGAGAATCGGCACTGTCCGCCGAGCCACCCCGAGAGCGTGAGCTGATAGGTGCGGATCGCAGCCAGGAGGACGAGGCGAGCGGGAGCGCCGGCGTTCCATAGGATCCGTCGGACGGATGTCATCGGCGCGTCCCTCCGCGTTGGAGCAGCTCGGTCATCTCGGTGATCAGATCCTGGGTTCGGGCGTCTCGGATGGCCTCGCGGGCCACCAGGACGACGTCGTGTCCTTCCACCCCACGCGGCGCGACCTCGCGGATCGCTGCCCGAAGGACCCGCCGCGCTCGGTTCCGCTGCACCGCGCCACCGATCTTCTTGCCGGCGACCAGCGCGAACTCCCCCGAGCCGGGAGCGACAAACAGTACCACCCGCTTCCCGTGCATCGGCTCCGCGTCGTGGAAGACGCGCTGGATCGCCCGGGTGCGCACCGTTGCGGTCAGCCGGAGACGCTGAGGCGGCTGCGGCCCTTGCGTCGGCGGGCGGCGAGGATCGACCGGCCGGCACGGGTCCGCATCCGCAGACGGAAGCCGTGCGTCTTGGCACGGCGGCGCGTGTTCGGCTGGTACGTACGCTTTCGCTTGGCCATCCTCGGATTCCTTCGCGGAAGGAAGGCCGGCAACGCCGCCGGCCGAAGGGGAAGTATACGGAAACATCCCTGGGTGGAGGGGTTGACAACAGAAAGAGCGTCAAGACGGTTCCGGCCGCTCGCTTGGGGAAAAACCCCGGTGCTATAGTCCGCCCCGCGCTTCCCCGGGGTGATGGGGCCCCCGGCGTCCCCCGACCCCGCGACCTCCCCGGGATGGGTTATCCACCGGTGTGGAAAGGCTCTGTGGAATCTCAGATGGCCGTCGCTTTGCCCGATCAGGAAGCGAGAAGAGCCTGGTCAGCCGTGCTCGATCGCGCTCGAGCGGAGCTCCCGGAGACCACGTTCCTGATGTGGTTCACCGATGTGCGGCCGATCGCGGTCCGCGATCAGGTGCTCTCCCTCGCGGTCCCGAGCCAATTCGTCCGGGAACGCCTTCAGCACAATCATCTTGGGCTCATCGAACATACCGCCGAGGAGGCGTTCGGCCACCCCATCAAGATCGAGATGGACGTGGACGAAGGCATCCGCCACGAGGAGGGCCCGCTGGCGGACACCACCACCACACCTCCGGCCGCCTACGCCGCGATCGGTGCACCGGCGACGCCGCCAACGGCGGGCAAGCCCCTCGGCGCTCCCGGTCTGCCGTTCCCCAACTACACATTCGACGCATTCGTCCCCGGCCCGTCGAGCCGGTTCGCGCACGCCGCGGCCATGGCGGTCGCGGAGGCACCGTTGTCGACCGCGTACAACCCCTTGTTCATCTACGGGGGCACGGGCCTCGGCAAGACGCACCTTCTGGTCGCGATCGGGCATCACATCTGGCGATTGATGCCCGACACGCGGATCAAGTACGTGACCTCGGAGCAATTCGTCACGGAGTTCATCAAGGCCGTTCGCGAACGACAGGGCGACGCGTTCCGGCACAAGTACCGCGAGGTCGACATCCTGCTCGTCGACGACATCCAGTTCCTCGCCAAACGCGAGGAAACGCAGACCGAGTTCTTCCACACGTTCAACCATCTCCACGGCGCCGGGCGACAGATCGTGATCGCGTCGGACCGGCCGCCGCACGAACTCTCCGGCCTGGAGGAACGGCTGGTGAGCCGGTTCCGGTGGGGTCTGTGCGTGGACGTGCAGCCGCCGGACCTCGAGACACGCATCGCGATCCTCCAGCTGAAGGCCGAACGGGAGAACATCCCCGCCGTCGTGCCCGAAGTGATCGAGTTCGTTGCCTCGAAATTCGACCAGTCCGTCCGTGAGCTCGAAGGCGCCCTCGTGCGCGTGGTCGCGTGGTCCGAGCTCACTCGCCAGCCGATCGATATCGAGCTCGCGGAGCGAGCCCTGCAGGACCTGATCCCGCAGACCGAGCACGAGATACCACCACCCCTCATCCTCGAGGAGACCGCGACGTACTTCCAGCTCTCGACAGGGGACCTGGTGTCGAAATCTCGCTCGCGACCGCTCACGCAGGCGAGACACATCGCCATGTACCTGATGCGAGAATGCACGGGCCTGTCCCTGGTGAAGATCGGCGAGATCTTCGGAGGGCGCGACCACACCACCGCCCTCCACGGCATCAAGAAGGTGGAGGACGAGATGCGGTCTCGCGACGACACGTTCCGTCAGGTTCAGGACCTCACGCGGATCATCCGCGGCCGTGTCCGGGGGTTGGTGTGATGTCGGTGGACAACTTCGCGGAGATCGCCGTTCTCGTCCCCCGTAGAGCGCTTCTCGGAAGAGCGCCAAGGACGGTCCACCGGTCGTCCCCATGTCGGACACCTGCGCTACGCTGCGCGGATACCCCACTTCTCCACTTCTCCACCGCCCCTACTACCGCTCTTCATCGATAAGAACCTAAGAAGCAACAGCCTGGGAACAGGCCACGACCGGGAGGTTGACGAATGAAGTTCCGATGCGACCGTGACGACCTGTCCGAGGCGTTGCAGACCGTTCAGCGCGGCGTGTCCTCGCGCCCGGGGATCCCCGCGCTCACCGGCGTGTTGCTCGAGGCAGCGGACGACGGCACCCTGATGCTCACGACGACGGATCTGGAGGTTTCGGCACGGCTCTCGATCGCCGTCCAGGTTCAGGAGGCCGGCACGGCATTGGTACCGGCTCGCCTGCTGGCGGACACCGTGAAGTCGCTCTCCGAAGCTCCGGTGGACTTCGAGACGGATCAGTCGCAGGCACACATCCGTTGCGCGGCGTACGAGGGCGCCCTCCGACTGCTGCCCGCCGACGATTTCCCGGGGCTGCAGGAGCCGTCGGGGACCGTGATCTCCGTCGAGCCGGCCGCGTTCGCCGAGGCCGTCGCCCAGGTATCCCGGGCGGCCTCGAAGGACGAAGCCAGGCCGGTGCTCACGGGTGTGTTGCTCGAGATCAGCAGGGAAGGCGTGGTCCTCGTCGCCACGGACTCGTACCGCCTCGCCGTCCGTGACCTCGTCGCCACCGCCGACGGCGAGGCGAAGGCGATCGTCCCCGAGCGCGCATTGACGGAGGCCGGCCGTGCGGCCGTCGACCAGAAGGCCGGGGTGGAGGCGTCGGTGAACGCGTCGCAGATCGCGTTCCGTGTCGGCTCCCTCACCCTGACGTCTCGCCTGATCGAGGGGGAGTTCCCCAACTATCGCCAGCTGCTGCCGGAGACCGTCGAGAGCCGACTGACGATCTCGCGACAACAGCTCCTCGAAGCCGTCCGTCGGGTTGGGCTGCTCGCTCGTGACACGACCCCGGTGCGTTTGGAGTTCAACGCGCTCGGTGTGAAGCTCTCGTCATCCAGCCCGGACCTCGGTCAAGCCGTCGAGACGGTCGAGGCTCGCTACGAAGGGGAGGACCTCGTCGCGGCGTTCAACCCGCAGTACCTCGTCGACGGTCTGACCGCGGCCACCGGCGAGAGCGTGCGGATCGACGTGCGCGACGGGCTCAAGCCCGGGGTGATCCGCGGCGAGGGTGACGAGCTGACCTACCTCGTGATGCCGGTCCGGCTCCCCGCCGCGGTCGGCTGAATCGCCGGTCGGTCGCGGACCCGGATGCGCCTGGAGTGGCTCGAGCTCCGGGAGTTCCGGAACCACCGACTCACTGGCGTCGATCGCGTCGCGGACGGTCTGACGGTGGTCGTGGGACCGAACGGCGAGGGGAAGACCAACCTACTGGAGGGCATGTTCTTCCTGTACGCGCTCCGTTCGCCCCGCTCCTCCACGAACGCCCCGCTCGTCCGCGAGGGGGCCGACGTCGCGTACGCGCGGGGTGAGTTCTCGGGGATCGAGGGCAAGGCCCTGGTCGAGGTGGAGATCCCGCGGAAAGGTGCGAGTCGCGTGAAGCTGAACAAGAGCCCGCTCCGACGCAAGCGCGAGCTGCGTCGTCAGGTGCGCTCGGTCCTCTTCGGTCCCTTCGACCTGCCCGTGGTGATCGGTGATCCCTCGAAGCGACGCGACCTCATGGACGACGCGATCGTGGCCCTGTGGCCATTGAAGGAAGGGCTGTCCACCGCGTACGAACGGGCGCACCGTCAGCGGAACCGGCTGCTCAAGGAATGGGACGGGCACCGCGGTGGCCCGTCAGGGATCGAGGCGTGGGACGAGGAGCTTGTCCGGACCGGCGTGCCGGTGATCGAGGCACGCCGCGATGCCGTCGCACACCTCGCCGCCGACGCCTCCGTCGAGTTCGAGGCGCTCTCGGGCTACGAGCTCCTCGTGACGTACGCCCCGAACGTGACGGGCGCCTCGGAGGAGGCGTTCCGGGAGCAGCTCCACGCGCGACGGCCCGACGAGCTGGTCCGCAGGACGTCCCTCGTCGGGCCGCATCGCGACGACCTCACCCTCGCCGTGCGCGATCTCGGGGCTCGCGCGTTCGGTTCGCACGGTGAGACGTGGGCGGCCGCCCTGTGCCTGCGCCTCGGCCTCGCCGCGGCCGTCGCCGCCGAGACGGGCGAGCCGCCGCTCCTGCTCGTCGACGATCCGTTCAGTGCCCTCGACCCCGACCGCCGCGACCGGATCGCGCAGCGGCTCGCGGATCGAGGAGGCCAGGTCGTGATCAGCGTGGCGGACGAGGCCGACGTGCCGCGCGCCTCGTCCGCGGTGTGGGACGTGATGGAGGGAACCGTGGCGGTGCGGGGCTGATGCCGAGCGCGAAGGGATTCCCCCGACGGAAGGACGGGCCGAGCGAGGAGGGGGTCGAGCTCGGAGAGGTGATCGACAACCTCCTGTCCGAGCAGGTCTTCGCGCGGGGCTTGCCGGTGGCCCGGCTCGCCGGGTCCTGGGCCTCGATCGTCGGCGAACGGCTGGCGTCGGAGACCGCGCCGGCGGCCCTCGAAGCGGGCGTCCTGACCGTCACCGCAGCCTCCGGGCCGTGGGGCGCTCAGGCCCGATTCCTCCACGAGGAGATCCGCCGTCGGGCGGACGAGGCGCTCGGCGGCGACCAGATCACCGCGATCCGGATCGTCGTGCGAAACCGCAGGTAGAAGGCCGATTTCCGCGACCCGAAACACCCTTCCCGTCACCCCTGATTGGTAGAATCCAGGGGTTCGTGCGACGGCCCCGCGCACGCCCCCAGCTCCGTTGCGTGGGGCGGCCTGCGCGGGGCACCGACAGGAGGACGATTGGCCACCGCGAAGGCGAAGAGAGACACCTACGACGCGCACAACATCCAGGTCCTCGAGGGCGTCGAGCACGTCAGGCTCCGCCCGGGGATGTACATCGGTACCACCAGCTCACGCGGGATGCATCACCTCGTCTACGAGGTCGTCGACAATGCCGTGGACGAGGCGATGGCAGGCCGCGCGACCAAGATCATCGTCACCATCCATCCGGACGACAGCGTGTCGGTGCGCGACGACGGCGCGGGGATCCCGGTCAAGCCGATCCCGAAAGCGAAGGACCGTCGCCCCGCGGTCGAGGTGGCGCTCACGACCCTGAACGCCGGCGGGAAGTTCGGCGGGGGCGGCTACAGCATCTCCGGCGGCCTCCACGGCGTCGGCGTTTCCGTGGTGAACGCCCTGTCGGCGAAGATGACCGCCGAGGTCAAGCGCGACGGCTTCTCGTGGGGTCAGTCCTACGCGCGCGGGCGCTCCACGTCGAAGCTCGTGAAGGGCAAGCCCACCAAGAAGACGGGCACGTCGATCCGTTTCTGGCCCGACGCCGAGATCTTCACCGAGGAGATCGAGTTCAAGCGTTCGGAGCTCACCGACCGTCTCCGCGAGCTGGCGTTCCTGAACGCGGGCCTCGAGATCCAGCTGATCGACGAGCGCGAGAAGCCTGCCCACAAAGACGTGTACCGCTACAACGGTGGGCTCGTCGACTTCGTGAAGCACCTGGCCACCGGGAAGGATGCGATCACCCGAGTGGTCGCGATCGGCGACAAGGCCGAGGACGCGGAGATCGAGCTGGCGCTGCAGTGGATGTCGGGGTACTCGGAGTCCGTGTACTCATTCGCGAACACGATCAACACGCACGAGGGCGGCATGCACGAGGAGGGCCTCAAGAAGTCGCTCACCAATGTGTTGAACCGCTACGCCCGCACCAAGGGTCTCTTGAAGGAGAAGGAAGACAACCTGATCGGCGAGGACGTGCGGGAAGGTCTCGTCGCGATCCTGTCGGTCAAGCTCCGCGATCCGCAGTTCGAGGGCCAGACGAAGACCAAGCTCGGGAACGCCTCGATGCGGTCGTTCGTCGAGACGACCGTGAACGCGCAGCTGGCCGAGTGGTTCGAGGAACATCCCACCGAGGCGCGACGGATCGTCCAGAAGACGCTGGCGGCGGCGAAGGCGCGGCTGGCCGCGAAGCAGGCACGCGACCTCACGCGGCGCAAGTCGTTCCTCGAGGGTGGCTCGCTGCCCGGGAAGCTGGCCGACTGCCAGCTGAGCGATCCGGCCTCGTGCGAGCTCTACATCGTCGAAGGGGACTCTGCCGGGGGGAGCGCCAAGCAGGCGCGTGACCCCGCGACCCAGGCGATCCTCCCCATCCGCGGGAAGATCCTCAACGTCGAGAAGGCGAGGCTCCACAAGATCCTGGAGAACATCGAGATCCAGGCGCTCATCACGGCGATCGGTACCGGTATCGGCGACGAGTTCGAGCTCGACAAGGCGCGCTATCACCGCATCGTGCTGATGGCCGACGCCGACGTGGACGGCGCACACATCCGCACGCTCCTGCTCACGTTCTTCTTCCGGCACATGCCCCAGCTGATCGATGCCGGCTTCGTCTATCTCGCGCAGCCGCCCCTCTACCTCATCAAGGACGGCAAGCAGGAGCAGTACTTCTACACGGAGCGCGAATGGGACAGCTTCCGGCAGGGCGACGGCAACGGGAGCAAGAAACTCGATCCACAACGGTTCAAGGGATTGGGTGAGATGGATGCGCACCAACTCTGGGACACCACGATGGATCCGGAGCGGCGAACGCTCCTGCAGGTCACGCTCGAGGATGCGACCACCGCCGACCGGCTCTTCACCGTGTTGATGGGTGAGGACGTTCCGTCGCGGAAGGAGTTCATCGAGCTGAACGCGAAGTACGTCCAGAACCTCGACGTGTAAGCCGTCAGGCGAGCGTAGTCATCGAGAAGGAAAGAGAGCGGAACACGATGGCGCAAGAGGGATTGTTCGCGGGGCGGGTCGAGCCGATCGAGCTCGGGGAGGAGATCCAGCGTTCCTACCTCGACTACGCGATGTCGGTCATCGTCGGGCGAGCCCTCCCCGAGGTGCGAGACGGGTTGAAGCCGGTCCACCGACGGATCCTCTGGTCGATGCTCGAGGCAGGGCTCCGCCCGGATCGCCCACACCGCAAGTCCGCGTGGGCAGTCGGTGAGGTCGTGAAGAAGTACCACCCGCACGGCCTCGAAGCCGTATACGACGCGTTGGTCCGGATGGCGCAGGACTTCTCTCTCCGGTACCCGCTCGTCGACCCGCACGGCAACTTCGGTTCGGTCGACGGCGATCCGCCGGCGGCGATGCGGTACACGGAGGCTCGACTGGCTCCGGCGGCGATGGAGATGCTTCGCGACATCGACGCCGAGACCGTCGACTTCGTGCCGAACTACGACGGGTACGAGCAACAGCCCTTCGTCCTGCCCTCACGGTTCCCGAACCTGCTCGTCAACGGCTCCGGCGGCATCGCGGTCGGGATGGCGACGAACATCCCGCCCCACAACATGGGCGAGGCGATCGACGCGGTCGTCCACTACCTGGAGCATCCGGAATCGACGTCGAAGGACCTCATGAAGTTCGTCAAGGGACCCGACTTCCCAACGGGCGGGATCATCATGGGTCGCGACGGCATCCGCGATGCCTACGAGACCGGCCGCGGGTCCATCAAGATCCGCGCGGTGTGCTCGGTCGAGGAGGGATCCGCGGGTCGAGCCCGCATCGTCGTCAGCGAGCTGCCGTACCAGGTGAACAAGGCGCGCCTGGCGGAGAAGATCGCCGAGCTGGTGAAGTCCGGCAAGGTGAAGGAGATCGCGGACCTGAAGGACCACTCCTCGGGCCGGGCGGGGATGCGCCTCGTGATCGACCTGAAACGCGGCGCTAATCCCCAGGTCGTCCTGAACCAGCTCTACAAGCACACGCAGCTCCAGGAGTCCTTCGGCGTGATCATGCTCGCACTGGTCGACGGCGTCCCTCGCACGCTGAACCTCGCCGAGATGATCGGCCATTACGTCGATCACCAGATCGACGTCGTCACCCGACGCACGCGCTACGACCTGCGCAAGGCCGAGGAGCGCGACCACATCGTCCAGGGCCTCCTGATCGCCCTCGATCACCTGGACGAGGTCATCCAGGTGATCCGGGGCTCGCGGGATGCGGAGCAGGCGCGCACCAAGCTGATGTCGAAGTTCAAGCTCTCGGAGATCCAGGCCAACCACATCCTGGACATGCCGCTCCGACGGCTCACGAAGCTCGCCCGCACCGAGCTCGAAGAGGAGCACGAGGAGCTGCTCGCGAGGATCAAGTACCTCAAGGCTCTGCTCAAGGACCCGAAGAAGATCCGCGGCGTGATCAAGGAAGAGATCCTGGGGATCAAGAAGAAGCACGGTGATCCTCGGCGTACGCAGATCAAGGCGGATGAGGGCTCCTTCGACATCGAGGACCTGATCGCCGAAGAGGACGTGGTCATCACCGTCAGCCGGGCCGGCTACGTCAAGCGCGTCCCGATCGACACGTTCCGTCGGCAAGGCCGCGGGGGCAAGGGCGTGCGCGGAGCGACGCTCAAGGAAGAGGACGTGGTCGCCAACGTCTTCACCACCACCACGCACCACTGGCTGCTGTTCTTCACGACGAAAGGCAAGGTCTACCGCGTCAAGGTCCACGAGGTCCCCGACGCCTCTCGCATCGCTCGAGGACTCTACGCGGCCAACCTCCCGGGCGTGGCCATCTCGGGCGACGAGGGCGTATCCACCGTGCTGCATCTGAAGGAGTACGACCCCAAGCGGTTCCTGCTCTTCGCCACGAAGAAGGGGATGGTCAAGAAGACGCCGCTCCCGGAGTACGAGTCCGCGCGTGCAGGCCTCGCCGCGATCAACCTCAAGCCGGGCGACGAGCTCATCGACGTGAAGCTCACCGATGGGAAGGACGATGTCTTCCTCGTCTCCCGGAAGGGTCAGGCCATCCGTTTCAGGGAGCAGCTGGCTCGCCCGATGGGCCGGGCCACCGCGGGCGTGATCGGGATGCGGCTCGCCGAGGACGACGAGGTGATCTCGCTGAGTCTCGCTTCCGACGGTGAGGAGATGATCAGCGTTTCGCAGCAGGGGTACGGCAAGCGCTCGCCGCTGAAGGACTACCCCGTGAAGGGGCGCGGAGGCAAGGGCGTCATCGGCCACCAGATCACGAAGAAGACGGGGCTGCTCGCCGGTGCGTTCGTCGGCTCGAAGGAGCAGGATCTGTTCGCGATCTCCTCCAGTGGGATCGTGATCCGCGTGCCGGCCGGGGAGATCCGCCGGGTCGGGCGATCGAGCCAGGGCGTTCGCACGATGCGCGTCGAGGGCGCCCAGGTCGTCGCGATCGCACCGGTGATCATGCAGATGGAGGAGTAGCGCACTCCGAGAGCCGGACGGATCCGGAAGGGAACTGCAGCGCACCGCCGGGCGTTACTGCGATGATGTCGGGACTCCCATGAACATCGGACTCGGCTTGCTCGTCGAGGCCGCCGCGTTCCTGGCGGCCGTCTACGTCGTTGTGCAGCTGCGGCCGCATCTCCCGCGCCAGACGACGGATCTCGTGCTCGGGTCGATCGGCTGCGTGATGGGTGCCGGCGCCCTGCTGTTCCAGAGGGACGTGAGTCTCGCCGGTGGTGTGCTCGCCCCTCTGTTCGCGGCGGTCATCGTGGTGGGGCACGTGCGCGGGTTGGACCTCATGGGTGTCCGTCTCCCGGCCTGGGTGCAAATCCCCGCGCGGGGGCGCCGAGGAGCGTACGCTATCGACCCAGCCGAGACCCGAACGATCGAGGAGCCTGTGCAGCAACGACGGTCAACGACGGAGCCTGAGCCGGCATCCGGGTTCGATCCCGAGCCGTTGCCCGACGACGAGCCGTTCCCTCGCGAGGATGAGCTCGTTCCTCCACTCGGTCCGGTGACCCCGGAAGCGACATGGCCGTCCACGGTCGTCCGGCCGCCCGCGCGAGCGCGGCTCCCGCGGCGCGGTGTGCGCAGGACACGCGTGGAGATCAGACGGATCGGCCCGCTTTCGGTGCTGAAGTTCTCGCTGATCTTCTACTTCTGCGTCTTCCTCGTGATCTATCTGTCTCTCGCGATCATCTGGGGCATCCTGTCCGCGAGCGGTGCGATCGAGTCGCTGGAGAAGCTGCTTGGCGTCATCTTCCCGTCGGCCGGCGCCCAATCGCCGACCGGCGAGCTGAGCACCGGTGAGGCGCCGCCCCTCGAGATCGTCACAGGCCAGCTCTTCACCTGGCTCTTCATCGGTGGATGCGTCGGCGTCGCGATCTGGTCGTGCATCAACGTGTTCGTGGCGATCATGTACAACCTGATCAGCGACATCATCGGGGGGATCGAGGTCACGCTCGCAGACCGTCGCGACTGAGATCGTCAGGATCGGGGCTCGCCCAAGGAGCCCGCGAAGAGGTTTCGATTGACACGGTTTCCGGACCGTGATTACCCTGCGCCGAGGGCTCGCGGCCCTCGGGCCTGTAGCTCAGCTCGGTTAGAGCGCTTCCCTGATAAGGAAGAGGTCGATGGTTCAAGTCCATCCAGGCCCACTTCGTCCACCACCCCGATAGGAGGCTGTGCGCGATGGGACACGACACCGAAAGCACGGAGAAGAAGGGCGGATTCTTCCGGAAGCTCCTGAAGCTCGCCTTCATCGGGGCCCTGGTGGCCGCCGTCATGCAGTTCATGAAGCGCCGGCGCGGCGAGGACGTCGACGACGTGGAGTGGCAGGAGCTGCCGCCGCCCGCGGGCGGGTAGTCCTACCCGATCGTCCGACGCAGAGGGCCCGCCGAACGGCGGGCCTTCTCCGTGTCCGAGGCTCCGGCTCTAGACTCGCCCGCGTGCTCGAGCCCGGAACGCCTTGGGATCTGGCCCACGCGGCGGGCCGGGCCGCGAACGTGGAGTTGCGCCCCCTGACCGCGCTGGCGCAGTTCGACGATGCGCTCGAGGTCATGGTGGCCACGTGGGGCGCGTTCCAGCTGCCGCCTCGCGAGATGATGACCGCGCTCGCGCACAGCGGGAATGTTCCGTTCGGAGCCTACGACGGCGATCGGCTGGTGGGGTTCGTCCTCGGCTGGGCAGGCGTGGATCACGGCGGGCTCCACGTCCATTCGCACATGCTGGCCGCGCTGCCGGATCGGCGCCATCGAGGGGTCGGCTACGCGTTGAAGCTGGGACAACGCGCGCAGGCGCTCGAGCAGGGCATCCACGTGGCGCGCTGGACCTTCGACCCGCTGGTGGCGCGCAACGCGTGGTTCAACCTCGGCAAGCTGGGCGCGGTGGCGGACGGCTTCGGCCGGGCGTTCTACGGGGAGATGACCGACGAGATCAACGCAGGCGATCGCTCCGACCGGCTCGTGGTCCGTTGGGATCTGGACCCCGACCCGGCGCCGCGTCCCTGGCCCGAGGGCCTCCCGACCGTGCTCGCGGCGGAAGGCGACCCGGACGGGCCTCTCCCGGTCCCGGTCGGGGCATCCGGCCATGACGGTGGGGTCGTGGAGGTGCCGCGCGACCACGCGGAGCTCCGCCGCCGGGACCCGGCGCTCGCCGCGCGCTGGCGCGAGGCCACCGCCGAGACGCTCGAGGCCTGCTTCCGCGCCGGATCGATCGCCGCCTCGTTCGACAAGGCCCGGTCGGCATACGCGCTCGTACCCGGGGCGAGCGAGTGAGCCGGGTCCGCGCCGTCGAGCTGCTCCTCGTGGAGCTGCCGCTCGTTCACCCGTTCCGAACCAGCTTCGGGGAGATGCGCGAGAAGCGCTGCATCGTCGTGCGGGTGGAGACCGACGGCGCCGAGGGGTGGGGGGAATGCGTCGCCGACGTGCGGCCCGACTTCAGCGAGGAGTTCAACGACGGCGCCTGGATCGTGTTGCGGGAATTCCTCGCGCCCGCGCTGCTCGGTGCGGACACGACCGACGTCGAGAGCGCCGAGCGGGCCTTCTCCGGGGTCCGTGGGCATCCGATGGCGAAGGCCGCCCTGCTGAACGCGATCCTCGACGCCGAGCTCCGCTCGGACGGGACCTCGCTGGCGTCGTGGCTCGGGGCGGACAAGGCACGGGTGGAATGCGGCGTCAGCATCGGGATCGCCCCGTCGACCGAACTTCTGCTGGATCACGTCGAGGGCTATCTGGCGGAGGGGTACCGCCGGATCAAGCTCAAGATCCGGCCCGGCGCGGACCTCGAGCGCGTCCGCGCCGTGCGTGCGACGCACCCCAACATCCTTCTCTCCGTTGACGCGAACGCCGCCTACACCCTCGCCGACGCTGAGGTGTTCCGGTCCATGGACGACCTCGGACTCCTGATGATCGAACAGCCCCTCCACCACGAGGACCTCGTCCGGCACGCCGAGCTCCAGGCGATGCTCGGGACGGCCTTGTGTCTCGACGAATCGATCCGATCGGCCGCCGCCGCCGCCGCCGCCCTCGAGCTCGGCGCCTGCAGGATCGTGAACATCAAGCAAGGACGGGTGGGCGGTGTGCTCGAGGCGAGGAGGATCCACGACCATTGCCGGGAGAACGGGGTGCCGGTGTGGTGTGGCGGGATGCTCGAAACCGGGGTCGGCAGGGCCCTCAACCTCGCCCTGGCGGCGATGCCCGGCTTCACGCTCCCGGGCGACACGAGCGCCTCGGCGCGCTACTTCGAGCACGACCTGACGAGGCCGTTCGAGCTCGCGTCCGACGGGACGATGGCCGTTCCCTCGGAGCCCGGGATCGGCGTCTCGCCACTGCCGGAGAGGCTCCGGGCCTGCGTCTCGCGGCGCGACGTCATCCTCCCCGATCGAAAGAGTGACAAAAGCGGCGGACCGGGTTGACGGTGAACCCCTCCCGCTCCTATCGTTCGCAGTGAGAGACCGCTGGAGCCCTCGGGTTCCGGCGGTTTCTCACGTTCCGGCCCGTTCCGGCCCCCCCGGTTCACCTCGGAAGAGATCTCCTGCTCAGCGCCGCTGTCGTCATACTTGTGTCGTGCCGTCCAGGGAGCGACGATAGCCGGACGTCCGATGCGTCATCGGACGCCCATGCGATGAAGAAGCGGGTCGTCAGAGCCGAGGAATTCGAGATCCTGGATGCGGCGGGCCATGTTCGGGTGCGGATCGGTCTGTCGAACGACGATTCACCGTTCTTCTCGATGCTGGATCCTGGTGGGCAGGTTCGCGCACGATTCGGCCTCTCGTCCGACGGGTCCGCGGGACTCGCGATCGGCGACGACAACGGGAAAGTCCGGGCGACCCTCGGGCTTTCGAGTGACGGTTCCGCCAGCTTGGCGTTCGGGGACCGGAACGGGAAGATCCGCGCCAAGTTCGGTCTGGCCTCGGACGCCTCGCCGACCCTTGGAGCGCACGTGGAGGGCGAGGAGGTCAGCCACCGGTACACGCTCGCCGACCAAGGGTCGCCGACCCTGGGCTTGTACGATCGGTTGGGACGGGTACGGATCCGGCTGGGGCTCGCGGCCGAAGGATTCCCGATCCTCCGGCTGCTCGACGCGGAGGGCGAGCTGCGTGCGCTGGTGGGACTGGCAGACGATGGGAGCCCATTGATCCAGTTCATGAACGAGCGCAAACAGCCGACATGGACGATGCGATGAGCGGCTGGTGGACCGCGGCCTTCGTCGGACAATGGGTGCTCCTCGTCGTCCTGTGCGTCGTCGTGGTGGCGCTCGCCCGGCAGGTGGGGACGCTGCACCTGCGGCTGGGACCGCGTGGCGCGTTGGAGATCGACACGGAGGGTCCGATGCTCGGTGAGCCGCTGCCTCCGGTCGACGCGCGGGCGGCGGACGGGACGCCGATCGTGATCGGCGGCCCGGGGTCGAGGCGACTGGTGCTGTTCTCCTCCCCCACGTGCATCGTCTGCCGGGAGGTGGCGCCCGCGCTGCCGGCGGCCGCACGGTCCGCGGACCTCCTCGCCCAGGTGGTGCACGACGAGAAGGTGGAACGCGTGTTCGACGTTCCCGGCACCCCGTATCTCTTGGTCCTCGACGAGATGGGGGTCGTCCGGGGGAAAGGCACGGTCAACAACCTGGAACAGGTGGAGGGGTTGGTCGATACCGCCCGGCGCAGGATGCGGGAGGACGGTGAGCGATGGGCGAGCTGACCGGCCTGGAGCGGGCTCAACGAGCGCTCGCGCAACGCACGAGCCGCCGAGGGTTCCTCGGGCGCGTGGGCCGGGGCGTGGTCGCGCTGGCGGGAGGATCGCTGGTGGCGACGGCCCTCGCGCCGGATCGGGCCGAGGCCCTGCACATCTGCGGGCACACCTTCACGACGGGCTCGTGTCCTCATCCGTACGCTCCCTCGTCGCGGACCGACCGGTATGGGTTCCCGGTGCACCCGACCTACGGGTACCCGGTGGACGACCGAGGGAAGCTCTACCGTGATCCAGCGACGCAGGAGCGCTCGAAGACCTGTGAGCAGCGCGTCCCGGACGTGTACTCCTTCGTGAACAACCCGCGGTACGGGGGAGGCTGGACCCGGTGTTGCTTCGGGCGGCTCAGGCACATCCAGGACTGTTGCTCCCGCTCCTCGATCCGGATCAACGGCGACTACGCGGTGCGTGGCTACTGCCCCTCCGGACTCAAGGTGTTCTGCATCACGTACCGAGAGCTCGCGAAGACGTGCTGAGCGACGCCGGGCTCGTATCGCTCGCCGCCGCCGCGGCGGTCGCCGGCTGGTCCGCGTTGTGGGGTCCCTGAGGTCTCTCGATGGTGGAGACCATCAGCCCCGTCGTGTACGGGACGCGGACCCGCTGGGCGGGGGCCCTGGCGCTCCACGCCGTGGGCGCGACGGCGACCGCGGCAGGCTTCGGTGCCCTGGTCGCCGCGGCCGCCGCGATGCTCGGTGCCCCCTGGGGGAGGGCCGGCGGCGCGATCGTGGCAGGGGTCGCCCTCCTGTATCTCGTCCGAGAGCTGAGCGGGATCCGCCTGCCGGTGCCGCAGCTGCGCCGACAGGTGCCGGACTGGTGGCGGACGTACTTCGGCCGACCGCTGGCGGCGCTGCTGTACGGCGCCGGTCTCGGCGTCGGCTTCTTCACCTTCCTCGGCCACGGGACGCTCGTCGTGGTCACGGCGGGCGCGGCCTCGACCGGCCGACCGCTGTGGGGTGCGCTCGCGGTGGCGCCGTTCGGGCTCGCGCGGGGCCTGGCGCCGCTCGTCGCTGCCGGATCGCGGGAGCCGGAGGACGGCCGCCGACTCGTCGACCGTCTGAGCTCGACGTCGGACCGACTCCGGAGGGGGCTGAACGGCCTCGCCCTCGCGGGGATCCTGGTAACCGCCGCCGCCGCGGCGTGGCGTTCGCGCGACGGCTGGGCCGCGGCGGGCGCCGCGGTCCTCGCGGTGACGTTCGCATGGTCCTCGATCGACAAGGTCGTCGGATGGAGCCGATGGCGACGGGCCCTCAGCGGCCATGCATTCCCACCGAGCGTGACGCGCGTCGCCGCCTGGGTGGCGCCGGGGACCGAAGCCCTCGTCCCGGCCCTCGCGCTCCTCGGGCGGCCGCGAGCCGCGGCCGTCGTCGCGCTCGCCGCGATCGTGGTCTTCTCCGCCGCCCTCGTGCGCCTCGCCCTTCGCGACGGCCCCCGCGTCTCCTGCGGCTGCCTCGGCCGAGGGTCGATCGACGTGCGGGTGGCGCTCGGGCGGAACGCGGCGCTCGCCGCCGCCGCCGCCGCCTCGTGGACCTCGGCGTCCCCGGACCCGCACCTCCAGCTCCCGCGCGCCGACGAGTCGCTGCCGGCCCTGCTCCTGGCGGGTGCAGTCGCTGCCGCCGTGATCACCGGATGGCGTGCCGCGATCTGGCTGCGAAAGGGGAGCGTGTGAAGGCGCGGCGGCTGCTGTCGACGCTCGCGCCGTTCGGTGCTGCCCTCGTCACCGTGGCGCTGGTCACCGCGATCGCCGGCGCACACGACACCGACCTGACCGATCCGAACGACACCCGAGGCAGCCTCGACGTGCGACAGGTGCGTCTCTCGCATAAGTCGGGACCGCCTGCGTGGACGATCGTGACCTTCGGCGAATGGCGAACGGGAAAGATCTGGGACCGCGGCTACCTGATGGTCTTGCTCGACACCCAGGGGAAAGAGGACGCCGAGTACTACCTGCTCGTGCGGTCCGCGGGGACCGGCCTCCTGGGGTCGCTCTGGCGGATCCGCAACGTAGGGCCCGACTCCTACCTCGGCTCCGTGCCCGTCCAGCGGTTCTCGCGGCTGAGCGCGACCGTCCGGGTCGGTCTGTCTCGGCTCACGTTCGGTGCGCACCGGCTCTTCTATCGATGGTGGGTGGAGACGCTCTTCACGGGCGAGCGCTGCAAGCGGACGTGCCACGACCGTGCTCCCAACCGCGATCCCGTCCTCCAGTGGAGGCCCGGGATGTCGCCGTCGCCACCTCCGAGCGAGTCCCCGTCCCCGTGATGGCTCTCGACGGGTGAGCCCGTTTCCCTCGACCAGCGAGCGGGTAGTCGCTGCTCATGCGGTAGCTGCTCCGGCGATCGAAAGAAAGGAGCCCAGGATGCGGACAGGTCGGATCCTCGCTATCGTCATCACGGCCGGTTTCCTCATCTCGATCCTCGTCGCCGGCACGTCTTCCGGAGTGCCGGCTGGCTGCACGATCATCGGAACCCCCGACAGCGACCACCTGTCTGGTACTGACGGCCGCGACGTGATCTGCGGCCTCGGGGGGAGGGACCAGATCCACGGCAAGGGAGGGAACGACGTCCTCATCGGCGGCGATGGCGGTGACACCGTCCGGGGCGGCGCAGGCAAGGACAGGCTGCGAGGAGGAGGCGGTGTGGACTTCCTCATCGGTGGCGGAGGCCGCGACGTGGCGCGCGGCGGGAGGGGTCAGGACTTCGTTCTCGGGGGACCGAAGGCCGACAGGCTCTTCGGCGGTCCCGGCAACGATCCCCAGGTCTGGGGCCAGTCCGGCACCGGGGACTTCGTCAGCGGTGGCAACGGGAACGACTTCTGCTTGATCACCCAGGACGGCGACGGTGACGACGTGGTGGTGGGCGGCCCGGGTCGTGATACCGCCGAAGCCGATCCGGGAGACGCTCGGCGGAGCGTTGAGACGTTCGAGATCTGCCTCGGCGGATAGCTCCGGTCCACCACGGGGTCGGTGAGCCCCGCCGCCATCGGTGGAGTATCTACCCCGTGATCCCTTCTCACGGAGGGTGCTCCGTCCCTACGTCGGGTCTACCTGCGGCGATCCTCGGGGGCACGGCATCGGGTTCTCCCCTGAGGACGAGGACACGAGCACGACTACGTACGTCGATCTACGGATAGGTCTGAGCACCTCCGCGTCAGGCTGACCACATCTCAGCGCCGGCGATCAGGAAGCTGCATGGCTCGGTCCTCTACACTCGTCCCCGCGACCTGTGAAGAAGCCTTCGATGGCTCTCCGGGTCGGCGCGGGGACGTAGCTCAGCTGGTAGAGCACCTGCTTTGCAAGCAGGGGGTCGGCGGTTCGAGTCCGCTCGTCTCCACCGAACTCAGAGCCTCCTCCCGACGAACAAGCGCGGCTTGGCCCGATGCCGGGTACGGCCGACCGTGAGAGCCTCGACCTGTCGGCAAGGTTGGGCCGCGCCATCCCTACAATCCTGACGTCCACCGACCCGGGGGAGAGCGCCTTTGGCAGGTGACGTCATCGGGCGCGAGTCCGAGCTCGCGGTCCTCGATCGCTTCCTGGACTCGATCCCGTCCGGGCCGAGTGCAGTGCTCCTCTCCGGTGACCCCGGCATCGGGAAGACCACCGTATGGCAGGAAGGGCTGGCGGGTGCACTGCAACGGCGCTACCGCACGCTCTCATGCCGCCCGGTCGAGGCGGAGACGCGCCTGTCGTACGCCGCCCTCGGTGACCTCCTCGAGCCCGTCCTCGAGGAAGCACTTCCTGCGGTGCCCGAGCCGCAGCGCCGGGCCCTCGAGGTGGCCCTCCTGCGGTCCCCGAGTTCGGGCGCCCGGGCCGACCAGCGGGCCGTGTCCCTGGCCGTCCTCGGATGTCTCCGGTCGGTGGCCTCCACCTCCCCCGTCGTCCTGGCGATCGATGACGTCCAGTGGATGGACCTCCCCTCGGTCCGGGTGCTCCAGTTCGTCGTGCGGCGCCTGAAGGACGAGCAGGTTGGTTCGATGACGGCCGCTCGAGGCGCCCGTGCCGATGACGACCCCCTGGGCGTCGTGTCGACCTTCGCCGAGGATCGCGTGCACGCCGTCCACGTCGGACCGCTGTCGCAGGACGCCCTCGAACAGGTGCTCCGGGCCAAGGTGGGGGAAGGGTTCTCCCGAACGACGCTCCTGAGCCTCCACGAGATGTCGGGAGGCAACCCCTTCTTCGCTCGGGAGATCGGATTGGCGCTCCTTCGCCGTGGAGGTGACGTGACGGCCGGCGAACGGCTCCCGATCCCTGACCGCCTTCAAGAGCTCATCGAGGATCGCCTCGGGGGGCTCCCTGCGCGGACCGTCGAAGCCCTGGAGGTCGTCTCGGCCCTGTCGGCTCCGACGTTCGATGCGATCGCTGCCGCGACCGATCCTTCCGAGGTCGACCGTCGCCTGGGTCCGGCGATCGAGAACAGCGTCGTCGAGTTCGTCGGCGACCGCCTTCGGTTCACCCACCCCCTCCTCGCGTCCGCCGTCTATCAGAAGATCCCGCTGACTCGGCGTCGCGAGCTGCACGCGCGGCTCGCGACGATCGTCCGAGATCCGGAGGAACGAGCCCGCCACCTGGCGCTTTCCGTCGAGGGCCCGGACATCGCCGTCGCCGCCGCCCTCGAGGAGGCCGCCCCGCTGGCCTCCTCTCGGGGAGCGCCACAATCCGCGGCTGAGCTCTGGGAGATGGCCTGCCGCGCCACGCCGCGGGACCGGGGCGAGGACCTGGTGCGCCGGACCCATCAGGCGGGCATAGCGCACTACGAGAGCGGGGACACCTCGCTCGCGCGGAGTGTCCTCGAGCAAGCGGTGGATCTCTCGATGGCCGGGCCGGCTCGGGGCCGCGTGCTGCTGGACCTGGGGATGGGCCTCGCCGAGACCGAAGGGTGGCGGGGGGCCTGGGCCGTGTTCGAGGCCGCTCGGGGCGAGGCGGGGGACGATCTCGCGCTGAGGGCACGGGTCGAGCAGAACCTCGGGTACGCCTGGCTGTTCAGGGGGGACCTCGCGGCATCGGAACGGCACGCTCGCGCAGCGCTGCAGCTCGCCGAGGAGCTGCAGGAACCACAGGTGATGGCCGAAGCGTTCCAGGCGTATCCATTCGTCGAGTTCCTCCTCGGACGCGGGGTCGATCAGGCGAGTTCAAATCCCACGTCATCCGTGCAAGCTTCACTCTGGCGCAGCTCCTAAAGTTCACCGATCGCCTGGACGAAGCCCGCCGGACGTTCACCGAGCTCCTGGGTGATGCCGCGGCGCACGGCGTTGAGACCCCGATCCCGCAGATCCGGTACCACCTCGCCGAGCTCGAATGCCGGGCGGGCAACTGGGATGCAGCCATGGAGCACGCCCGGGAGAGCAGGGCGGCCGCCGAGCGACTCCGCATGGGGGCGTGGATGTTGTCGGAGGGCCACTTCGCGGTGGGCCTCGTGGAAGCCCATCTGGGGCGGGCCGATCCGGCGAGGCTGGCAGCCCTCGAGGGGCTCCGGTTCACCGAGGCGGCCGGCGAGATCCTCCTCCAGATCCTGAATCTGGCGGTCCTGGGGTTCCTCGAGCTCTCCCTGGGCCGACCCGCCGAGGCCGATGCGTTCCTGTCCAGGGCGGTGGAGCTCGAGCAAGCGATGGGCGTTCGGGAACCCGCGTACTTCCGGATCGTCCCGGATGAGATCGAGGCGCTCGTGGGCCTGGGACGGCTCGACGAAGCCGAGGCGCTCCTCGCGCCCTTCGAGGACGCGGGCCGACGCCTCGATCGGGCGTGGGCCATGGCGACGGGAGCCAGATGCCGGGCGCTCGTGTTCGCGGCCCGGGGTGATCTCCAAGCTGCATCCGATGCAGCCGATGAGGCTTTCCTTCACCACGGGCGCCTGCCGCTTCCGTTCGAGCTGGGTCGGACGCTGTTGGTGACCGGAACGGTGCAGCGCCGGGCGAAGAGGAAGCGTGAGGCTCGGGACATGCTCACGCAGGCCCTGGAGATCTTCGAGGGGCTCGGCGCCGCGGCGTGGTCGGAACGCACGCGTGCCGAGCTCGCCCGGATCGGGGGGCGGGCCGCCTCCTCGGTGGACCTGACCCCGACCGAGGCCAGGGTGGCGGAGCTGGTCGCCGCCGGGAGCACCAACCGAGAGGCGGCCGACGCCCTGTTCGTCAGCGTCCATACCGTGGAAGCCAATCTCAAGCGGATCTACCGCAAGCTGGGCATCCGCTCTCGCACGGAGCTGGCCTCGAAGTTCCCATCCGGCTCCCCGGGATCCTGAGCCGAGACATACCGATCACCGCCTCGATCGGTACGGATTTCGGGGATTCCCCGGGTCGATGCTCCTTCTAGCCTCGGGCTCAGGGATCGGCGATCGGTCCCCAGGTGAAAGGAGGAACCATGAGCACGAAGGCAGGAACCCTCGGGGTCTCGGGTCTGCCGGCGCGGTTCACGCTGTGGACCACGGCCGTGTCCGTCCTGGCGGCCGCGGCGCTGATCATGAGCGCGTTGGCGCTCACCTTGGCGGGGCGAGCCGATCGCTCCGTGACGAGCGTGGCAGGCAGCGGCACCCAGGAGGCGGCGACCATCGGAGTGCCTCTGTGGGACGCGGGCAAGCTCGAAGCCATGCAGGGCCGTGTGCTCGCAGAGACCGTCCGGGCCGAAGGGTCCGCGGCACGCTGGGACGCCGACAAGCTCGAGGCCATGCGGGGCCGTGTGCTCGCCGAGACCGTCCGGGCCGAAGGGTCCGCGGCGCTCTGGGACGCGGGCAAGCTCGAAGCCATGCAGGGCCGTGTGCTCGCCGGGTAGCCCATGGTCGTGCCGACCGGTTGGGTTGAGGCTCGGAGCGGGCGCCAGCGCTGGGAGGAGTGGAGGAGTCGTGAGGATGCGGCGATCGCGTCAACCGGACCAAGCGCGCATGGGGGGCAGACTCATCGGCCAAGACCGGTAGGTCCCGTTCGCTTGGCCAGGCCGCTACACGTCGCGCGGGCTCAGGCGACGAGGCCCATCTTCGCGGTCTCCTTGATGAGCGCCACGAGCGCCTTCTCGTCGAGGTCCGCGAGCTTCTTGAACATCACGCAGGACTTGCCGATGCTGGCCTTCGGGAGCCGCTCGACGTATCGCTCGGCCACGTAGCCGTTCGAGTCGGCGGCGAAGCAGTACAGCGAGATGTACGAGGCGTTGCTGGCGATCGAGAGCTTGCAGGCGTCGCCCTCGCGGCCGCTCGCATAGCGATAGTGGAACGGCCCGTAGCCGAGCATGCCGCCCATGATCACCGGCTCGAGCTTCGGCGCGTGCTTGCGGATCAGCGCATCGAGTGCCGCGATGTCGGACCGGCGCTCGTCATCCACCGCGGCGATGTACCCGGCCGGGGTCTT
>JAJNBA010000124.1 GCA_021155985.1 Actinomycetes bacterium
CGTCGGCTATCGCCTGGACGAGATCCGCAACGACATCACGGGTGCCACCCCCGCGTCCTTCGAGCCGACGCTCGACTACGTCGTGGTGAAGATCCCGCGGTTCGCCTTCGAGAAGTTCCCGGAGGCGGATGCGCGGCTCACATCCACGATGAAGTCCGTCGGTGAGGTGATGGCGATCGGCGGAACCTTCAAGGAGGCGTGGGGGAAGGCCTGGCGCGGGCTCGAGAAGGCGGGCGCCGACCTCGGAGCGACGTACGCGGCAGCGAGTGACGATGTGCTCGGCGCCCTCCGCGACGGCACCGAGTGGCGCTTCCATCTGATCGATCGGGCATTCGCCGCCGGTCACAGCGTGGACGAGGTCGCGGCGGCCTCGGCGATCGATCCCTGGTTCATCGATCAGTTCACTCAGGTGTACGAGCGCGCCGAGGGACTCCGCGGAGCGACGGGCCCCTCGCTGGGACGTGGGGACCTCCTCGACGCGAAGCGGGTCGGCCTCTCCGACGCGCGGATCGCCCGGGCGACGGGATCGACCGAGCGAGCCATCCGTGACCGGCGCGAGCAGGTCGGCGTGGGCCCGGTCTTCAAATCCGTGGACACGTGCGGCGGCGAGTTCCCGGCGCGAACGCCCTACCTCTACTCGACGTACGACGAGGAATCGGAGGTGGAGCCCGCCTCGCGCCCGCGGATCGTGATCCTCGGTGCGGGACCGAACCGGATCGGCCAAGGCATCGAGTTCGACTACGCCTGTGTGCATGCCGCGTTCGCTCTGGAGGAGGCGGGCTTCGAATCGGTGATGATCAACTCCAACCCGGAGACCGTGTCCACGGACTACGACACATCGAGTCGGCTGTACTTCGAGCCGCTCTCGGCCGAAGACGTGCTTGCCGTCTGCCGGGCCGAGCGACCGGCGGGGGTGATCGCGCAGCTCGGGGGCCAGACACCGCTGGAGCTCGCTCGGACCCTCCAGGACGCGGGCTTCCCGATCCTCGGGACCTCGCCGGACGCGATCGATCTCGCCGAGGATCGGGGGCGGTTCGCGGAGCTCCTTTTGGAGATGGACATCCCGGCGCCACCGCACGGCGAGGCACGGACGATCGAGGAGGCCCGCATCGTGGCCCGTCGGATCGGCTATCCCGTGGTCGTACGTCCTTCGTACGTCCTCGGCGGTCGCGCGATGGAGATCGTCTACGACGACGACGAGCTCGAGACGTTCGTCCGTACGGCGGCCGAGGCCAGCCGTGAGCATCCGGTGCTGATCGATCGGTTCCTCGAGGGCGCGATCGAGGTCGACGTCGACGCTGTCTGCGACGGGGTGGACGTCTTCATCGGCGCCGTGATGGAACACATCGAGGAGGCGGGCGTCCATTCGGGCGACTCCTCGTGTCAGATCCCGCCGGCCACCCTCTCCGACGAGGAACTCGATCGGATCGAGGACATCACGCGGCGCCTCGCTCGCCGGATCGGCGTCGTCGGGCTCCTGAACCTGCAGCTCGCGGTGAAGGACGAGAAGATCTGGGTCCTCGAGGCGAATCCACGCGCGTCGCGTACGGTGCCGTTCGTGTCGAAGGTGATCGGGGTCTCGCTCGCGAAGGTCGCGACATCGGTGCTCGCGGGTCGGACCCTCGCGGAGCTGGCGACCGACGACGTGCTGCCGGTGGATGCCGGGCACTACCGACGGTTGCCGTTCACGGCCGTGAAGGCCGCGGTGCTGCCGTTCGGTCGGTTCCCCGGCGTCGACACGGTGCTCGGCCCGGAGATGCGCTCGACCGGAGAGGTGATGGGGATCGACAGCGATCCCGGCACCGCGCTCGCCAAGGCGATGGTGGCCGCCGGGCACGCGCTCCCCACGTCGGGAACCGTCTTCGTGAGTGTCGCGAACCGCGACAAACGCGCGATCGTCTTCCCGGCGAAACGCCTCGCCGACCTCGGGTTCGCGCTGCTCGCCACGACCGGGACCGCGGGCGTCCTCCGGCGCGCGGGCATCCCCGTCGAAGCCGTCGCGAAGGTGAGTGAAGCACCAGGGACCGGGGCGGAGAGCGAGCCAGGACGCGGGCCGAAGAGCGGAAAGGGAAGCGGAACACTGAACGTGGCGGACCTGATCCGCGCCGGGCGCATCGACCTCGTGATCAACACGCCGTTCGGCCGCGGGCCCCGGACAGACGGGTATCACATCCGCACGGCGGCCGCCGCGACCGGCGTGCCGTGCCTGACGACGATGCAGGGAGCGTTCGCGGCGGTACGGGGGATCGAGGCCCTCCGCGACGGAGCCACCGAGCCCGTCTCGATCCAGGAGCATCACGCCGGCGCGAGGGCGCGGCCGATCCAGGAGCGTCTCGGGTTCGACGTGGATCGCGTCCGCGCCCCCGGCGAGGGGGTCGCGTGAAGCGCGTCCGCGCGGAGGTGCTCTCGACGCGGAAGATGGGCGCGTACCACCAACTCACGGTCGTCGCGCCGGAGATCGCGGAGAAGGCGAGACCCGGGCAGTTCGTGTCCATCCGCATGCCGACGGGCCGCGAGTTCCTGCTCCGACGACATCTCGCGATCCACGACGCCTCCCGCCGGGGCGGGTGGGCCGGGACGCTCGAGTTCGTGATCGATCCGACGGGTCCCGGAACCGCCTGGCTCGCCTCTGCTCGGGCCCACTCCTTCCTCGATGTGATCGGCCCGCTCGGGAAGGGCTTCGCTCACCCACGACGGCTGACGAACTGCCTCCTGGTGGCGGAGCGGCACGGGGCGGCCACGCTGTACTTCCTCGCCCAGGAGCTCGTCGCCACCGGCAAGCGTGTCGACATGGTGGTCGGAGCGGAGACGATGGAGCAGGTCCTCAAGCCGATCGAGGCGAAGCGACTGTCCCAGACCGTGGCGATCGTCACGGCGGACGGGACCCTCGGCGACCGAGGTGCGGTGATGGATGCGCTGCCCGAGGCGGCGGATCGAAGCGGCGCGCAGGTCGTGTACGCCGCAGGTTCCGCCCGCACGTTGGAGTACGTCGCCGCGTTCTGCCGCGAGCGGGGACTGCCCGCGCAGATGGCGCTCGAGGAGCGGATGGGGTGCGGCACCGGTCTGTGTCAGACGTGCGTGGTGCCGATCGCGCGGAAGGACGGAAGCGGCTACGACAACCTCCGATCGTGCGTGGACGGGCCCGTCTTCAATCCCGCGCGCGTGTTGTGGGATCGATGGCTCGGGGAGCGGCCGACGATGCTGCCGACGCCGCCGGAGGGGCTGCCCGTCACCCGTTCCTGGCCCGGATGACGACCGACCGGATGAGGTCGACGCGATGAAACGGACGCTCGCGGTGGACCTGGGGGCGGGATTGGTCCTGCCGACGCCCGTCCTGATCGCGTCCGGGTGCGCGGGCACGGGCAAGGAGCTGAGCGGGCTCGTGGACCTGCGGAAGGTGGGCGGGCTCGTGAGCCGGACCATCACGCTGGACGCCCGGAAGGGCTCGCCGCCGCCGCGGATCGCGGAGACGCCGTCGGGGACCGTCTGGTCGACCGGGCTGCAGAACCCCGGCGTGCACGCGTTCATCGACGCCGTGCAGACGCGACCGGAGGTCGTGGCCGTCGAGCTCCACCTCTCGGGGCCCGATGAGGAGCTCCGCCGCGACGTGCTCGGGGAGCACATCGACCGGACGGGGGAGATCGTGGGCGCGGTCGCGCGGATGTCCCTCGTGCCGGTCTTCGCGAAGCTGCCGATGACAGCGACCGAGCTCCCGGAGCTCGCGCGAGCGTGCATCCGCGCGGGTGCCCACGGGCTCACGATCGGCGGGCCTCCCCCGGCGATCGGCGTGGTGGCGGGGACGTTGCGGCCCGCCCTGGGTCCGGTCACCGGCTGGATGTCGGGTCCCGCGCTGAAGCCGATCACCCTCCGGGCCGTGTTCGAGGCCGCTCGCGTCGTGCCCGAGGCGCCCATCATGGCCGTGGGCGGCGTGCGCTCGGCCGAGGACGCCGTGGAGATGCTCATCGCAGGCGCATCCGCCGTGCAGATCGGCACCGCCGTCCTGGTCGACCCGGCCGCCCCCGTCGAGATCGCTCGGGGCATCGCGGGGTACCTGAAGGAGAAGGGTCTCGGGACACCGGACGATCTCCGCGCGCGGCTTCGGGTCCCCGTCGGGTTCCGGGAGCCCGAGGAGCCATGATCCCGCGGCCCATCGATCCGATCGTCGCGGCGCTCGACGTCTCGACCCTCGAGGAGGCGGACCGGCTGGCGCGGGTCCTCGCCCCCCACGTGGGCATGCTCAAGGTGGGGCTCGAGCTCGCATGGTCGGCCGGCCCGGACGCGATCCGTCGGGTCGCCGCGCACGCGCCGGTCTTCGCCGACTGCAAGCTGCACGACATCCCCACCACGGTGGAGC
Organism: Actinomycetes bacterium; assembly: GCA_021155985.1. Lineage (GTDB taxonomy): Bacteria > Actinomycetota > UBA4738 > UBA4738 > HRBIN12 > JAJNBA01. The sequence continues at coordinate 4,355 of JAJNBA010000124.1, forward strand.
GCGCGGCCGCCAACGTCGCTCGGCTCGGGGTCGCCATGTTGAACGTGCATGCGCTCGGAGGCGAGGCGATGATGCGGGCCGGCGTCGCGGGGGCACGACGGGGCGCGGCCGACGCGGGCGTCGCACCCCCGTTGGTGGTCGCGGTCACGGTCCTGTCGAGTCACGCGGGGGAGGAGCTCGCGAGTCCGACGTCCCTCGCGTTCGAGGCGAAGGCGGCCGGGCTGGACGG
>JAJNBA010000065.1 GCA_021155985.1 Actinomycetes bacterium
CCAGACGATCACCTCGGAGAACCCCTCCTGCCGGCACCGGGCCGTGATGCGATCGAGCATCTGCGCGCCGAGCCCCGTGTTCCGGTGCTCCGGCACCACGTAGACGTTCGTGAGGTACCCGATCGGCCCAGCGCGCTTCCCCGGGACCGGCACCCGATGGACCGTGTGGAGCCACATCGCGCCCACCAGACGGTCGCCGAGCCGCGCGACCCATGCGCGCCAATCCTTCGACGCGAGCGCTAGGGCGGCGAAGTCGGCGAAGCGGTCGCGGTAGACCTCGGCCAACTCCGCGACGGTCCCGTCCTCCTCTTCGTAGAGCGCGAACCGCAGCTTGGCCAGCTCGTCGACGTCGTCGGTGGTGGCGAGCGCGATCGACGGGTGCGGCCGGCTCACGAGCCCCCGAGCGCCGTGTCGACGGCAGACCGCAGCTCCGCCCGGCGCCGCAGCCCGAGCTCGGCGTCCACCACCACCTCCACCACACGGATCCCGCGGCTGGCGCCGGCCGCTCGGTCCAGCGCGGGCAGCAGGTCCGGCGCCCGCTCGACCCGCTCGTGGCCGGCGCCGGCCGCTCCACAGACGCCGCCGATGTCGACCGCGTGCGGCGTGACGAACAGCTCCCGATGCTCGGGCAGGTCGCGTTGCGGCAGGAGGGAGAACACGTGGCCACCGCCGTTGTTCACGACGACCACGATCAGGTCGACGTCGCGTGAGGCGTTCCACAGGATCGCCCCGGCATCGTGGAGGAAGGAGAGGTCCCCGACGAGCGCGACCACCGGGCCGGGTCGGGTGACCGAGATCCCCAGCGCCGTCGACACGAGCCCGTCGATCCCGCTCGCCCCGCGATTGGCTATGACCGTCAGGTTCGCCCGCGGGCGCATCGCGAGATCTAGGTCGCGGATCGGCGTCGAGTTCCCCACGAACAGTCGGCCCGCGTCCGGCACCCACGAGGCCGTGTCACGAGCGATCCGCGGCTCGAACGGTTCGTCCCATCCGTCCATCCGCTCGTCGAGCACGTCGCGCGCACGCTCGTCGGCCGCGCGCCACTCCGCCGTCCAGTCGAGCGGCGCGGGGTGGATCCGGCCGCGCCACGACTCCTCGATCTCGTCCTTCGAACGGGGGCCGGTCAACGCGATGCCCGCTCCCTGGATCACGGGATGCCTCCCGAGGGCGTTCGGGAGCGCCTCCGGGTCCACGGCGAGCCGCCACGAGGCGAGACGGTCCGGATCGGGATCGAGGTGCCATCGATCCGCCACCAGTAGGTGCTCGGCCGAGGCCACGAACCGCTGCGTGGACCGGCTCGTGGGGGAGGCACCGAACTGGATCACGACGTCGGGGCGATGCGCCTCTGCCCAGGCTCCGGCGATCAGGGCCTGCCCCGCTGCGAGCGACGTCTCCGGCAGGCGCGCCCCCGACGTGGGCTCGGCGAGGACGGGCCAGCCGAGGAGCTCAGCCCAGAACCGGCCCTCGCCGGACAGGTGATCGGGCGAGCCGCCGAAGACCACGGCGCCGCGAGCCCCGGACACGAGTTCGGCCAGGCGGTCCGCTTCGTCGGGATCGAGCTCGGCCGCGGGGCGAGGGGGCCACGCGAACGGTTCTTCCACGACGCCGTTGGCGATCGGCCGGACGTCCGTGGTCGGGGTGAGGGGTTCCTCGAACGGGCAGTTCAGATGAACCGGGCCGGTCGGGTCGGTTGCCATCGCTTCGAGCGCCTCGCGCGCCGCCTGACGCCACCACGCTTCCTGTCCTGCCGTCGACGGCACCGGCAGGTCGAAGGAGGCGTGGACGTACTCCCCGTAGAGACCCGGTTGCACGATCGTCTGGTTGGCCCCCGTCCCGCGGAGGCGAGGGGGACGATCCGCCGTCAACACGACGAGCGGCACGCGTGCCTGGGAGGCTTCGACGACGACGGGCAGGAGCTCAGCGGCCGCCGTGCCGCTCGTGCAGGCCACGATCGCCGGGCGTCCGGTCGCTCTCGCGGCGCCGAGCGCGAGGAAGCCTCCCGACCGCTCGTCGAGCTGCACGTGCACCTGCACACGGGGATCGCGGGCGAGGGCGAGGGCCAGAGGCGTGGAACGGGAACCCGGCGACAGCGCGGCGTGCGACACGCCGCCGTCGACAAGGCCGGCCACGAGCGAGGACGCGCACGCGAACGAGATGTCGCCGAGCTCCACGCCGTCCACCTCCTAGGCGACCCGCACCAGGACCAGCCCGATCGCGAGCAACGCCCCGGTCGTCGCATGGACCGCCGCTGTCCCCGTGAGGACCCCGATCAGCTCGGCGCCGGTCGACGTCCCCACCGCCTCCATCGGCCGGATCGCGGGGACCCACCCCACGAGCCCGAGGAGGCCCCACTGCGTCAGGCCGATCTGCTCGTCGACCAGGTACGCGAAGACGCCGATCACGATGGTGGCGAACGCCGCGACCACGCACGCACGATAGAACGTCCGCGTCCGCGCCACGCCGAGACGGACGGCGAGGGTTCGCTTCCCCGTGGCCGCATCGGTCGGGATGTCCCGCAGGTTGTTCGCGACGAGGACCGCGACGGCGAGGAGTCCGAGGACGGACCCGCACCACCACGCCGCGGCGGGCACCCGCTCCTCCATCACGAACGCGGTCCCGCATGTCGCCATCAACCCGAAGAAGAGGAAGACCATCACCTCTCCGAGCCCGAGCCCCGCGTAGGGGCGAGGGCCACCGCTGTACGCGAACGTCGCCACCAACGCGAGCGCACCCACGAGCAGGATCAGGACGGGCTCGGTCGCCAGCGCCAGCGCCAGCCCGGCGAAGCCGGCGGCCCCGATCGCGACGAGCGCGGCGACGAGCACGGCCCTCGGCGAGGCGGCGCCCGACGCGACGAGCCGAGGCGGGCCGAGGCGGGCCGGCGTGTCCACGCCGCGGATCCCGTCGAAGAAGTCGTTCGCGTAGTTCACGCCCACCTGGAGGCCGAGCGCGACGATCAGGGCAGCCACGAACCGCCACGGGATGAACGGGTCCGCCGCCGCGGCGCCGACGAGCACCGGCACCACTCCCGCGCCGAGCGTCCGGGGGCGCGCGCCGGTGAGCCAGACGTTCACGGCCGCTTCGGGAACCTCGAGAAGTCCGGGCGTCGCTTCTCCACGTAGGCATCCCGGCCTTCCTGCGCCTCTTCACCCATGTAATAGAGGAGGGTCGCGTCGCCGGCGAGCTGTTGGACGCCGGCGAGCCCGTCGATCCCGGCGTGGGCGCCCGCCTTCAGCAGGCGAAGCGCGAGCGGTGAATGCGCGAGCATCTCCTTCGCCCACCGCACCGTCTCCTCCTCGAGCTCCTCGAGCGGAACGACCGCGTTCACGAGCCCCCACGTGAGTGCGGTTGCGGCGTCGTACTGACGGCAGAGGAACCACACCTCCTTCGCGCGCTTCTCGCCGATCTGCCGGGCGAGCAGCCCGATCCCGTATCCGGCGTCGAACGAGCCGACGCGCGGCCCCGTCTGCCCGAAGCGGGCGTTGTCCGCGGCGATCGTGAGGTCGCAGCACAGGTGGAGGACGTGGCCACCGCCGATCGCGTAGCCGGCGACCATCGCGATCACCGGCTTGGGCAGGCGGCGGATCTGGACCTGGAGGTCGAGCACGTTGAGGCGTCCGATGCCCTGCTCGTCGATGTAACCGTCGTCGCCGCGGACGCCCTGGTCGCCACCGGAGGAGAAAGCGAGGGATCCCTCGCCGGTCAGGATCACCACCCCGACGGAAGGATCGTCCCGGGCGAGGTCGAACGCCTCGATCAGCTCCTTCGTCGTGAGCGGCCGGAACGCGTTCCGGACCTCGGGTCGAGCCATCGTGATCTTCGCGATCCCCTCGGCCGTCTCGTACCGGATGTCGGTGAAGGTCGATACCGACGGATCCTCTGGCGGATCCACTGGCTGCTCCTTCGGCCGAGATCCACCCCGTGTCCAATCCAAGGCCGGTCGGATCTCACGTGACTCGTCCATATGACCGCTGACTCCTAGAGCGCGCGCTCGAACGGTTGGGTAGCCTACCCGACGCGCCGAGGGGCGAGGGGCGGGGGAAAGTCGTGGGAACAGACGAACTGGTCGTGATCGACCTGCCGCCAGGTCCCGGATGGGTCGAGCTCGTCAACCGGCTGTGGCTCGAGGAGGTGCCCTTCCTCCCGCTCGATCACCGGCTCACCGAGGCGGAGCGGCGCGCGATCGTGGCTCGCGCTCGTCCGCACTTCATGCAGGACCGGGGTGGCGAGACGCTCCTGGCCGATGCCGTGCCGGTCACGCCGGGTGTCGCGATCGTGATGCCGACCTCGGGGACCGGGGGGGAGCCGAAGCTGGTGGAGCTCCACCGCGTGGCCGTCGTCGTCGCCGTCAGCCGGTCGGCGAAGCGGCTGGGCGCCACACCGGGTGCACCGTGGGTCTGCCCGCTCACCCCCGCACACATCGGCGGTCTGCTGGTGCTCCTGCGTGGTGCCATCCTCGGTGCTCCGGTGACGATGCACGAGCGGTTCGATCCCGAGCGCCTGGTCCACGACGGCGAAGGCGCCGCCTTCGCGTCGGTCGTCCCGGCGATGGTCCGCCGCCTCGTGGCGTCGGACCTCGGGCTGCACGGTCTCACGCTCGTCGTTGGGGGCGACGGCATCGACGACGAGACGGCCTCCCGCGCGCGCGGGCGCGGCGCCACCATCGTCACGACGTACGGCCTGACGGAGACGTGCGGGGGGTTCACGTACGACGGCGTGCCGCTCGACGGCATGCAGGTCCGCATGGACGCCGCCGGCGAGATCGAGGTCTCGGGGTCCACGCTGATGGAGGGGTACCGGCTGGACGCGGCCGCGACCGGCGCGGCGTTCACCACCGACGGATGGCTCCGTACGGGCGACGCCGGCACGATCGATGACGACGGGTACCTTTCGATCCACGGGAGGGCGGACCACGTGATCCGGACCGGTGCGGAGAAGGTCTGGCCCGAGGAGGTCGAGCGGGCGCTCTCGTCTCACCCGAAGGTGCGCGACGTGGCCGTGGCCGGGAGCCCCGATCCGGAATGGGGCTCGCATGTGCGGGCCCTCGTCGTGCCGGCTCGACCAGAGGATCCGCCCTCGCTCGAGGATCTGCGCGCCCACGGCGCCGAGCAGCTAGCGCGTTTCAAGCTCCCACGCGAGCTACGTCTGGTGGAGGAGATCCCTCGGACCTCGACCGGGAAGGTTCGCCGCGGCGCGCTGCCGTGATCGGCCCTGTGGAGATCTGCGCCCATCGGCGTCAGCGCCGCTCGGCATCGGCGCCGAGCAGGGTGGCGCCGAGAAACGACAGATGAAAGGCCCGAGTCCGGGAGGGGTGGACTCGGGCCTTCGCTCGGGAGGTCCCCGAGGCCATCGAGGGGGTGACGGCCTCTCGCGCCCGGGGGCGCGGTTCGCTCTCCGGTAGAGATTTCGTCCAGGCGAGAACGTGACTTGAGTCCTGCCGGACGAGGATTTCCGGCCGTCGGGCGGAGCTCAGACGACGATCGCGCCGTGCTTCACGGCGAAGGCGACCGCCTCGAGCTTGGAGTGCACGCGGAGCTTGCCGAGGATGTTCCGGACGTGCGTCTGGACCGTCTGGGGGCTGATGAACAGCTTCGTGGCGATGCCTTCGTTCCGCATGCCCTCGGCCAGGAGCTGGAGGATCTCCCGCTCGCGATCGGTGAGATCGTCGAGCAGCATCGAGGCCTCCCGGTGCGCCTCACGCTCGCGCGCGACCTGAGCGAGGAGACGCGTGAGCGTCGCGGGATCGATCAGGACCTCTCCCTCGGCCGCGGCTTTCGCGGCCGCGAGGACCTCCTCCGCGGCCTCGCCCTTCCCGAGGAACCCCGAGGCCCCGGCCTCGACCGCCTCCACCAGCAGGCGATCCTCGTCGTGCGCGGTCATGATCACGACCTTCGTGGCGGGCGAGATCTCCTTGATCCGGCGGGTCGCCTCGATGCCGGACATCCCCCCCTTGAAGACGATGTCCATCAACACCACGTCGGGCAGGTGTTCCGCCGAGAGCTCGATCGCGGTTTCGGGGTCGTGGACGGGCGCGGCCACGAGTTGCAGGTCCTCGTCGAGGCCGACGACGGTCGACAGGGCGTCCGTCAGGACCTTGTGGTCGTCGCAGATCAGGAGCGTGGTCACCGGGAGTCCGCCATTCGTGCCTCCAGGGGAAGCCGGATGACGAGCATCGTACCCTCCGTGGGACCGTCCACGATCGAAGCCTCGCCCCCGTGTTCCTCGACGATCGTGCGGCAGATGAACAGCCCGAGGCCGGTTCCCGGTCGATCCTCGTAGCCGGTCGGACGCCATCCGGCGAAGCGCTCGAAAACGCCGTCCCGTTCGTCCTCCGGGATCCCGGGCCCGCGATCGAGCACCTGGATCACCGCGTGGTCGCTCTCCGTCGTGAGGAGGACGGAGATCGGCGAACCCGTCGGCGAGAAGATCGCGGCGTTCTCGAGGATCTGGCGGATCACGAACGCGATCCGGAGGCCGTCGACGGGTGCCTCGACCTGCTCGTCCGTCTGCACCTCGAGGGGATGGTCGCCGGTGGCCGCGGAGTCCGCGGCACCCCGCACGATCGCGCCGAGATCCTGCATCCGGATGTCGAATCGCAGTGTCCCGGCGTCGAGCTTCAGCGCGAGGGCCACCTGTTCGACCGTGCGCTCGAGCCGTTCGGCCTCGTGGCGGATCAGCTCGAGGAACTCTCGCCGCTCGCCGTCATCGAGTCGGTCGTAGTGCGCGAGCGTCGTGCCCGCGAGGCCGCGGATCGTCGAGACGGGGCCCCGGATCTCGTGTGTGAGTTTCGAGACGAGGGCGGCCCGCTCCGCGAGGGTGTCATGCTGCCCGTCGTCGCCGGTCACGCCCGCGAGTCTAGGGAGGAACGGCGCCCGGGGGAGGAACGGCGCCGAAAGGAGGATCGGCGCCGAGGGGTGGGGGCCCACGGATAGGCGCCCGCGGATGGGCGCCTATGAACGCCTATGAATAGGAGTGGTCCTCGTCCGGGAAGGTGCCCGCCTCGACCTCGCGCATGAACGCCTCCACGGCATCGGTCATCACGCCGCGGAGATCGGCGAACTTCTTGCCGAGCTTCGGCACCCTCTCGTTGATCCCCAGGAGGTCGTTGATCACGAGCACCTGGGCGTCGCAGGACGGACCCGCCCCGATCCCGATCGTGGGGATCTGCAGCGATCCGGTGATCTCGCCGGCGAGCTCCGCCGGCATGCCTTCCAGGACGATCGAGAACGCGCCTGCCTTCTCGAGCTGCTCGGCCTCATCCGCGACGCGGTGGGCTGCTTCGCCCCGCCCCTGGACCCGATACCCGCCCATGGCATGGACCGACTGAGGCGTCAGGCCGATGTGCGCCATCACGGGGATGCCGATGTCGACCAGCCGGTGGACGAGGTCGAGGTGCGGCCCCTCCAGCTTGACGGCGTGCGCACCACCCTGCTTCACGAGGCGGCCGGCGTTGTGTACCCCTTCCTCGATCGAGACCTGGTAGGAAAGGAACGGCAGGTCCCCGATCACCATCGCCCGCTCGGCACCCCTCGCGACCGCCCGGGTGTGGTGGAGCATCTCCTCCATCGTGACCGGGAGGGTGTCCGCGTAGCCGAGGACGTTGTTGCCCACCGAGTCACCCACCAAAAGGAGAGGGACCCCGGCTCGATCGAGGATCTGGGCGGTGGGGAAGTCGTAGGCGGTGAGCATCGTGAACCTCCGCCCGGCCGCCTTCCACGCCTTGAGGTCATGGATCGTGGTCATCGCTCGCGCCTCCTCTGAAGTGCACGGCAGTCGGGCGATTCTAGCCGACCCGATGTCGTACCTCGGTGCTACCGTCCCGGCAGGTCCCGTACACTGCTGGGCGACCCTCAGGACTTCCTGCTCCCCTTCGAGGGGGCCGTCCAGACCAGAGGAGGTGGGGTTTGAGGGAGTACGAGAGCATGCTCATCCTGCCCGCTGCGGCCGACGAAGCCGTGGTGGGTACGGCGACCGACCGGATCGCAACGGTCGCCGCGAAGCATTCCGGAGCGGTACGAAACATCGAGCGCTGGGGCCGGCGTCGCCTCGCCTACGAGATCGACGACCAGAGCGAGGGCTACTACGTCGTGGTCACGTTCTCGGCGGAGCCTGCTGCCCAGGCAGAGCTCGAGCGCACGCTGAACCTCGCGGACGAGATCTTGCGGTACAAGGTGCTCGTCCTGCCCCCATCACGTGAGCAGAAGAAGAAGCAGATGGCAACTTCCCCCGCATCCGCGGCTGGCGGAGACGAGACAATCCAAGGGGAGTGAACGAACCATGGCGACGGACAACCAAGTGACCCTGGTCGGCAACCTGACCGACGACCCAGAGCTGCGCTACACCCCGAACGGGGCTGCCGTGTGCAAGTTCCGGATCGCCGTCAACCGTCGGTTCCAGGACGCGAACGGCCAATGGAAGGACGGCGACACGTCGTACTTCACGATCAACGCCTGGCGCACGATGGCGGAGAACGCGGCGGAGTCCCTCACGCGCGGCACGCGAGTGATCGTCGCGGGGCGGCTCAACTACCGGACCTGGGAGAACCAGGACGGCGACAAGCGCTCGGCGATCGAGGTCGAGGCCGACGAGGTCGCCCCGAGCCTGAAGTGGGCGACGGCATCGGTGACGCGCCAGGCACGCTCCGGCGGGGCGTCGAGCTCCGGCGACTGGGGCGAGAAGGTCGCCGCACCCGTCGGCGGCGGAACCGAACAGGAGGAGTCTCCTCTCGATGGCGGGTAGGGGAGGGCCGAAGGAGCGCGGCCCCAAGCGGCGTCGCGAGAAGGACGATAAGGGCTGGCAGAAGCGCGGCAAGCGCAAGTACTGCCAGTTCTGCAAGGACAAGGTCGATCGCGTCGACTACAAGGACGTGATGACGCTCCGCAAGTTCGTGTCCGACCGAGGCAAGATCCGCGCGCGGCGCGTCTCGGGGAACTGCGTGCAGCACCAGCGTGACGTCGCGTCGGCCGTGAAGAACGCCCGCGAGATGGCGTTGCTACCGTACTCGAGCCGATAGGACCGCTGCGATGAAGGTCATCCTGCAGAAGACGGTCGAACGTCTCGGCGATCCCGGCGATGTCGCGGACGTTGCCGACGGCTACGCGCGGAACTTCCTGATCCCTCGGGGTCTCGCCGTGCGGGCCGAGAAGGGGGCCGTGCGCCACGCCGAGAGCCTCAAACGCGCCCATCAGACGCGGACGAAGGCGCAGAAGGGCGAGTTCGAGGCGATCGCCGCCCGCATCATCCAGACCCCCGTCGTGGTCACGGCGCGGGCGGGCGAGGAGGGCAAGCTGTTCGGGTCGGTCACCGCTGCGGACATCGCGGAGGCCCTCTCGGCGGAGGCGGGTGTCGCCGTCGACCGGCGCGACATCCATCTCGACGAGCCGATCCGCTCCGTCGGGACGCACGAGGTCACGGTCCACCTGCACCCCGAGGTCGACCCGGTCGTCACGATCGACGTTCGAGCCCAGGAGTAGGCACCCGTCGTGGTGGCCCGCCCGCGGGCCACACGACACACCCGTCCGAACGAGCGTTCGGGCATGTCGCCAAGACATACTCTTTCGCAAGGACTCTGAGACGCATCGAAGCGTGTCGGTGTCGATACGCACAGTTATCCCCATGTTGTCCCCAACCCGTTCCCGCAGGTCACCGGTGGAGTGACAGGAAACATTCCGATGCGACCTGCGCGGGAACAATCCCCCAATGTTCTCCACTGTTCGCCCGACCTCCCCGGGCGTAGCCTCCCGAATCCGGAGACCGGGTCAGGTGACAGGGGGTGAGCGGTATCGTCCGCACGGCCGACGACGTCGTCCGCCTTCCTCGCAACGGGGATCACCGCGTCCCGCCCCACAACGTGGAGGCGGAGGCCGCGGCCCTCGGGTCGATGATGCTGTCGGCCGAGGCCATCGCCGACGTCGTCGAGTTGCTGCAGGCCGAGGACTTCTACCGTTCGGCGAACGGGCGGATCTTCGAGGTGCTTCACGAGCTGTACGCGCGTGGGGAACCCGTCGATCAACTGTCCGCCGTGGAAGCCCTCCGCCGGAAGGGGACGCTCGACGACGTCGGCGGCCCTCTGTACATCCGGGACCTGACCGACCAGGTCCCGACCCCGGCCTCCGCCGCGCACTACGCGCGGATCGTCGCGCAGGCCGCCCTGCTCAGGAGACTGATCGGGGCGGCCGCCGACGTGATGGACATGGCCTATTCGGCCCCGGAGGAACCTGAGGCGGTCGCCGACGCCGCCGAGCAACGGATCTACGACGTCGCGCGGCGGGACGACCGGGACGAGGTCGCCACACTCCGCGAGCTGATCGACGGCGCGATGCTCGAGCTCGAGCAGATCCAGCACCGCGAGGCCGCGTACACGGGACTGCCCACCGGGTTCCGAGACCTCGACGAGCTCACGTCGGGCCTGCAGCCCGGCAACCTCGTGATCGTCGCCGCCCGCCCCGGCATCGGGAAGTCCTCCCTCGCCATGAACATCGCGCACAACGTTTCGGTGGCCGGCGGCTCGGTCGCGGTGTTCTCGCTGGAGATGTCGCGTCACGAGGTCGGCATGCGGATGCTCTGCTCGGCGGCCCGGGTGCCTTGGGATCGGATCAGGAGCAAGCGGGTCGGGCCCGACGACTGGGTCCGGGTGGTCCAGGCCGCCGAGCGCCTGCACGACGCCCCTCTGTCCATCGTGGACTCCGGCAACGTGAACATCGTCGACGTCCGAGCCAAGGCACGCCGGATGCGGAGCAGCAAGACCGGGCTCGCCCTCATCATCGTGGACTATCTCCAGCTCATGACGTCGGCCGCGATCCGGCGGCCCGACAACCGGCAGCAGGAGGTCGCCGAGATCAGCCGGTCGCTGAAGCTGCTCGCCAAGGAGCTCGGTATCCCGGTCCTCGCCCTCTCCCAGCTCAACCGGAACCCCGAAACCCGGGCCGACAAGCGACCCCAGCTCTCCGATCTCCGTGAGAGCGGCTCGCTCGAGCAGGACTCCGACGTCGTCGCGTTCATCCATCGCGACGACGCCGATCCGGAGAAGAAGAAGGAAGCCGAGCTGATCCTCGCCAAGCACCGGAACGGGCCGACGGGCTCGATCAAGCTCATGTTCGAGCCGTCGCTCACGCAGTTCCGCAACGCCGCTCGCGGCGACGTTCCGGCGTGATCGACCCCGCTCCGCCGGGCGTCCTCCGGCGGCGCGCACGCACCGTGCTCAACAGGCTCCGGAAGCGGTACGGCGAGCTCGTGCCTCCGCGGCGTTCCGATCCGCTCGAGGAGCTGATCCTCACCGTGCTGTCGCAGCACACGAGCGACGTGAACGCCGAGCGCGCGTTCGAGGGCCTCCGAGCCGCTCTCCCGACGTGGGACGCCGTCGTCCGCGCGCCGACCCGGTCGGTGGCGGACGCGATCCGCTCCGGCGGCCTCGCCGACACGAAGGCGCCGCGCATCCAGGCGATCTTGCGGGAGGTGGAGGAACGGCGCGGCGCGTTCGACCTCTCGTTCCTCGCGGAGCTGTCCGACGACGATGCGAGGGCTGAGCTCGTGTCATTGCCCGGTGTCGGCCCGAAGACCGCGGCGGTGGTGCTCTCCTTCTCGCTCGGGCGTGACGCGATGCCGGTGGACACGCACGTGCATCGCGTCACCCGGCGGCTGGGGTTGGTCCCCCCGAAGACCTCTGCGGAACGGGCCGACCGGCTCCTACACGAGCTGGTGCCCGAAGGTCTCCGGACGCCGCTGCACGTTGCCCTGATCCGGCTCGGCCGGGAGATCTGCAAGGCCCCCACGCCTCGCTGCGGGATCTGTCCGCTGAAGGACATCTGCCCGACCGCGCCGCGATATCTCGTCGGGTAGGGATCCCGGTCGGGCGGTCCACCGAGGTCTCTCCCGTCCCTCCAGGCCTTCCCGCAGCCCCCGGCAGTCGTTCGGCTTTTGACATATACCGATATAGGCATATAGGGTCTGTCCATGGCACGAGTAGCGACCACGACGGACGCGTTCAACGCGGTGGCGGAGCCCCGGCGGCGGCAGATCCTGGACGTCCTCGCCGCCGGGGAGCGCCCGGTGAACGACCTCGTCCGGCGGCTCGGCCTGGCGCAGCCCTTGGTGTCCAAGCACCTGCGGGTGCTGCGGGAGGTGGGATTGGTGGACGTGCGAGACGAAGGGAGGCAGCGGATCTATCGACTCAACGGTCGTTCCCTCAAGCCGATCCACGACTGGGTCAAGAACTACGAGCAGGCGTGGGCGGAACGCTTCGATCGACTGGATGTGGTCCTGGAAGAGCTCAAAGGAGCAGAGCACACGGGAAAGGAGCAAGGAGATGGTAGCGATGACGAGTAGTGGTACCGCGGTCGTGACGCTCCCTGCGGAGACGCAGATCCTGATCACGCGGGAGTTCGATGCGCCGAAGCACCTCGTGTTTCGGGCCTACACGGAGCCGGACCTGATCGCGCGCTGGTGGAGCGGCGAGCGGGGCGAGGTCACGAGCGTCGAGGTCGACCTGCGAGTCGGCGGGACCTGGCGCTACGTGATGACGGCGAACGAGGGCTTCGAGGTGGCGTTCCACGGCGAGTTCCGTGAGATCGTCCCGAACGAGCGGCTCGT
>JAJNBA010000066.1 GCA_021155985.1 Actinomycetes bacterium
GGTTTGGGAGGACATCCACTGGGCGGAGCCGGCGCTGCTCGACGCGATCGACCACGTCGCGGATTGGGCCGGCGACGCGCCGATCCTGCTCCTGTGCACGGCGAGGCCAGAGTTCCTCGACTCCCGGCCCGCCTGGGGGGCCGGCAAGCAGCGGGCGTCGACGCTGACGCTCCCTCCGCTCGATGCCGACGAGTCGACGCAGCTCATCGTCAACCTCCTGGGCGGCGGGCGGCTGCCCGCCGATGCCACCGATCGAGTAACCGACGCGGGCGGCGGGAACCCGCTGTTCGTCGAGCAGATGGTGTCGATGCTGATCGACGACGGTCTCGTTGTCGCGGACAACGGGGGATGGTCGCCGGTCGGGGATCTCTCCTCGATCGCCGTCCCGCCATCGGTCGCGGCGTTACTGGCCGCCAGGCTGGAGCGACTGAGCGACGAAGAACGGCGAGCGATCGGGTCCGCCTCGGTGATCGGCAAGGTCTTCTACGTCGGCGCGGTCCGGGAGCTCCTCCCGGAAACGGACCGCGCGAACGCGGGGCCGCTCGTGCGTTCGCTCGTGCGCAAAGAACTCGTCCGCGAGACGAGATCGACGATCCCCGGCGAGGACGCGTTCGAGTTCCGGCACATCCTGATCCGCGATGCCGCGTACGCCGCGATCCCCAAGGAGCGCCGCGCCGAGCAGCACCGTCGGTTCGCTGACTGGTGCGTCCGGATCGCCGGGGAGCGGATCGAGGAGCTGGAGGAGATCGTCGGATACCACCTCGAGCAGGCGTTCCGGCATCGGGAATCGCTCGGCGCCCTCGACGAGGAGGCGCGGACGCTGGCGACCGAGGCGTCGGTCAGGCTCGAGTCGGCGGGCATGCGAGCATTCGACCGTCCGGACATGGCGGCGGCCGCGAACCTCCTGCGCCGGGCGGAGACCCTGCTCCCGACGGACGATCCGCGTCGTGTGGCGATCCTGACCACGCTCGCCTATGCCCTGTTCGACGCGGGGCGACTCGACGAAGGACGGGACACCGTGGCCGAGGCTGAAGCGCGGGCACCCATCGTCGGCGACCCCGTGGCGGTCGAACACACCACGGTTGCGCACTGGCAGCTCGTCGAACGAGGTGTCGAGCGGCACGAACAGATGAGGACGGACGCGAGCAGGGCGATCGATGTGTTCGAGGCGGCGGGCGACCAGCGCGGACTCGTTCGGACGTGGAACCTCCTCACGAGCATCGAGTGGCTGCTGGGCCACGGCGGGGCCCAGCTCGACGCAGTGGAGCGCGCGCTGGAACACGCCCAGGGCGGAACCGCCCGCTACGAGGAGCACTGGGCCCTCGTGAACCTCACTTCGGCGCTCGTCAGGGGACCGACGCCACTCTCGGAGGGCATCGCCCGCGCCGAGCAGACGATCGAGGCGTACTCGGGGAGCCGAGAGGTGGACGCGCTCATGTGCCACGCGCTCGCGCACTTCCGGGCTCGACTCGGCGAGTTCGACGCCGCGCGCGCGGCGATGGATCGGTACCGGTCTTTCTATCGTGATACCGGCCAGACGTACTCCTACCTGCGGTCCGCGGAGGTCGCGTTCGACGTGGCGATGCTCGCCGGCGAGGCCGAGCGCGCCTGTGACGTCGCCGAGGAAGCCTGGAGATCGCTGACCGAGCTCGGCGAGTCTTGGCCGTACCTCGCGGCGTTCCTAGGGCAGGGCCGCTACGCGGTGGGGAGGTACGAGGACGCCCGAGAGGCCGCGGCGTTCGCCGTCGAGCACGGCGATGCGGTCGAGGGGTCGCTGGCACTCGGCGTGCTCGCGAAGCTCGCGGCGAGATCGGGTGACGCCTCCACCGCCCTAGAGACCATCGCCGAGGCCATCGCCCGGGTGGATCGGACGGATTTCCTGTTCGATCGGGGCACCGTGTACACGGATCGGGGCGAGACGCTTCGCCTCCTCGGCCGGCAAGACGAGGCCCTGTCGGCGTTCGACGAAGCGATCGGCCTGTTCGACCAGAAGGGCGACCTCGTCTCCTCGGAGCGGGTCCGCCGCCTCCGCGCCGACCGTCCATAGGCTGGCATGCGAGACGCGGCCACGCACATTTCGTGGTCATGACCTTCTTGTTACGCCGGGACGACCGCGATGGCGTCCATCTCCACGAGGAAGTCTGGATGGGCGAGGCCTTTGACGAGGGCGGCCGTGATGACCGGAGGGTTGGGTCGGTCGCCCCACACCTGCTGGAACGCCGCGTAGCCGGATGCGAAGTCCTGGCCCTCGACGACGAGGACGTTCCACTTCACGACGTGCTCCGGCTCTGCACCTGCGGCTGCAAGGGCCGTGCGAAGGTTGCGCAGGACCTGCCCGGTCTGTGCGGCGAGATCACCGATGCCGACGATGTTCCCCTCGGCATCGACCGCGTCCTGACCACCGATGTAGATCGTGCGGACGTTGCCCGAAACCACCGCGACGTTGCTGAACGCCGGGTTCCGAGGCAGACCTTCCGGGTTGAGGAACTCCACACGACCGTGCTCGGCCCTCGAGGCTCGCTCCGTCATGACTCAGTCTCCTTCCTCATCGATGCTTTCGTCGCGGTCCCGTTGAGCTCGACGCGGGAATGGCGGATGAACGCCGTGGAGAGCCGAGCACCCCTGGGACACCGCGGGGTTAGCCTGAGCCGATGATCCTTCGGATCTATGCGGACGAAGAGGGAGAGTCCCACTTCGAGGACGTCCAGTTCGCGTTCGAGCAGACCGACTTCGTTCCTCCCGCGCCGCCTGTGCTGATGACTGCCCTGAAGAGTGCGAGCAGTTACAGCTTCGAGCTCGTTCACCCCGGCTGGCACGGCGACTGGCATCCGGTGCCGCAACGGCTCCTGGCCGTGTACCTCTCCGGAGGCGGAACCATCCAGGCCAGCGACGGGGAGCTCAGGGACCTCGCGCCCGGAACGATCCTGCTCGCCGAGGACACGACCGGCAAGGGCCACATCAGCGAAGTGACCGGCTCCGAGGACATGCTCGTGCTGATCTTGATGCTGCCGGACGATCAAGGGATCGACCGGTAGCCCTCCTTCGGCAGGGACCAACTTCCCCTACGGTGCGCTGGATGCGGCTTCGACACCCTCGTCTGCGTCACCCGGTCCGATCGACGCCGGTTCCTCCTCGGCGCCCGCGACGGAACCGGCCCGTCGGCGGAGGACGGTGGCGGTGAACGCCGCGAGGGCCAGGGTTCCGACGACGCTGATCGCAGCGACGATGTGCATCCCGGTGAGGAACGCGTCGTTCGCTGCCTCGAGGAGTGGGGCGCCGAGACCGGCGGGAAGCTGCCCCGCCACCTCGACCGCACCGCCGAGCGTGTCCTGAGCGACTGCCACGCGTGCCTGCGGGATCCCGGCAGGGATCCCTTCGGCCACACCGTTCCGGTAGATCGCGACTCCGATGCTGCCGAAGAACGCGATCCCGAGCGCCCCTCCGAGCTCGGCCGTGGTCTCCGAGATCCCGGCGGCGGCACCGGCTCGTTCGGGAGGGGCCGACCCGATGATCAGGTCGTTCGTCAACGTGAAGACGGGGGCCGTTCCGAGGGAGAACGCGACCGAGCCGGTCACGATCATCGCGAACCCGGACGCCGCGTCGACCTGCGTGAAGACGACGAACCCCAGAGCGGCGAGCGCGAGTCCGGCGGCCATGATCGTCGTCGGAGCGAACCGCTGCGCGAGCTTCGGGGTCGCCTGGGAACCGACGACGAACGTGAGCGCCCATGGGAGCGTCCAGAGCCCGGCTTCCAACGGCGACAGGCCGAGCACCAGCTGGAGGTACTGCGGCACGAGGAGGAACCCACCGAACACCATCAGGATGCCGAATCCGTAGAGGAACAGGGAAGACGTGAAGGCCGGAACCCGGAACAGGTCGAGGTCGATGAGCGGATCGTCCAGCAGCCGTTGCCGGCGGACGAACAGCGCGCCGATCGCGAGGCCGAGGGCGATCGAAAGCACCGGGAGCCATCCGATCCCGTCCTGCGCGAACTGCTTGAGGCCGAAGATCACCGCCAGGATCGCGACGAGCGACAGCGCGGCGCTCCGGATGTCCAGCCTCCCCGCGGTCGGGTCCTTGAATTCGGGCAGGAGCCTCGGTCCGAGGATCAGCAGGAGCAGCATGACGGGGACGTTGATGAGGAACGCGGCACCCCACCAGAAGAACTCGAGCACGAGCCCGCCGAGCAGCGGCCCGATCGCTGCGCCGACGGAGAAGCTCGTGATCCACACGGCGATCGCCCTCGTCCGTTGCTCCGGATCGAGGAACATGTTCCGGATCAAGGAAAGGGTCGAGGGCGCGATCGTCGCCCCTGCGATCCCCAGGAGGGCCCGCGTGGCGATCAACATCTCTGCGCTCGTGGACAGCGCGGCGAGCACGGAGGCGGCGCCGAACGCCGCGGCCCCGATCATCAGGAGGCGGCGGCGGCCGATCCGGTCGCCGAGCGTCCCCATCGTGATGAGCGACCCGGCGACGACGAACCCGTAGATGTCGATGATCCAGAGCAGCTGCGCGCTGCTCGGCTGCAGGTCCGTGCTGATGGCCGGGATCGCCAGGTGGAGCACGGTCAGGTCCATCACATAGAGCATGCAGGCGAGGGCGATCACGCCCAGACCGATCCATTCGCGGCGACCTGCTCGGGGTGGTGCGAGGTTCTCGGTGTCGATGACCATCTGCGACCTCCCTGGATGCACTCAGCATCCTCGAGGGACCGGGCACGAGTCGTGAACTTCCTCGGTACAACCGAGTTCGCACCCCCCGGATTCCGGCTCGTGATCCGCTCGAGCGGCACGACGGCCTCTCTTCCATCGCGCGTCCAGCGATTTGACCTGCCCTGCGGCCCTGGGCTTGACTCCTCCGGGGGGTGCTCTCGAGAGAGGGGGAGCCTCATGCGGAGACGTGCAAGCGTCTTCATCGCCGTGGCGTGTGCCACGATCGCTCTGGGCCTGACCTCGGTCCCGGCGAGCGCAGCCGGTACCCAGTGCGGACGGCCCGACCTGACGCCCAGGACGCTGATGGGATGCGTCAACCTCGCCGAGGTTCGCGCACATCAACGGGCGTTCCAGGAGATCGCGGACGCGAACGGCGGGAATCGCTTCTCCGGCCTGCCCGGCTATGACGCGTCGGTCGACTATGTCGTCGGGCGTCTCGAAGCGGCCGGGTACGATCCGGTGATCCAGGCGTTCGACTATCTGGCGTGGGCGGCGCTCGGTCCGTCGGCGTTGGAGCAGACCGCACCGACGCCCACGACCTATGTCGAAGGCGAGGACTTCGAGGTGCTGCAACAGTCCGATCCCGGCGACGTCACCGCGTCGGTCACGGCGGTCGACCTGCAGCTCGGGCTCGGGAACACGTCGAGCAGCGGGTGCGAGGGGTCCGACTTCACCGGGTTCCCGGCGGGGAACATCGCCCTGATCCAGCGGGGTTCCTGCACCTTCGAACAGAAGGTCGAGAACGCGTCGGCCGCTGGAGCGGTCGGGGCAGTGATCTTCAACCAGGGGAACACCGCGGGGGAGGACCGCCAGGGCGTCGGAGTCTTCACGCTCGGCGCCACCAACACGAGCGGGATCCCAGCCGTCTTCGTGTCGTACACGCAAGGCGTCGAGTTCAGCCAGACCGCAGGCCTGCGGGTTCGGATCTTCGCGAACACCATCCGCGAGATCAAGGAGACCTACAACGTCCTCGCGGACACGAACTCCGGCGACGACGGGAACGTCGTCGTGGTCGGCGCGCACCTCGACTCCGTCGGGCGCGGCCCCGGGATCAACGACAACGGGTCCGGCAGCGCGGCGATCCTGGAGGTCGCCGAGCAGATCCGGAACGTCGAGCCGACCAACACCGTCCGGTTCGCATGGTGGGGCGCGGAGGAGAGCGGGCTCGTCGGTTCGAACTTCTACGTGGGCGGACTGACCGCCGCCGAGAAGGCCGACATCGCCCTGTACCTGAACTTCGACATGATCGGATCGCCCAACTACGTCCGGTTCATCTACGACGGCGACGGCTCGGCGTTCGGGTTGGCCGGCCCGGCCGGCTCCGGTGCGATCGAGGAGCTCTTCGAGGACCTCTACGCTGCGAAGGGGCTCGCGTCGGCGCCGACGGAGATCAGCTTCCGTTCGGACTATGCGGCGTTCTTCAACAACGGCATCCCGTTCGGCGGGCTGTTCACCGGGGCGGAGGGCATCAAGACCGCGGCGCAGGCGGCCGTCTACGGCGGCACGGCGGGTGAGCAGTACGACCCGTGCTACCACGAAGCCTGCGACACCTTCCGCAACAACTCGAATGAGGTGCTCCACCTGAATTCGGACGCGGTCGCGTTCGCGACGCTCACCTACGCGATCGACACGTCAACGGTCACCGGCCCGTAGCCGGTTCGGGATCGGTGTGCACAGGCCCCCACACCCGGGGGCCTGTACCGCCGTTCTCGCACCCCGACGGCGCCCTCCCCTCGGTGGGGATGGATCGCCTCGTCGGACGAACCGATACGTGACGTCGGTGAGTGTCGGCCGCCCTCACAGGTGATGCACTGGGGTCGTGGGCATCACATCGGAACAGGTCGCGGAGCGAGCCGGAGTCGATCCTGAGTACGTGACCAGGCTGGTCGACGTCAAT
The DNA here is from genome assembly GCA_021155985.1 of Actinomycetes bacterium. GTDB lineage: Bacteria > Actinomycetota > UBA4738 > UBA4738 > HRBIN12 > JAJNBA01. The sequence continues at coordinate 6,610 of JAJNBA010000066.1, forward strand.
GTGCTGGCTCCCGCCGCGGACGGCACCTTCACGGAAGGCGACGTACGACGTACCCGCCTGTATCAGGGCCTCGAACGGACGGGGCTTCCCCTCGGGGCGATCCGTGAGGCGCTCGACGCCGGGGAGCTGTCGTTCGGATGGCTCGACAACCCGCTCTACGACCTGATCGCACCGCTCAGCCCACGCTCGTTCCAAGACGTCGCCTCGGAGACGGGCATCCCGCTGGAGCTCCTCAGGGTCCTCCGCGAGGCGATCGGCTTCGCCCTCCCCGAGCCGGAGGACCGGATGCGCGAGGACGAGCTCCGTGTCGTCCCGCTGATCGAGCAGCTCGTCTCGGCGCGATTCCCCACGTCCGTCCTCGAGCGATTGCTTCGTGTCTACGGCGACGGTCTCCGCCGGATGGCCGAGGTGGAGGCGGACTGGTGGCATCGTTACGTCGTGCTCCCAGCCTTGGCCTCCGGCATGACCGACGCGGAGATGCACGAGGCGACGCTCGGATTCGGCGAGGAGACCACGCCCCTCCTCGAGCAGGCGATGCTCGCGATGTACCACGCGCATCAGGAGCACACGTGGGTGGAGAACCTGATCGGGGAGATCGAGGACGCGCTCGACCGAACCGGGCTCCGCAGCCGGCTGGTCAGGCCTCCGGCGATCTGCTTCCTGGACATCACCGGCTACACGCGGCTGACGGAGGAGCGAGGCGACGAGGCCGCCGCGGAGTTGGCGGCTCGTCTGACGCCGCTCGTCCAGCGGCCCGCCGAGCGCCACGGTGGCAAGGTCGTGAAGTGGCTGGGCGACGGCGTGATGTTCCACTTCCGGGAGCCGACAGGAGGGGTCGTCGCCGCGTTGGAGATGGTCGACGCCATCGCAGCGGCGGGGTTGCCGCCCGCGCACGTGGGCCTCGACACCGGCCCCGTGGTGTTCCAGGGGGGCGACTACTTCGGCCGGACCGTCAACCTCGCGGCGAGGATCGGTGAGCAGGCGGCGCCGGGCCAGGTGCTGGTCACGCAAGAGATCGTCGATCGTGTGGTCCCGGACGGGATCGCCTTCCAGCCGGTGGGCGCCGTCGCGCTGAAGGGCGTGTCCGAGCCCGTCCTCCTCCACGCCGTCACCCGGTGACTCCTGCCCCGCGCGCCGTCGTCCTCGTCGAAGGCACCAGCGACCGACGCGCGCTCGAGGCGCTCGCAGCGCGGCGGGGACGCGGTCTGACGGCCGATGGTGTCGCCGTGGTCGCCATGGATGGAGCCCAGAACATCGGGCGGTTCCTCGAGCGGTTCGGGCCGCGTGGGTCCGACATCGCTGTGGCGGGGTTGTACGACGTGGCCGAGGAGCCCGATGTCCGTCGCGGTCTCGAGCGGGCAGGTCTCGGATCGGCCTCGACGCGTCCCGGGTTGGAGGGACTCGGGTTCTACGCGTGCGTCGAGGACCTCGAGGACGAGCTCATCCGCGCGCTCGGCCCCGAGAGCGTCGTGGACATCGTGGAGGAGCGGGGTGAGCTCGGGCCGTTCCGGACGCTCCAGAAGCAGCCCGGATGGCGCGGACGGCCTCTCGAGCAGCAGCTCAGGCGCTTCCTCGGGAACTCGAGCCGAAAGATCGACTACGGGCCTGTGCTCGTCGACGCGCTCGATCTCTCGAACGTTCCGCGTCCGCTGGACGCAGTGCTGGCACACGTCTGACGCCAGCACATCGAGCTCGTTCGCTCACCCCTCGGCAGCCCTCACGACCGGCTCCAGGAGCGACAGCATCAGTGCATCGGCATCCATCTCGGCGCGGATGCCGAGCGGCATCGGCAGGTTCGGCCCCGCGTGGCCGATGTCGACGTCGCCCAACACCGGGATGTCACGGTCGCCGACGACCTCGAGGACGATGTCACGGAGCGAGTCGGGTCCGGGCGGCGTCGGTTCCACTTCGAACGGCCTGCCGACGACCATGCCCGAGATCCGGTCCAGCACCCCCGCCTGTCGAAGCACGTGCAGGTCGTTCCAGACCACCGAGGTCGACGTGAAGGCCTCCTCCCAGAACAGGATCGCGCCGTCGAATCGCTCGGGGCTCAGCGCGGAGGCGGTTGCCTGCACGCGCACCAGGCGGTTGAGCATCCCGCCGATCAGCGGGCCTTCCGCGCGGCCCGACCGCCAACGCTCCCAGCGACTCCCGGCCGGGAGAGGACCGAGCGGCGTGTCCTCGGTGAGGACGCGACGGTACAGGTCCGTGAGCTGGTCGCGGCGAGCGTCCTCGACCTCGTTCCACTCCCCGAACCCGAACGTGACGAGGTCGGAGTGCAATGAGACGAGACCCGTCCTGGCATGGAGCCCCAGGTGCAACGCGGAGATGTCGCTCATCCCGAGCAACGGTTTGGGATCGGCCCGGACCGCCTCGACGTCGATCAGATCCAGATAGCTCAGGGTCATCCGGCCGCCGGTGAGCGAGAAGATGGCACGCACATCCGGATCTCGGAGATGGCGATCGAGCTCCTCCGCGATCTCTTTCGGGGGGGCGGCCGCCCACCACCAGCTCCGATCGAGATCGACGAACGGCGACACGCGGACGACGAATCCCAACCCTTCGAGCGTTCCGACGCCGCGTTCGAGCAGCGGCACCTCATCCTTCTCCAGCCCCCCGGACGTCGCTACGACCGCCACGAGATCTCCCGGGCGCAACGCCTTCGGTCGGAGGATCGAAGCCATGCCGCTAGTACTCGTCGTGCCGGCGGAGCCACGGCTCCTCGCCCTCGTCGCGCCCCTTCGGGGCCCGATCGAGGATCGGGTAGTACCCCATCAGGAACTCGAGGCCACGAGCGTGGGTCGAGTACGTGTGGTACACGGCACCGTCGTCCTCGATGAACGCGCTGAACCCCGGTCCCTCCGTGAGGTAGCCGGGGATGTCGGTCCCGCTGGCCAACGCGTTGCCCTCGACGCCCGCGGGAGCGCCCCCTTCGAGCATCGGCCCGGCGAACTCACGCACCTGCTCGTCGGTGTACGAGAACCCGAGGTCGAAGTTGAAGTCGCTGGTCCCGCACGACACCCACGGGAAGCTCCAACCCATCCGTTCCTCGTAGGCGAGCAGCCGCTCGATCGGCGCCCGTGAGACGTAGAGCATCGTCACGTCGCGCGCGTGGAGATGGGGCAGCACGGCGTTGACCGCGTCGGCGGACGAGGAGCACGTCGGGCAGCCGGCCTCGTAGCTGGGACCGAACATGAAGTGATAAACGAGGAGCTGCGAGCGACCGTCGAACAGCTCTGTGAGCGTCCGGGCGCCGTCCCCGGTGTCGAAGCGGTATTCCTTCTCGACGAGCACCCAGGGGAGTTCCCGTCGCTTCCTGGCGAGGTCGTCGCCCATCCGCGTGTGCTCTTTCTCGAGGCGCAGCAGCTCGTCGCGAGCCGTTTGCCATTCCTCTTGCGTTCCGACCCAACGATCCGTCATCTCGTCCCTCCTCGACCCAAGGATCCGTTCGGAACGCTACCGGACGACTTGGGACCCGAGACTCGTGGCCGCCCCGTGACGACTCGGCGTCGGTCTCACTGGATAGGGTGCGGTCCCATGACCTACGCGATCGAGGCACAGCAGCTCGTCAAGCACTACACGGGCCGTGGCGGGGATGTGGAGGCGGTGCGGGGCGTCGACCTGCATGTCCGAGAAGGGGAGGTCTTCGGGTTCCTGGGGCCCAACGGCGCCGGCAAGTCGACGACGGTGCGGATGCTCACGACCCTGATGACGATCACCTCGGGCTCGGCGCGCGTCGCCGGGGTCGACGTGACCGCCGACCCGGAGGCCGCCCGCCTGCGGATCGGCGTGGCGCTCCAGGAGGCCGGCCTCGACATCCGCCAGTCCGGCCGGGAGCTCGTGATCCTCCAGGGGCGCCTCTACGGCCTGTCTCCGGCGCAGGCCGCCGAGCGGGCGAACGACCTCCTCAAGCTGGTCGATCTCGACGGAGACGCGGATCGACGGATCAAGGGGTACTCCGGCGGCATGAAGCGCCGGCTCGACCTGGCGTCGGCCCTCGTCCATCGGCCCGACGTCCTGTTCCTGGACGAGCCGACGACCGGCCTCGACCCCGCCAGCCGGCTGACGGTGTGGGACGAGCTCCGGCGGATCAACGACCAGGGCACCACGGTCTTCCTCACCACCCAGTACCTCGAGGAAGCCGATCAGCTCTGCGAGCGGCTCGCGATCATCGATGCCGGCCTGATCGTCGCCGAAGGAACACCGTCCGAGCTGAAGGCCGATCTGCGGCAACGTCGCGGGCTGACCCAGGAGCCGACGCTGGACGACGTGTTCCTCGAAGCGACCGGACGGACGCGCGAACGCGCCGCCGGCGAGGTGCAGGAGGTACATGCGTGAACAAGTACGTCGTGCTCATCCAGCGGTCGATCCGGGAGGCCCTCCGAACCCCGGAGGCGTTGTTCCCCACGATCTTCATCCCGCTGTTCTTCCTCGTGGTGAACGTGGGGCAGGCCGCCGAGATCTTCCCGTCGACCAGCACCCCGTTCCTCGCGGGGCAGAACTACGCGGCCTTCCAGCTCCCGAGCGCACTGCTCCTGGCGGCGTCGTTCGGAACCGCGGCGCTGTACCTGGTGGAGGACATCGAGGGCGGGTACTTCGACAAGCTGCGCGCCGCCCCGATCCCCCGGACGGCGATCGTATTCGGCCGGCTCGCGGCGGAGGCGCTCAAGAGCGCGGCGATCGCGATCGTGATGGTCCTGATCGCGCTTCCGTTCGGGATCCGGATCGCCAGCGGCCCGCTCGGGTTCGTCCTCCTGATCCTGCTGACGGCGACGTGGGCCGTCGTGTTCTCCGGCTTCATGCAGCTGATCGCGCTCAAGACGAGGAGTGCCGCGGCGACGAACTCGGCGGGGTTGATCTTCTTCCCCCTGCTGTTCCTCACGCCGAACTTCGTCCCACGTCCGTTGCTCACCCGACCGATGGAGATCGCCGCCACCTACAACCCGGTCACGTACATCATGGAGGGGATGCGTTCGCTGGTCTTGCACGATCTGGAGTGGCCGGCGATCGGTCGAGGGTTCGCGGTCGTGGCCGGCGCCGGCGCGTTGATGGTCCTCTTCAGCGTCCGCTCGATCCGCCGCTACGACTGAACGGCTGGCTCGACGACGAGGAGGTCTCGATGGGACGACTTGTCATCAACAACTCCATGACGATCAACGGCGCGTTCGAGGCGCCGGTGCCGGAGCCCGATGGGTGGCTGGTGCTTGACGCCGACAGCAACCAGGTCGCGCTGGAGCAGTTCTTCGCGGCGGACGCGATGGTGCTGGGGCGCAAGACCTACGAGGGACTGGCCGCGGTTTGGCCGACACTGGCCGACGATCCGAACCTGGCGACGTTCGCGGACCAGATGAACGGCATGCCCAAGTACGTGGCGTCCCGGAGCCTGCGCGCGCCGTTGGAGTGGAACGCCACCCTGCTGGAGGGCGACCTTGCCGAGAGCGTGACCGCGCTCAAGGACCGCCACGACAGGAGTCTGGTCGCCGTCGGCGCGGGCGAGCTGGCCGACGCCCTCATCACCCAGGGCCTCATCGACGAGTTCTGGTTCTGGGTGAGCCCGTCGATCTGGCCGGCGGGACCGCGGATCTTCGAAGGTGTCGGGCCCGTCCGCCTCGAGCTGATCGGCGCGACGACGTTCGCCTCAGGCGTGGTGCGACTCGCGTACCGGCCGGCGCCCGATCGGTAGACGATCCGTCGTCCCGAGTGGGACGAGTCATGGCGCACACCCGCGGCTCGGTGATCCAGCGAGTGTTCAGCCAACGACGTCTGGCACATCGCTGAGGTCAACGAGGCGCTCGGGAACGCCGGGCTCCC